>PHCA01000093.1:9420-14083 GCA_002842085.1 Chloroflexi bacterium HGW-Chloroflexi-1
GGATTACCCACGGTGGCTCGGTCAGGAGACCGGCCACAGCCACCCCGGATTACCCACGGTGGCTCGGTCAGGAGACCGGCCACAGCCACCCCGGATTACTAAGTCGCGGTATCCTGGACACTCATAACCAGAAACCAGGTTTTGCTCTCGCCAACTTGTTGTCAGGACATCGGAGGTTCTGTTATGATCAATGCCCGCTTCGTCCGCTTTTATAAGGCCCTCCTGGTCGTCTTCATCATCCCGGCTCTCTTCCTGCCGGCCGCGTTGCCCGCCCGCGCCCAGGGGGGCACGGTGGAAGTCCGCACCTATGGCATCGACTATGCGGCCTTCCCAAACGTCTGTCTGCGGCTGGCCGCGGTGACTGCGAACGGGACCCAACCGGCCGATCTGAGTGCAGAGGCCTTCCAGGTCTATGAGAACGGCGAGGCGCGACCGGCGACCAGCGTCACCAAGGACTATGCTGGCATCCAGGTGGCCATCGTGCTGGATGCCTCCGGAAGCTTCAACAAGCCCAGTGTAGTCGACAAGACCAACCGGCGCTTCGATGACGCAATTCAGGCGCTGGACGAGCTGGTGCTCGCCAAGGGCCAGTGGCTCCAGCAAGATCGCTTACTCGACCAGATGCTGCTGATCGCGCCCACCGGTCCCGACACCTTCAAGATCGCTCTGCCGGATGGAAAGTGGACGACGGAGCCGGTGTCGATGCACAACAACGCCTACGTGCTCGACCCGGTCAACAGCGACACGCCGCTGTACAAGATGTTGGTCGAGGCGATGGTGCGCATGAAGGACCTGCCCGACTACCAGCAGCGAGCTAAGTTTCTGCTGGTCCTTTCCGATGGCGTCGACCGCACCAGCGCGCAGGACGTGACGGACGTAATCAATCGGGCCAACAGCCTGGGGGTCAAGATCCTGTCGGTCAAGATCGGTCCGGAAGCCAAGGGGGACAGCCTGAAGCGCATGGCTGAGGAGACCTCGGCCGAGGGCCGGCCGGAGTGGGCCTACACCAACTACGCTGGCCCGGCCTCATTGGCGCCGCTATACAGCGCAATCAAGGCGCAGGCCGAGCAATACCTGGTTTGCTATCGCTCGAAGATCAACCAGGCTGGGCCGCAGAACATCGAGGTGGGCGTCCGGATCGGGGGACAGGAGTCCAAGAGCCGGTCGCTGACCGTCGCGATCGCGCCCAAGCCGCCGGCGGTGCGCATCACCGTGCCCGGTGAAGGCACAGTGTACGACCGGGTGGCCTCGAGTTACGATCAGGATCCGGCCACTATCGAGCCGCGCGAGCAACCAGTGACCGTGGAGGTGTCGTGGCCCGACAACTTCTCGCGCGGCATCCAGCGCGTCATTTACGAAGTGGACGGCGCCGCGGTGGCCAACCTGACCCCCGAAGAAGCGTTCACCTGGGACTTCTCGCGACTGCCGGCCGGCATTCATTCCCTGCGCGCGGTCGTGCGCGACGAGCTGGGCCTCGAGGGCCGCAGCGACCCGATCCAAACCACCATCGCCATCACCATCCCGCCGGCGCCGACGCCAGCGCCGACACCGACGCCTCGCCCTCCGACCTTCTGGGAGCAGGTGCGCCGGCTGCCAGGCGAGCAGCCCGTGTTGCTGGTGGTCCTGTTGGTGGCGTTGATCGCGGCCGCGCTGGCGCTCTATGCGCTGATCCGGCTGCTGCGCAACCCCACGGCGCGGGAGGCCATGACGACGACCGTGGTGGGGATGGTGCGCGATGCCACCGAGGTATTCCGGCCCAAGCGGACCGGCGGCAAAGAGTCAGCCGGGGCCGCGCTGGTCCCGATCGTGGACGACGCCGGCTCGCTGGGCGATCCGATCCCCATCCGGGCGCAGAGCGTCTCGATTGGCCGCGACCCGGCCCGGGCGCAGATCGTCTTCTCCGACAAGAGCGTGTCCCGTTTGCATTCCCGGATCGTGGAAGAGGCCGACAACGACTTTGTGATTCACGACGAAGGGAGCTCCAGCGGCACCTACGTCAACGAGGAGCGCGTCGAGTTCCAGCCGAAGAAGCTGAAGGCGGGCGACCTGATCGAATTCGGCCGGGTGAAGGTGCGTTTCCAGCTTCAGGGCAGCGCACCGCCCCTGCCCACTGAGACGAACGTGGATGACGTCACCGAGCCATTTGTCGGGCGCCGGTAAGCGGGCCGCTCTGGTGGGCCATTTACCCCATTGCCCACCAGAGCGGCCTATCGAATTGGAGGCGCGTCTATGCCTGATGTGCAACCGGGGACCTGCATCGGCCCCTATCGCGTCGAAGCTGTCCTTCCACAACGACACCTATACCCGCGCGCTGGGCAGCGAGGTGGAGACGCTGCGCGTGCTCAAACATCCCGGCATCGTCCGGATGTACCCGATCCAGGTGGACGAGCGCCACTTCTCGTACATGACGCGTGCTGTCAACTTGCCCGGCAGCCCCTGGTATTTTGTGATGGAGCATCTCTCCGGCGGTACGCTGGAGGAACTGCTCCATGACAGCGGACCGCTCACCCCGGCGCTGGCCGTAGAGATCATACACCAGGTAGGCGTGGCGTTGGACTACGTCCACGTCAGCGGCTACGCGCATCTCGACATCAAGACCAACAACATCCTGTTTCGCTACCCCTTGAACCATCGCGAGCGGCCGGAAGCGGTGCTGATCGATTTCGGCGCGGCGCAAAAGGCGCTCCGCCGCGCCGAGGTGGATGCGGGGTCGCTGATGTACCTGTCGCCCGAGCGGGTGGAGGTGCTCGTGGGCAAGCGATCGCCGGAGACGCTGGTGAACAAGGCCGCCGCCGATGTTTACGCGCTGGGCGTGACGCTCTATCGAACACTGACCGGCGATCTGCCGTTCAGCGGCCGCCGGGCCCAGCTCACCACCGCGATCCTGACCGAGCTGCCGACTCATCCGATGCAGGTGAACCGGCAACTGACCGCCTTCCCCGATCTCGACAATCTGATCATGCAGATGCTGGAGAAGGATCCGACTCGCCGGCCCGGCATGAAGGAGACCCTCACCCGGCTGGACCAGATCGTGCCGCCCCCGCGCGTGGATGGCGCGACCCGGGAGGCCGCGCCACCTGACCGCTTGTCTGCGGGCTGGAAAACCGCCGCGTTGGCGTTGGGGGCAGTGGCGCTCATCGAGGCGGCGGCCGGAGGCGTCTACTGGTTTGGGCTGCGCCCCCCGCCCGAACCACCGCCCCCCGTGGTCACGCCGGTGCAGATCAATGCGCCTCCGGGCGCGGCCGACACGCCGGTTCCTGCTGCTCCCACAAAGACGCCCAGTAAGTCGCCGACGCGGCCGCCCGCCATCGCCACGGCCGCACCGACCGTCGATCCTACGCCGGCGCCCGACACCCCCGGGCCCCCGGATAAGGAACCAACCCTGGTGCCCACCCGCACGCCGGCGCCGACCCGGCCGCCGGCGCCGACTACGACGCCCATCGTCAACCCGCCCATACCCGTGCCCAACCCGTGAGGATGCCCCCATGACCACTCCCTCGATCGACACCAGCGAAACACTGATTTACGGCGCCAGGTCCGACATCGGCAAGCGGCCCAACCAGGAGGATCGCTGGGAGATCAAGCCCTTCCAGACCGCCGACGGCCGGCCCGCCCTCCTGGCGCTGGTCGCCGACGGCATCGGCGGCCACAATACGGGCGAGATCGCCAGCCAGCTCGCCAAGGAGTCCGTGCCGGCCCGGCTGCTCGCCCAGCCGCCATCCGCCAGCGAGATCACGCGGCGCCTCAAGGCCGCGCTGGAAGAGACCGGCCGGGCGATCTACGACGCGTCGCTGGCTGACGACAGCCGCGCCGGCATGGGCACTACCTGCACCGCCATCGTGGTGGCCGACCGGCGCCTGTACCTGGCCCACGTCGGCGACAGCCGGGCCTATCTCCTGCGCGGCGGCGGGTTGCGCCAGCTCACGGTCGACCACACCTGGGCCGAGGAGGCGATTCGGGCCGGCCGCGCCCCCGAGGAGATCCGCAACCACCCCAACCGCGGGGTGATCATGCGCTATCTGGGGATCGACCCCATAGTCAGCGTGGACACACGCTACCGCATCGACGACGCAGAGACGGGCGACGCGCTCAACGCGCCCCTCTTCCTGGAGCCGGGCGACACCCTCATGCTCTGCTCGGACGGCGTGTCGGATGCGCTGGATAGCCGCACGATCGTCAGCTTCCTGCAGCAGCGCGACCTCCAGGTGGCGGCCGAGGCGTTGGTGAGCAATGCGACCAAGACGGGCGCCACCGACAACGTGACGGCGCTGGCGCTGCGGGTGCCTGGCGGCGCGCCGGTGCGCGGCAAGCGGCCCCCGGTGCTGCCGATCATCCTCGCGGGGGTGGCCCTGGTGGCTGTGGCCGCGATTCCGGCCGTGCTCCTGATGAGCGGTGGCCGCCAGCCGGCCGCCTCAGCCACTCCAGTGGCGCAGACTGCCGCGGCCTCCGCGCTGGTCGACACTGCGGCGCCGGCCGGGCCCACACCAACCGGGGGTGGGCTGGTGATGGTGACTGCGGCGCCCGGCGCCCCGGGCAGCCAGGCCTCGACCGAGCCGGCCGGCGTCGCGAGCGCAGAGGTGAGCGGGACCGGCGCCGCGCCGACCGGCCAGGCGGGCGGACCGACCCTGGCGCCCACCCGCACGGTGGAGCCGACGCGCACCCC
>PHCA01000409.1:0-1553 GCA_002842085.1 Chloroflexi bacterium HGW-Chloroflexi-1
CTCCAGCGCCACCTGGAGGGGGTCTATGCCCCGTTCCTTCATTCCCCGCGCGCCTTCTGCAATACAGCGATAGATCGGTTGGGGAAAATCCTCTGCCCCTTCTCCCCAGAGAACGCCAACCCTGGTCGGATAGTGCGCGTGGTCGCCGTGCCACATTTCCACGAATATCTTCCCCACGTCGCTATCCCGATAGGGCTCGATCTCCTGTTGAATATCCTGCGCCGAGAACGTTCCACTCAGGAAGAAACCATCTCCATCATCCATGGCAATGAGCCGCCTGGTTTTCGAGCGGTCCTGGTAGCGTCTTACCTCTTCTTCGGCGAGAGGGACCAGGCGAACGCAGGCAAGACTGGCCGGCCTGGGTTCGGCAAAGATAGTCTGCGGAGCAATCACCAAATCCTGACCGGTCAGGTCGGCTGCCTTCCAGAAACCTTCCTCGAGATGCCGAATATCCGCTTCGGTTTCCACCCGCACGAAGCAGGGATCGCCGGAAAGTTTGACTCTCAGGAGCGGACGCCCGGCCCAGGTGTCCCCCATAAAGCCGAGGTAAATGGCGTGCCAGCCCCGGGCTTGCAACGGCAGCGTGATCTCCGGAGCGCCGGTTTCCGTTCGGGCCAGGACCATGGCGCCCGAGACCTCGTCGGTCTTGTAACTGGCTAATTGCCAGCGCCCGCGCTGAGCTTGTGCGGAAAGAGCCGCGCCTGGTTGACACTGACTCATGTCGGTCAGCAGTTTTGTTTCTTTGTGCGTATTCACGGTCATTTTCTCCTTTGAGCGTGGATGTCCACAGTGCACGCGCTGCCCCGGCAGCCTTCTCCGCAGTGCAGGACGCAGACGCCACGCTGATTGTGGGCTGCCCAACTTTGGAAATCAAATCCTTGCCAGGCACAGCGAGACGGAACGTAACTACTCAGCCACCGTGTCATTGCGAGCGTTTTTTGCGAAGCAATCGAGATTGCCGCAATCGCCTCCTCGCAATGACAAGCTGAGTAGTTACGACGGAACACATCGAAGGATTATCGGTGCGAGCGGCTATCTGCTCACCGTGACGTAGCATCCGTGAATCCTGCCGTGGCCGTGGCGCTTGAGCCAGCGGTCGGGCTGATGCTCGTCCGGGGAGAAGGTGTCGTACACAAAAAGTAGCTTTCCGGGTTCGACCTCGGCGAGGCCGTTGTAGCCGGTGGAGTGAAGGTTTGGGTTGTCCGGCGGGACGTGCGGATTGTCGCGCCGCACGATCTCGCCCCGGTCATTCTCGACGCCGGCCCATTCCTGGATCACGATGTGCTTCGGCCAGGTGCGCCCGCGGTCGGTGCTCAGGCAGAGGACGTTGTCCGGCCTGCCGGTGGCGAGGGCCAGGGCGCCATCGGACATGAGCACGAGGATGGGCATAACGCCGTCGACCGGCAGGCGCTCCGGGGCGGACCAGGTCTCGCCGCCGTCCGTCGAACGAATGGCATAGAGCGGCCGGTAACTGCCGGACCGCAGGACGCAAAAGAGTTCGCCGTCGGGGAAGCGCACGACGGCCGGCTCGCAGAAGGCGTCCTCCCCATCGA
>PHCA01000409.1:1656-2336 GCA_002842085.1 Chloroflexi bacterium HGW-Chloroflexi-1
CCTTCGAGCGCCACAAGAGCCTCGTAGGGGTCCTTTGCCGTGGCGCCCGGGGCGTGGAGCGATGCGGTTTGTGCGGGGCCGAAGGTCTTGCCCCCGTCGTGCGATAGCCAGTATGGAAAAACAAAATGCTCCTTCTCTTTGGTCTCGTAGCATTGTGTCCAGGCGGTGCAGAGCACGGAGCGCTCGTCCAGTATATGGTAGGTATTCATGTGAGCGGCGGTCTGGGGCCCGAAATCCTCGGTCCATGTTGAGCCGCCGTCGGCGCTTCTCAGTGCGATACGCCGCGCGTCATGTTGGTCGCGGTCGAGCCCGATGCACAGGATCAGGTCGCCGTCAGGCATCCGATCCAGCGTCGGAAAGCAATAGACGCCTACGCCATGCTCCGTGCCGGCGATGAAAAAAGGCTCGGAAACGTCCACGTGCAGGTCCAGTTCCGTCATGGTCTCGTGTCTCCTTTATCTTGCCATCAGCCCGCGTCTGTTCGCCGGTCGCTAAGGACTGAGGATTAAATAACTTGGACGAATCCTCCCTTCATTTGCCGGAGCAAGTGGGTAAGTTATTAAGCCTTAGCCGTCCTTAGCCCTAAGCCCCGCAAGCTCCTTCGAGCAGATATGCAAGGCGCGCGGGACGTGGAAGCAGCCTTTCCACTTCCCGCCCTTGAGCGGCAACAAGACTTCGCC
>PHCA01000094.1 GCA_002842085.1 Chloroflexi bacterium HGW-Chloroflexi-1
CAGGTGGTCTGGAACGGCCGCTGGCCGCGGAAGCGGTACGGCTTGTCCTCCAATACCTGCCGCTCGCAAGCCGGCAGCTCGACAGTCAGCACCGGCGACGGTTGGCTGAATTCGTCGCCCACGGACATCATCACCGCCAAGTCCTCGTTACCGGCGCCCAACTCGAAGCGAAAGTCGGTGGCCGCATAGCGGACCGGTGCGATGGCCGGCAACTGAGCGGCCAGAGTGGTCGCGATCGCGGCCTGGGCCAGGTTGGCGCCCCACGCGTTCCAATGCGTACTGGTTCGGTCGTAGAGCAGCGGCCCGCTCCCCTTGGCCGCCAGCATCACCGGCCGCAGGTCGAGGACCGGTACCGCGGTGTGGGCCGCCAGATACTCGACGAGCTGATCAGCTCGGGACTGCGCCCCGACCTTGGTGATGTAGTCGGGCAAGTACTCGGCGTAGATCGTGTGCTTGTTGGGCACGATCACGAACAGATATGCGATCCCCTGCGCGTGCAGCCAGCGATACTTCTGCTCCAGGTCTGCCTGCCACGCGGCCAGGTCGCTCGCTGTCAGGGGGTCGTTGTTGCGGTAATCCTGGATGACGTTGCCGTCCTCACGGTTGGCGTAGAAGAACCAACCATCCTTGCCCACGAGCACCTTCTCGGTGGGGGAGACCCCCAGCCGCACGTTGAGCACGTTGTACAGGTAGACGAGCCGCTCCCGAAAGCCGAAGTGGTCGTTGTAGAACGCCTCGAAGCCGTCGGGGAACTCGACGAGGGCGCTCAGGCTGCGCGGAACGCCGGGGAAGGGCGCGAGCTGTCGCTTCTCGACTTCGGACATCACGCGCCGACTGGTCAACGGCAGGGGGAGGAGGATGCCGACCAGGAAGGCGGCGATCAGAATATAGTTGGCAATGTGTCACTTCTGCATCGTCAGTGTCTTCCGCACCGTTACTGCTCTGGAAATGATGGGGGATGTGTGCGACGGCGAGCCCAACACATTTCCATTACCCGTGGTGTCGTGCCAAACATGAAAAACTAAAACCGGAAGTAGATAAACGGGTTGTATGTCCCCGCGGCCAGGTAAGCGACCGAGAACAGGAACAGCGCGCAAAGGAGGCAAATATAGGCCGTGGAGACGACCCCGCGGACAAAGATTCGCGTGTCCTCGAACATCGACGCCTCAAGCCGGCGACCGATCACCTGGGCGACCGGCGTCGAGGCGGCGATGGCGGCCAGCAACGTGATGATGATCTTGTTGTTCAGATACATCAGCGTGTCGTACTGGCTGCCCACGGCCCCATGGCCCCCAAACATGGCGGCGAGATAGCTCAAGGCCTGGGGCAGGTCGGCGGCCCGGAAAAACACCCAGCCGATGGTCACCAGGAGGAGTGTGTAGCCGAGCCGGAGCGGGCGCCAGAGCCGCTCCAATACCTTGCCAAACCCCGCGCGCTCCACCACCAGATAGACGCCGTGAAGCAGCCCCCAAATGACGAAGTTCCAGCTTGCCCCATGCCACAGGCCGCACAGCAAAAACACCGCCGTCAGGTTCAGGTAGGTGCGCCAGGGCGCCACGCGGTTGCCGCCCAGCGGGATGTAGAGGTAGTCGCGGAACCACGTCGAGAGCGAGATGTGCCAGCGGCGCCAGAATTCCCGTATCGACTGCGAGATGTAGGGATAGTCAAAATTTTCGGGGATGCGAAAGCCGAACATCCGGCCCAGGCCAATGGCCATGTCGGAATAGGCCGAGAAGTCGAGATAGATCTGCAGCCCGTAACAGATGACGCCCAGCCAGGCCGTGCCAGCCGTCAGGTCACTGTTAGGGATGGCGAACACCTTATCGGCCACCTGCCCCAGCGGGTTGGCCAGGATCACTTTTTTGGCCAGGCCGAACACAAAGCGCTGCACTCCGGCGGAGAAATCCGCGGCGGTGATCGTGCGTGATGCGAGCTGGGCAGCGATGTCGCGGTAGCGCACGATGGGGCCGGTAATTAACTTAGGGAAAAGCGCGATATACAGCGCGCAGTTGGCGATGCTCCGCTGCGCTGAGGATTGCCCGCGGTAGATGTCGACCAGATAAGAGATGGCCTGGAAGGTGAAGAATGAGATGCCGATCGGCAAGTGGACCGGGCCGAGGGCGATTTGGGGCAGAGACAGGCGCGCCAGCCAGACGTTCAGGTTTTCCACCAGGAAGCTGGCGTATTTAAAATAGACCAGGATCAACAGATTCGCGGTCACGCCGCCGGCCAACGCAAGCCTGCCACCTGAATCAGCCTGCTTCTGCATCCCCCGCTCAATCAGGATGCCGAAGAGGTAGTTGATGCCGATGGAAGCGAGCATGATGAACACGTAGACTGTCTCGCCCCAGGCATAGAAAAAGAGGCTTGCCAGCAGCAAGAAGATGTTGCGCAACTTGCCCCGGACGCTGAAATAGCCGAGCAGTGTCAGGGGCAGGAATAGGAACAGGAAGACAGGAGACGCGAAAACCATCCGGCAGGAGGTTCCTTTCACGATGACATGGTGTGCAACCGGACGGCATTATACAGCCAGACACGTTGCCGGTCAACGAACTCGTGCGCGTTATGACCGTGGCGAGGTATCTTCTCGATTTTTCGGGGAATCGCTCGCTGTGGCCGGTCTCCTGACCGAGCCACGGTGGCTCGGTCAGGAGACCGGCCACAGCCTCCCACCACCACAGCCCCCCCCACCACAGCCCCCCCCACCACAGCCCCCCCCCGGATTATTGAGAAGATACGTGGCGAGTATATAATCGGCGATGAGATCGGCGATGAGATCATCACCCTGGCAACCCACCCGCAACAACCCTGACCGATCCCGCAAAAGGCGGCCTTAATGAATCAACTCTTCGCCGAACAGATGCTGATCCTGTTCGTGATCATGGCGCTCGGCTCCTGGCTCGGCCATCTGTCCTACAAAGGTGTCTCTGTTGGCACGGCCGGCGTGTTCTTCGTCGCGCTGGCGTTCGGACATTTCGGCTTCAGCGCGCCCAAAGAGGTGATGGAGCTGGGCTTGCTGTTGTTCGTCTACGCGGTAGGGCTGCAAGCCGGCCCGCGCTTCTTCCGTACATTCCGCCGTCAGGGCAGCCAGTTCGTGGTGATCGGCCTGGTCACCGTGACGGTCGGGGCGGTGATGACGGTCGCCGTGGCCCGCTTTCTGCGCCTGCCCTACGACCTGGCCGCCGGGCTGTACACCGGCGCGCTGACCAACACCCCGGCCTTGGCCGCGGCCATCGACGCGGTGGGGCGGATCGTGTCGGGCCACAGCGCCACCGTCTCCGTGGGCTACGGCATCGCCTACCCCTTCAGCTTGATCAGCGTCGTCCTGCTGATGCAGTTCCTGCCCAGGCTGTTGCGCTGGGATCTTCGCGCCGAGGAAGCGGCCTGGCGACAAACCCAACAGGCCGAGACGCCGGCGCTCCAGGTCAGGCAGTTCCGCATCACGAACCCCAACTGCGCCGGCAAACGCTTGAGCGAGATCAACCCTCACCGCATCAGCGCGGCCAATATCTCGCGCGTGCGCCGGGGGGAACGGGTCTTCGCCGCCACGCCGGAAGTGACCCTCCAGTTAGCGGACGTGGTGATGGTGGTCGGCCCCGAGGACGAACTGGCGAAGATGCGCCTGTTGCTGGGCGAGGAAACGCGCGTCTCGATGGACGTCAACACCGACGTAGCCAGCGTGGACGTCGAGGTCACCGAGAACTCGCTGGCCGGCAAACGCCTGGCCGAGCTGCGGGTGTGGGACCGCTACAACGTGGTCATCACCCGCATCCGCCGCCAGGGGCTGGAGATCGCGCCCACCGGGGCCAGCACGCTGGAGATGGGAGATAACCTGCGCGTGGTCGGTGAAAAGGCCGCGGTGGCACAGTTCACCGGACTGGTCGGCCGGGAACACCGCAAAGCGGACGAGACCAACATGGTGCCGTTCCTGTTCGGCCTGGTGTTGGGCATCGCCGTCGGGACGATCCCCTTCCAACTGGCCAACGGCATCGTGGTGAAGCTGGGCGGCGCGGGCGGCGCGTTCGTGGTCAGCCTGTTGGTGGGACACTTCGGCCGCATCGGGCCGTTCCGGCTGTACGTGCCGCCCGCGGCGCGCAACCTCTCCCGCGAGCTGGGCTTGATCCTGTTCCTGGCCGGCGCGGGGGCAAACGCCGGCTCCCGCCTGGTCAGCGTGATCCAGCAGCAGGGGTGGGGCCTGTTGATCGGCGGCGCGCTGATCACCGTCGTGTCGATCCTGGTCGGCCTGCTCCTGATGACGCGCGTCTATCGGATGAACGCCCTCTCCACCATGGGCGCGCTGTGCGCCTGCATGACCAACCCGCCAGGCCTGAGCGCCGCCAACGCCCAGACCGACACCGATTTGCCCGCCCTGGCCTATGCCAGCGTCTTCCCGGTAGCGTTGATCTTCAAGATCGTGCTGGCGCAACTGCTGGTGGAAGTGTTGCGCGGATTACATTGAAAGTACCCGGCCGCTAAAGACTGAGGATTAAATAACTTGGGCGAATCCCCCTTCATTTGCCGGAGCAAATGGGTAAGTTATTAAGTCCTTAGCCCTAATTCGCCTCGCCGCAAACCTGTGGTACAATCTCCACGTTTGAGCAAGTAAGCCGAGATCTCAAGCGGTATCTTCTCGGTTTTTGGGGGCGTGCTGTGGCCGGTCTGTGACCGGGCCACGGATTGCGTAGTGCGTATTCCGTAGGGAGACATCATGGATCGCGTCCAATCAATCATCGCTGCCAATCGAGAGCGGTACCTGGCCGAATTCCAGGAGTTTCTGGCCTTCCCCAGCGTGAGCGGAGACGCCGCCGGGCTGACCGGAGCGGTAGCCTGGGTCGCCGACCGGTTGCGGGCAGCCGGCGCGCAGGTGCGGGTCTTGCCCACGGGCGACGGCCCGGACGTGGTGTTCGGCCAGGTCGGCGCAGGGCCGCGCAGCCTGCTGAGCTACACGCATTACGACGTCCAGCCGGCCGACCCGTTGGCGCTGTGGGAGTCGCCGCCATTCGAGGCGACCGTGCGAGACGGCAAGCTGTACGCCCGCGGCGCCAGCGATGACAAGGGCGACACCCTGGCCCGTATCCAGGCTGTGGAGGTCTACCGGGCCGCCTATGGCGAGCTGCCGCTGCGGGTCAAGTTCTTCGTCGAGGGCGAGGAGGAGACCGGCAGCCCACACCTGGCCCCCCTGGCCGAGCAGTACGCGGACCTGTTGCGCGCCGATGGCGTGTTGTGGGAGGGCGGCGGCTTCGACGAGGCGGAGCGCTATACCCTCTACTGCGGGCTGAAGGGGATCGCCTATTTTGAGCTGCGAGTGCGAGGCGCCAACCGCGACCTCCACTCTGCCTACGCGCCTGTGGCGCCTAACCCCGCCTGGCGCCTGGTCCAGGCGCTGAACACGTTGAAGGACGCCCAGGACAACATCACCGTGGACGGGTTCATGGAGCACGTGCGCCCGCCCACCGAGGCCGAGCTGGCCTACATCCGCCGCATCCCCTTTGCCGGCGCGCAAATGAAGGCCAACTGGGGCATCCCGGCGTTCATCGACGACATGGATGACGAGGCGGCGCTGGTCCGCTTCCTGACCCAGCCCACATGTACCATCTGCGGGCTGCGCAGTGGGTTCATCGACGAGGGCGAGAAGACAGTGTTGCCCAGCAACGCGATGGTGAAGCTGGATTTCCGCCTGGTACCCGACCTGACCCCCGAACTGGTGGCCGACCTGTTACGCGGCCACCTCGACCGCCGCGGCTTCGACGACATCGAGATCAAATCGTTCGTGGGCATGATCGGCGCCAGGTCCGACATGGCCGCGACCGTGGTCCAGGCGGCCATCAAGGCGGCCCGCGCGGTGTATGGCCACGAACCGGTGGTCTACCCCAATCACGGCGGTTCCGGCCCGATGTACTCACTGGTGCAAGGGCTCGGCGCGCCAGGGGGTATCATGGCCGGTGTCGGTTATGCTGACGTGCGTATGCACGCACCCAACGAAAACATCCGATTGGACGACTACTTCCGCCACATCGAGTTCCTGGTGGCATTCATGCAGCGATTCGCGACCGGCTAAACTGCAACGCGCTTCATAAGAAGTGCATTGCACCTTGTTTATGGGGAACTCCCCACCCACCATGATCAGGAGAACAACACATGAACGACAACGGTATGGAAGCTGAATACGAAGTTGAGATGGACGACGATCTGCAAACCGTCCTTGACGAAGTCACGCAGGAAGAGCTGGAAGAGCTGCTCGGGCGCCAGGTGCTCGGGCTCGAGATGTGGGAAGAGTCGCTGGGCGATGAGGAGGATGCGGAACCCATCGCCTCGGAAGAGCGAGTTCTCTTCGACTGCGACCTGTTCCTGGATGACGGCACGGCGCTGGAACTCTACGCGACGTTGGCCTACCCGGATCCCGAAGGGGATCCCATCCAGGGTATGGACAAGATCTTCGACGTTGTGGGGCGGCTGGCCGACGAGCACCTCGAGCTGCTGGATTACGACCAGGCAGACGAAGAGGGGGGACTGGCGTTGGCTTTCGGCAAGGGCGAACAGGTCGAGATCGTCATGGTGGCCAGCGCCTGGATGATCAGCGAGTGGGAACCGGAAGAATTCGACGAAGAGGAAGACGAAGTAAGCGTTTGAACGCGACCGAAATATAGCACATCACACCCTGGAGAGTCGCTTGCCCCAATTGCGTCTCGCCGTCTTGGACGTCGACGGCACTTTGAAACAAGCCGAGTCACCCTACCGCTATCTGCATCGCCGGTTGGGCGTGGCCGATCTGGCCGCGCCCAACCGCGAGCTGGCCCTGGCCGGGCAGATCAACTACGCCGAGTGGTTGCGCCGGGACGCCGCCCTGTGGGCCGGGCAGCCGGTGCGCAAGCTCCGGCGCATATTGGCCGAAAACCCCTACCTGCCCGGCGCGCCCGAGTTGTTGGCCGCGCTGAAGCAGGCCGGCGTCGTCGTGGCCTTGGTCAGCGCCGGCTTCACGCTGAACACCGACCCCATCGTCGCCGAGTTCGGGCTCGACTACGCGCTGGCCAATGAGCTGACGACTGTGGATGGCGTGCTGGACGGCGGAGCGATCAACCACGTTCCCGAGGGCGGCAAGGCCGCGTTCGCCCGAGCGCTGATGACGGATTTGGGTATCCCGCCCGAGCAAACCCTGGCCGCCGGCGACACGCGGGGCGACCTGGAGTTGTTCGCGTGCGCCGGGCTACGTTTCGCCGTCAACCCCCGGTCAACTGCACTGCGCGCCCGCGCCGATGCCGTGTTCGAACCGGACCTGACCGGCGCGGTGACCTGGTTGACCGAGCGCGGGTATCTGCCGCAGGAATCAGCGAATCAGCGAATCAGCGAATCAGCGAATCAGCGAATGAACGAATAGCGAATCAGCGAATCAGCGAATGAACGAATGGGCAAATCAACGAACGGGCGAATGAACGAGTGAACGACTGATAAGAATGGACACGTGATGATGTTCGCCGACTCGCCGACTCGCTGACTCGCCAACTCGCCCTGGAGCAGACCGTGGATCTGATCGATTGGCCTTTCGTGGCGCGTAATGCGCTGTGGATCTTGGGGCTGAGCATCGCCTTCGCCGCCTGGAGCTACACCAGTTGGTGGGCCGCCGGCCGGCGCCTGAAGATGCGCCACGCCCTGGGGCTGGCACGGTTTCAGGTCCCCTTCTCCGCCGGCATGATCCTGTTCTCGGCGAGTCTGGCCTGGGGGGCCACCCGCTGGTGGGAACGGGCTTTGTGGATCGTGCTCGGATTGCTTTTCGCCTGGCAGATGATCACCGATTGGCGGTGGGCTGCGACCCGCGGGTGGGACACGCTCCACCCGAGCCCCCGCGACGAAACCCAACCACCCGCGAACCGTATGGAGGACGAGTCCTGACGCAAGTTGTGCGCACAAACAGTAACTACTCAGCCTGTCATTGCGAGGAGGCGTTTTTTGCCGACGAAGCAATCCCACCGTGGCTCGGTCACAGACCGGCCACAGCATACCCCGAAAAACTGAGAAGATACTTGTTTGCCGACGAAGCAATCCCCGCGTTCAGTGCCAGGAGATTGCGGCAATCGAGATTGCTTCGCAAAAAACGCTCGCAATGACACGGCGGCTGAGTAGTTAAAATACTCATCCCAAAACCCCCTGAGATCCCCAGGGAAACCGGCGATTACGGGGCTAACCAGCCCGACATCTATTTTTCTGGAACGGCCCCATTCGCTGCGTCGAACCGCCAAGACGGTAAACAGCTACCAAACACCCACTCAACCCTAAAGGAGTACGACATGAAATGGCTTAGCAAGAAACTCGGATGGGCAATCTTTTTGTTGCTGGCAGGAGTCTTCCTATTGCTGAAGAACCTGAAGGTGTTCGATCGTCGATGGGGAGACGGGATCGGAGACGGGATCTGGGGCGGGTTGTTCGCCGCCGCGGGGCTGGGCTTTTTAATCTGGCTCCTGTTCAATTTCCAAAGCGGCTGGCAGTCCCATGCATGGGGCGCCATCCCCGGTTTCACGCTGCTCAGCGTCGGCGCGATGCTATTGCTGGAGTGGCGGGGCATCGACATCGGCCAATGGGACGACGCGGCCCTGGTGCTGTTCGGCATCGCCCTGGGCTTCTGGACCATGTTGTTGGTGCAGAAGCAGAACTGGTGGGCCGCCATCCCGGCCGGCGTGCTGACCGTGGTGGGCGTGCTGCTGGGCTTCCAGGAGCGGTTGAGCGAGCTCGGCTGGCTGGCGCTCTTCTTCCTCGGGCTGGCGGTAGTGTTCGGGCTGCTCTATCTGGTGCGCGCCGGCCAACCCGACAGCCGTTGGGCGGCGATCCCGGCCGCGGCGCTGGCCCTGCTCGGCGTGGTGACTCTGGTCAGCGCGATCGGCCCCACGTCGGAGGTGCTGAAGTGGTGGCCGGTCCTGTTGCTGGTCGGCGGCCTGGGGCTGCTCCTGGGTGCATTGGGCCGCCCGAGCGCAGTCAAGCCCGCGGTGAAAGCCAAGACGCCGGCCGTCAAGCCCGATTACAGTGCGGTCACGCCGGCCCCCGGCACGTCGGTCACCGCGGACTGGCCCGATGAGGCGGTTTCACCGGCGGTTTCACCGACGGTTTCACCGGCGGTTACACCAGCGACCGCCGAAGAGACACCGGTCGACCTCTACGTTAAGAAACCCATCTGATCAAGACGGATACACGCAAAGCCCCCGGAGGCACACAGCTTCCGGGGGCTTTGCGCGTTCTGCACGGCCGACGCGATTCGCAGTGTCTCAGTCGAGCGAGCAGAGGTCCTTGGCCTCGAAGCTGGGGTTGGCGTAGCCCCAATCGGACAGGAACTGCCAGGCCTCCGGGTGCGTCTCGCCGTACCCCGCGCTGTTGCGACACGCCTGCAACACGCTACCGGTGGTCTTGTAGCTATCCAGGAAGACGTTGGCCGCGGCCAGCAGCCCCCGATGCTTGATCTGGTCCCTGACCGCCCGGGCCTGGCTGGCTTTGCCGTTGGCGACGCAAGAAACTACCAACCGGAAACGAGCGAAATCGCGCAGGGTCGGTAACTCGTCGTCGATCCACCCACAAGCCTCCAGCCTGGTGTCCGTGAGGGCGGCCTGATACGCCGCGATGATCGGATCGAAGCCGGCCACGGTCCACTGCTTGAAGAGCTGGTTGGCGTCCAGGATATGGTGATACAGGCACGGCGACGCGTCGTAGACCTGGTTGAACAGGTTGTACGGCGCGCCCTCCGGCGAGATGTAGGTCTCGGTCCAGGCGCGCTGTGGCCCGGCGCCCGCGGACCCGATGACGCCGCCATGCGCCATGATCTCAGCGCCGCTGCCGCCGGGCACAGTATCGGCGAACGTGTACTCCGGGTAGGCCATGGTGGGCTCACCCTCGATCCAGTCGCGGTAGGCTTTGCCGTTCCACGACTCCACGTAAAGCGTGGCGAAGCAGGTGTGCGCGCCGCACGTGGTGTCTGTCCAGACGATGTCGGGCTGACTGTCGGCGTCGATGTCCTCCGCTTTGAGCAGGGCCAGCTTACCGGTCCCCTCCACCTTGCGCGCCAGCTTGTAGCCACCGGCGCTGGCATGGTAGATCAGCAACACACCGCGCGGCGTCAACTGATCGCTGCCCGACTCTTGCAGCACCACCACCAGATCCGGGCTGTTCTTGCTCTGGATGGCCGCCTGGGTCACGCCGCCCAACTCATCCGAGATCGCGCCGCAGCCGGTCAGCCAGGTTCGCAACGCCCCCGGGCTGCTCTTGGCGTCATTCAGGCGAGCGAGGATGCCATCAGGGTAGCTGACAAACCCCAACGGACAGCCCGCCGCGCCACCGGAGGCGGGCTTGGGCGCCGCCTGGGTCGCGGTGCGCACCGGCGCCTGTTTGGTCGGGGTGGCTGTCGGCGCGGGCCGCGTCACGGTCGCCGTCGGCGGTAAAGCCGTGGCAGTTGGCGAAGACTGGGCCGCTGCCGGCGCCGGCCGGGTTACCGTCGGCGTCGCCGTCGGCGCCTCAGTGGCCGTGGCAGTGATCGTCATGGTCGCCGTTGCGGTCGCCGTCACAGTCGCCGTCACCGTGAGTGAGGCCGTGAGCAACCCGGTCGCCGCTGCCACGGGCGAAGCCGGCACGACCGGCGCCGGCGCGCCGGTGACCACGGGCGCCGGCTGGACGTTCACGCCGGGAATCCACAACCAATGCCCGGCATACAACCACTGCTTGGGGTGCATGTGGGCCGGGTTGGCATGCCAGAGGTCCAACACGGTCACCCCGGTAGCCCGAGAAACCGACTGCCAATTATCGCCCGGCCTGACCTGGTACCAGCGCCCCTGCGCCGATTGGTCAGAACCGCCGGGTACCGTCGGCTGCGTCGGGATGAACAAACGATCGCCCACCCAGAGCCAATCGTGGGGATGGACCGCGGTCGGGTTCGCGGCCTTCAGCTCGACAATAGGGATCCCGGTCACCCACGAGATGCCGGACCAATTGTCGCCGACCCGGACCACGTAGTAGTAGCCGCCTGCCGGTGGCGGATCGTTGCCCTGTGCCAGCGCGCTTCCTGGCGCGCCAATGGGCGCGCCAATGGGCGCAAGCGACAGGCTCAAGATCAGGCCAAAGCCGAAAAGCAGGCGGAGCAGGCGCACAGAACGCAAAGTCATGTTGCTCTCCTTTGTTTGCACAGAGTACCGGACACAGCACCGTGGCAGCGACCCGCGTAACCTGCGCGGTGAGTTGGTCAAGATAGGGCCATTATACACCATGCCGCGGAAAGTTCAAGCGAGTCGATGCTGGTGATTAGTAACTACTCAGCTTGTTCGTCGTATACGGCACTCCTCGCAGTGACTTTGGGACTGGTGGGTCATCATCAGGGTCGATGCTATCGCGCGGCCGGCGTCAAGACGATCTGGTCGTCCGGCTGCCGCGCGGCGTGCGCATCGGTAACCGGGAGACGCCCGCCGTCTGCCACGGTGTAGAGGCCGATGGCTACGCGCAGACCAGCCGGGTCCACCCCTGTGGGCAACGACACACGCCGGGCATCCACCACCACCTGGCCGGCCGCCCACGCCGAACTGGGATACCAGCCCCCCAACGGTGGCCCGTCCCCGTACGCGACGACCTGGCCGGCCGTGTCCAGCACGTGGATGAACACGGTGTAGTCCGCGGGCAGCGCCGCGGCGGTTTGCCAGTACAACGTGATCGCCAGGACGGGCGGCGTCTCGGACACCGTGACCGCGTGGCCAACCAACGTTACGTCGGGGCCGAGCCGATAGGGCTGCTCGCTGCCGGGGAGGCCCTGGACGGTCAAGGGGTGTCGTTCGCACACCCGCACCGTGGTGAGCGTGGCCAGGTCACCGCCGTCTGCCAGCGGGATGACCTCCCCATCATCGCCGAGCAAACCCGCGCGCAACAGTGCGACCACGGCCGGCGTCTCGACCGGGATCTCCAACTGATAGTCATCGACCACGTAGAAACCCACCGGCCAGTCGGTGCTCGGCTTGTCACCCGCGTGCAGCTTCGTCTGGTTGGCCCAGGTCACCTCGCCGGTGAGCGCATCCAGATGCAGGAACGGGCGGACGTCCGCGGCCTGAGGCGCCAGCGGCCGCCAGTAGAGCCGCACCGCGAGCGCGTCCCCCTGCCGCGGGGCCGCGTCCCCTAAATTATACCCGATCAACTCGATGCCGTTGGCAAAACGGGCGTGCAACGCGTGCGTCATGCCCGCGGGCGCGGCCACGTCCGAGCGTAGCCGGAACCAGCGCGTGTGCGGCTCCACGAGTAGCACCTTGACCCCGGTCAAGATAATGATCGTCACGATCGCGGCCAGCAGCGGTCGCCAGCCGGCCGCGCCGCGCTCGACCCTTCGACGATTCGAAGCGCGCCGGCCGCACCATAGCGCCCAGGTCGCACCCGCCACCCCCACGGCCGCCAGCCCGCCGCCGGCCGTGCGCGCTGGCGTGCCACCGAAACGCACGCTCAGCTCGTGAACGCCAGCCGGCACGGCCACTTCGATCAGCCCATCGTCAGCGCCCGGCGTGATCGGAACCGGGTGACCGTCCACCCAGGCGCGCCAGCCCGGAAAGTAAAACCGCCGGATGCGGGCGTTCGCGGCCGCGGGCAGGTTCAGTTCATAACGATCCTCCAGCGGCGCCTGGGCGATCGGGGTGGCCCGACTGCCGGCCGGGAGCGCGTCCCGGTCGAGCCGGTCCGGCGGCCGGCCGGCCAGATAGTCATCGGCCAGAACCGGCGCCGGGTCGGGGTCAAGCACCCAGCGCGGCAGGTATTCGTTGGCGCTGGCCGTCCCCCGCGCGCCGCCCGCCAGCTCATAACGGGTGATGTCGGCCAGGGCCGGCTCGGCCACGGGCGCAAACGGCCGGGGGAAGAGATAGGGCGCGGTGCTCGCCGGGATCAGGACCAGCAGGACCGTCAAGGCCGCGGTGCGGAACCGGGCTGGGACCAGGTAGAGCGCGGCCCCACCCAGCAGCGCCGCCCACAGCAGGGCGGGTCCCAGCAAGCGCCAGGGGAACGCGATGAAGCGAGCCAGCGGGATCCGCTCCCAAACCGGCGCGGCGGCCGGCAGCATCAAGGCCAGGCTGAGACCCAGCAGCGCGGCGACCGCCGACAACGCCGTTCCGGCCTGTCGCCGGGTCCACGCGTCCGCGGCGCGGGCCGACGTGTCATCCTGGGAGCGCCGCTGCAACGCCCAGACCAGCGCCGCGGCCAGGCCGATCAGCGCCAGCGCGACCTGCGCCACACCCAGGTTGTTGGGCATGGGCGGGTTGAGCGCGGCCTCGTCCAGGGCCGGTGTGCGCGCCAGCAGCTCGGCCAGCGGCGCCAGGTTGCGCGTCGCGTTGAACATCCCCGCCTCGATCGCGGTGATGTTTACGTCGCGCAGCTCGACCAGCGACGGCAGCCAGAAGGGCGCGCTCGTCGCCACGCCGAGCAGGAACGCCCCGGCTACCGCGACCAGCCCGCCGCGACTCCGCCCCGACCGCAACCCGCCCCCCGCGGAGACGGCCAGCGCCGCCGCGTATGCCCCGAGCAGGGGGTAGGCCAGGAACGCGCTGGGGTGGTGGGCGTAGACCAGGCCGGCCAGCCCCAACCCCGCGGCCACAGCCCAACGCGCCGAGCGACGCTGCACAGCCTCGGTCAGCAGCCAGGCGCACCACGGCAGCCACGCCAACGCCAGCAGTTGCGACAGGTTGCCCTGGATGAACAGCTCCCGCCAGCGCAACGGCGCGTAGAGATAGAGCGCGGCGCTGATCAGCGCGGCGGGTCGGGCCGCGGCCGCCAAACCTGAGCCGGGGAAAAGGCTCCGCGCCGCCAGGTACGCGCCGGTCGGGTAGAGCAGCACCGCCAGGATCTGCACCGTCACCAGGCCGCGCACGACCCCCAGCCCGCTCAGCGCGAGCAGACCGGCTAACAGATGCGTGCCGGGGGCGTAAAAGTTGAAGAACGGATAGCCGTAGCCCAGATAGAAGTCGGGCGCCCAGCGCGGGTAGAGCCCGCCGGCGCGCAGCAGATGGCTGACCTCCAGGGTGCGCAGCAGGTGCACCTGCCCGTCGGCCGTGTTGGGCATGCCCGGCCGAACGATCGCCAGGATGGGCAGCACAGCCAGCAGCGCCGCGGCGATCAGCCACGGATCAAAGCGCCGGAACAACGTAAGGCGGGATCGGAGGGACATGTTCGTTCGCCTGGAAGGTAACGTCAAAGGAAAATGGGAACTACTCAGATTTGAGGGGTAAGCTCCAGTGGACCACAGTCCACGTCGCAAGAACACCCAAAAATGGTTCGTTTCGGCACGAAACGGGGACTGTAG
>PHCA01000095.1:0-2308 GCA_002842085.1 Chloroflexi bacterium HGW-Chloroflexi-1
GACAGCGTGATCGACGCCCCGCTCTACAAGCCCAAGCCGCTGACCAACGCGCTGGCCGGCGGCGTGCTCGGCGCGCTGATCGGCGCGCTGATCGTGCTGGCGCTGGAATGGATGGCGGCCGACATCCTGGCCACCCCCAAGAGCGTCGAGCGCACCCTGGGGCTCCCGGTGCTGGGAACCATCCCCGCGCCCTCGGCCGACAAACCCGCCTGGACAGGAAGGAGGCCGCAATGACCACAAACCTGGTAACCATCACCGATCCGACCTCGCCGGCAGCAGAGGCCTACCGGCGTTTGCGCGTCAACTTGGTGGCCTCCGGGCAGGAGACGCCCTTCCACACCCTGCTGATCGCCGCGGCCGGCCCGGACGCGGACAAGGCCAGCACTGTGGCCAACTTGGCCGTGACCTTCGCCCGGGTCGGCAAGCGGGTGATCCTGGTCGATTGCGACCTGCGCCACCCCGGCCAGCACACCCTGTTCGGGCTGGACAATCGCGCGGGGGTGACGACCGCGGTACGCGCCCCCCTCCCCCCCAATGCTGGGGGGCTTAGCTCCCCCAAAGACAGGGAGGCCAGGGGGCCTGACTCCCCGCAAGACAGGGAGGCCAGGGGACCTGACTCCCCGCAGGACAGGGAGGCCAGGGGACCTGACTCCCCGCAGGACAGGGAGGCCAGGGGACCTGACTCCCCGCAGTGCGCATCTTGACCAGCGGCCCTGAGGTGGAAGTGCCGTCGGACCTGATCGCCTCCCCCGCCATGACGAGCTTGATCGCCCGGTTGCGGGACGATGCGGACGTGGTGCTCTTCGACGCGCCGCCGGTCGTGCTGGCCACGGACGCCGCGGAGCTGGCGACGCTGGTGGACGGCGTGCTGCTGACCGTCAGCGCCGGCCACACCAGGCGCGATGACGCTCAGCGCGCCGTGGACCTGTTGGGCAAGGTCGGCGCCCGGCTGGTGGGCGCCGCGCTGGTCAACGCCCCGGCCGACGCCGAGTTGCGAAAATACCTGGCCGCATAGCTCGCCTCGCGACCTGTGGCTTACGTTTTACGTTTTGCGTTTTACGTTCCACGCTTCATGAGGGGCGAGCCGCACATCTGCTCGCCTTTTCCTTTAGAGGAGAATCGACACACATGAAAGGGCTCATCCTCAGCGGCGGCAAAGGCTCTCGCCTCTACCCCATCACCTACACCAACGCCAAACAGTTGGTGCCGGTCGCCAACAAACCGGTGCTGTTCCGCGTCATCGAGGCGATCCGCGACGCCGGCATCCACGATATCGGTGTGGTGGTCGGCATCGACGACAACGCCCGCCAGATCCGGGAGGCGGTCGGGGACGGCCACCAGTTCGGGGTCGCGGTCACCTACATCCCGCAGGAGGCGCCGTTGGGGCTGGCGCACGCGGTCAAGATCAGCCAGGAATTCCTGGGTGACGACCGTTTCGTGATGTTCCTGGGTGACAACGTGATCCAGGGCGGCATCAGCGATCTGATCCGCCGCTTCGAGACCAGCGACTGGGACAGCCAGGTGGTGCTCACGCCGGTGGACGAGCCGCAGCACTACGGCGTGGCCGAGCTGGACGAGAGCGGCGCGATTCAGAAGCTGGTGGAGAAGCCCCGTCAGCCGCGCTCGAACCTGGCGCTGGTGGGCATCTACATGTTCAGCGCGCCGATCTTCCAGGCCGTCAACAGCATCAGCCCCTCCTGGCGTGGCGAGCTGGAGATCACCGACGCCATCCAATGGCTGGTGGACCATGGCTACCGGGTGCAGCCCCACATCCACCGGGGCTGGTGGATCGACACCGGCAAGCCGATCGACATGCTGGAGGCCAACAACCGGGTGCTGGACGAGATCGAGCACCACATCAGCGGCTACGTGGACCGTGACTCCCTGGTCAACGGCAAAGTCACCGTCGGGAAGGGCGCGGAGATCATCAACAGCGTCATCCGTGGCCCGGCCATCATCGGCGAGGACACCCGCATCGTCAATTCCTACGTTGGGCCGTTCACGTCGATTTATCACGACTGTGTGATCGAGGACAGCGAGATCGAGCACAGCATCGTGCTGGAACATTGCCGCATCGTCGACATCCCCGTGCGCATCGGGGACAGCCTGATCGGCCGCAACGTCACCATCACCCGCTCGCCGATCAAGCCCAAAGCGCACAAGCTGGTGTTGGGGGATAATAGCCAGGTGGGGATTTTGTGACAGGGGGCAGGGATCAGGAGTCAGGGATCAGGAGTCAGGGATCAGGAGTCAGGGATCAGGAGTCAGGGATCAGGAGTCAGGGATCAGGAGTCAGGGATCAGGAGTC
>PHCA01000095.1:2314-3379 GCA_002842085.1 Chloroflexi bacterium HGW-Chloroflexi-1
TCGGCAATCACAAATCCAAAAGGAACGCAATCATCCATGAAGAATATCATGGTCACCGGTGGCGCCGGGTTCATCGGTTCCAATTTCGTCCGCTACATGCTGGACAAATACCCGGACTACAACATCCTGGTCTACGACAAGCTGACCTACGCCGGCAACCTGGACAATCTGCTGGACGTGGACGACGACCCCCGCTACAGCTTCGTCCAGGCGGACATCTGCGACGCGGCGGCCGTGGCCGAGGCGATTCAAGCGCACCAGATCGACACGCTGGTCAACTTCGCGGCGGACACTCATGTCGATCGTTCGATCATGGACCCGGACGCCTTCGTCAAGACCGACGTGTATGGCACTTACGTGCTGCTCGAAGCGGCTAAGCAATTCAAGCTGGAGCGGCTACATCAGGTGTCAACAGACGAGGTATACGGTCACGTGCCCGGCACTCACCGCTCGCTGGAGACCGACCCGGTGGCCCCGCGCAGCCCTTATGCGGCCAGCAAGACCAGCGGCGACCTGATGGCGCTGGCCTACCACATCACCTACGGCCTGCCCGTGACCATCACCCGCGGCGCCAACAACATCGGCCCCTACCAGTATCCGGAAAAGGTGATCCCGCTCTTCGTCACCAACGCCATCGATGATCTACCATTGCCGGTCTATGGTGACGGCAGGCAGCGCCGCGACTACCAGTTCGTGCTCGATCATTGCGAGGGGATCGACCTGGTATTGCACCGGGGGCAGATCGGCGAGATCTACAACGTCGGCACCGGGGGCGAGATGGAGAACCTGGCCATGGTCGAGATCCTGCTGGACGAGCTGGGCAAGCCGGCCAGCCTGATCCAGCACGTGGAGGACCGGCCCGGCCACGACCGGCGCTACTGCTTGAACGTGGATAAACTCAAGGCGCTGGGATGGCAGCCGCGGCATACCCATGAGGAAGCGATCCGGGCCACCGTGCGCTGGTACGTCGCCAACAAATGGTGGTGGCGCAAGATCAAATCCGGCGAATTCAAGGAGTATTACCGCCAGCTCTACGGCGGGCGCCAGGTCATCAGCCCGAACGCC
>PHCA01000095.1:3527-4684 GCA_002842085.1 Chloroflexi bacterium HGW-Chloroflexi-1
GTGATCGCAACCACGGTCAAGATGTACGGGGATCTGATGGTCTTTGCCGGCACGGCCAACGTAGAGCTGGCCGAGGCCGTGGCGAGCCATCTCCAGGTGCAGTTGGGCGGCCGGGACGTTCAGCAATTCCCGAACAGCAACACCTTCGTGCGCCTGCATCAGAGCGTGCGCGCCAAAGACGTCTTTCTGATCCAGCCGACCTCCGCGCCCGTCAACGAAAACTTGATGGAGTTGCTGATCTTCATCGACACCCTGCGGCGGGACTCGGCCGGCCGTGTCACGGCCGTCGTGCCGTACTATGGTTACGGCCGCACCGACAAAAAGGACCAACCGCGCGTCCCCATCACCGCCCGGTTGGTGGCTGACCTGATCGCCGTCGCCGGCGCCGACCGTTTCGTCACCCTGGACCTGCACGCCAAGCAGATCCAGGGCTTTTTCTCCATCCCTTCCGACGAAATCCCGGCGCTCGGCCTCTTCATCAGGCACTTCCAGGCGCACCCGGTCCCCAACGCGGTCGTCCTCTCTCCGGACATCGGCGCGGTGCGTCGGGCACGCAATTTCGCCGAACGCCTCGACCTGCCACTCGCGGTGATCGAGAAACGCCGTTCGCTGGATGGCAAGCGCACCGACGTGTTCAACCTGATCGGCGACGTCGCGGGGAAGAACGTCATCATCGTCGACGACGAGATCGATACGGCCGGCACCCTGACCCGGGCGGCCAATTTCGTCAGGGAAAAGGGAGCGCTGGACATCGTCGCCTGCGCCACCCACCCGGTTTTTTCGGAGCCCGCGCCGGACAACATCCGGGAGAGCGTGCTGCGTGAAGTCGTCGTGTGCGACACGGTGACTATGTCAAATGAAAAACGCCAGCGGTGCGGCGGTAAGATCAAGGTGATCCCCGTCGCGCCGCTGCTGGCCGATGTGATCCAACGCATCCACGAAGGGCGCTCCGTGGGCGAACTGTTCGATGAGTAAGAGATCCAGGCGGCACAAGACGCCTTTGACCGCGGGTTGTGGTATAATCTGCCCTGACACCGGGTACCCAACGCATTCGCGTCCTCCGGGGGCACGGTCAGGAGACCGGCCCCAGCACTTTGTAAGCTCCGGGGGCACGGTCAGGAGACCGGCCCCAGCACTTTGTAAGCTCCGGGGGCACG
>PHCA01000095.1:4781-17214 GCA_002842085.1 Chloroflexi bacterium HGW-Chloroflexi-1
ATCCAGTATGTTCAAGAACATCGTCAAGAAAGTCTTCGGCGACCCCAACGAACGCGAGATCAAACGCCTGCAACCGATCGTGGATGAGACCAATGCGTTGGGGCCCGAATTCGCGGCCATGAGCGACGACGAGCTGCGCGCCCAGACCGCTGCGTTCCGCGCCCAGATCGTCGATCGCGTGGGTACCCTACGCCAGGAAGTGCGCGTCACTCGCGAGCAATGGCTCCAAGAACCCGACGCGACCATCCAGATGCAGATGAAGGTCGAGGTCGATCGGCTGGAGCGCGAGCTCAAAGCCGTGGAGACCGAGGCCCTGGCAGAGATCATGCCCCGGGCGTTTGCGGCGGTCCGCGAAGCCGCCAGCCGCACCATCAGCCTGCGCCCCTACGACGTCCAGCTCATCGGCGGGATTGTGCTGCATGAGGGCAAGATCGCCGAAATGAAGACCGGCGAAGGCAAGACCCTGGTCGCGGTGTTGCCGCTCTATCTCAACGCGCTCACCGGGCGGGGCGCCCACCTGGTGACCCCCAACGACTACCTCTCCAAATACGGCGTGCAATGGATGGGGCCGGTTTATCACATGCTGGGAGCGAGCGTCGGTGTGATCCAATCCGCCGCCGCCAACCCGGAACTGGGCTCCTTCTTGTTCGACCCGGACTTCCCGGCGGCCGACGACCGCTACCAACGCCTGCGCCCCGTCAGCCGGAGTGAGGCATACCGGGCTGACGTGACTTATGGCACCAACAACGAGTTCGGGTTCGATTATCTGCGCGACAACATGGTGCAGGACATCGCGCAATGCGCCCAACGCGAGTTACACTACGCCATCGTCGACGAGGTAGACAACATCCTGATCGACGAGGCTCGCACCCCGTTGATAATTTCCGGGTCAGCGCAGGAATCGTCCGACAACTACGGCAAATTCGCCAAGGTTGTCGAGCGGCTGTCCACGGAGCGCGACTACACGGTAGATGAAAAGGATCGCATCGTCACCCTGACCGAAGATGGCATCGCCCGGGTGGAGTCATTGGTGGGCTTGTCGGCTGAGGAAAGCCTGTACGACAGCGAACACTACGAGCTGACCCCCTACCTGGACAACGCCCTGCGCGCCAACGTGTTATACAAACTCGACCGCGATTATATTGTCAAAGATGGCGAAGTGATCATCGTGGATGAGTTTACCGGCCGCCTGATGTATGGTCGGCGCTTCTCCGAGGGTCTGCACCAGGCCATCGAGGCCAAGGAAGGCGTCCGGGTCCAACGCGAATCGCTGACCATGGCCACCATCACCTTCCAGAACTACTTCCGTATGTACAATAAACTGGCCGGCATGACCGGCACGGCGCTGACCGAGGCGGAGGAGTTCGGCCAGATTTACAATCTGGAAGTGGTCGCGATCCCCACCCATCGGCCGGTGATCCGCACGGACTACCCGGACCAGATATACAAATCGTCACGCGCCAAGTTCAAGGCGGTCGTCAACGAAATCGACGAAGCGCACAAGCACGGTCAGCCGGTGCTGGTCGGCACCGTCGCCATCGAAACCTCCGAAATGCTGGCCGATATGTTGCGCCGCCGCAACGTCCCCCACAACGTGCTGAACGCCAAACAACACGAAAGGGAAGCCGGGATCATCGCCCAGGCGGGGCGATCGGGCACGGTCACCATCGCGACCAACATGGCTGGCCGTGGCGTGGACATCTTGCTGGGTGGCAACCCCGAAGGGGTCGCCCGCGAACGGCTGCGCCGCTCCGGCATCGACCTGGCCAACTTGAGCGACGATGACGCGGCCTGGTCGGCGGCCCTGTGCGAAGCCAGGGTGGAATGCGATGCCGACCGGCAAATCGTCCTGGCCGCGGGCGGGCTACACGTGGTAGGCACCGAACGCCATGAGGCCCGGCGGATCGACAATCAGTTGCGCGGCCGTTCCGGCCGCCAGGGCGACCCAGGCTCTTCGCGCTTCTTCATCGCGCTGGAAGACGATCTGATGCGCCGGTTCGGCGGCCCCACCGTCTCCTCACTGATGGAGCGGCTGGGGCTGGATGAAGACACCCCCATCGAGCACAACATAGTCAGCAAGGCCATCGAAAACGCCCAGGTTCGCGTCGAAGGCTACAACTTCGACATCCGCAAACACGTGTTGGAGTACGATAATGTCGTCAACCGGCAGCGCGAGGTGATCTACAACCAGCGCCGCCAAATCCTCACCGAACCCACCATGCGGCCGACGATCATAGGGATGGTCGAGGACGAACTGCGCACCCTGGCGAACACGTTCACGGGCGACATGGACCGAAACCGGTGGGACCTGGCCGGCCTGGCCGCCGAGGTCAACAAGATTCTGCCCCTGCCCAAAGCTGAGAAACCGGAGGACTGGCGGAAATACCACGCAACCGAATTGGCCGAGCACCTTGTCGCGCTCGCTGAACAAACCTACGATGCCAAGGAAACCGGCCTGAGCGCCGAGACCCTGCGCCACCTGGAGCAGCTGGTCATGCTCCGACACGTGGACAACCGCTGGGTGCGCCACCTGACCGACCTGGACGAGTTGCGTGAGGGCATCGGGTTGCGGGCCTTCGCCCAACAAGACCCGTTAGTGGCCTACAAAAAAGAGGCCCACGACATGTACCAGGAGTTGGTCGCATCGATCTCCCACGACATCGTGTATAGTATCTACCATGCCCAGCTCATGGTCCGGCCCGCCCTGCCGGTGCAACGCATGCAGATCAACCGCGGCGAAGGCGCCAGCGCGCCCCAGCAAGTCCGCCGGACCAAACAATTCGGGCGCAACGATCCCTGCTGGTGCGGCAGCGGCAGGAAGTACAAACACTGCCACCTGCGCGCCGACCAAGGTCGGGACGGCGAAAACGCGCCCGCGCCCGCCGCAGCGGCCGCTGCGGCGGGGGACCACCCACCCGCGGAAACCGGAAAACCGATCGGAGTAAGTCTTCGCGGCGAAGGTAGGCAAAGACATGCCCCACACGTCTGAATCACTCTCGTCCCTTGCGCTGACCGCCCTGGATTCGATGCAGGCGGTTTTGTGCCGATTGGGCGCCGAGCGCGATGTGGAGCAACTCTACGCCGCGGCCGTCACGGAGGCCGCGGCGTTTGTCCAGGCGACCCAGTGCGGGCTGATGTTGTACGATGCCGCCACGGACGCGTTCCGATGTCTCAGCCCCGGCATCGGCATGACCGCGGCCCAGATCCAGGCTATCTCGACTATATCACCTGAACGCATGCGCCAACTCCTGGCCCACTGGCCCGCACACGGCGTCATGCGACTGTTCGATCCGCAATACGTCACCCTCGCCGATCCAGCCATCATCGAGCAGCTCGACGAGCGGGATGTGCTGCTCGCCCTCATGCGGGTCGAGGGCCAGGTCATCGGGATATTGCGGCTGGCCAACAAGGCCGATGGCGCCGCGTTCTCTGAGGAGGAGGCGCACCTGCTGGGATTCTACGCCAGCCAGGTGGGTCTGCTGATCCACAATCTGCGCGTCCTGGCTCATGAACGACGCCAACGCCAATTGGCCGAGACGTTGCTCCGGGTGCCCCAGGTGGTGGGCCTGCCGACCGGCCGAGAAACGGAGCCGGCCGGCCACACAGAGGGGAACCTATCTGTTGTCCTGGGCCGCCTCCTCGAACTCCTCAACGAAGTGATCGACTACAGCAGCGCCACCGTCACGCTATTGGAAAAGGAACGCCTGCACATCATCGTCGGCCGGGGCCACAGCATCCCCCCTGAAGTCATCGGCTACAGTTGGGACGCGGAGGCCGACCGCAAGCTGCAAGTCATATTCGATACCCGGCAGCCACTCTACCTGCCCGATACGTATCAGGACCCGCGCTGGATCATGTTCAGCGGCGCAGAGCGCATCCGGGCCTGGATCGGCGCGCCGATCTGGGCGCCGGGCAGCGAGCGCCATCGACACAGCGACCTGATCGGTATGCTCAACGTGGACAGTGACCATGTCGGAGCGTTTCAGGATGACGATATCATGGTGGCCCAGGCCTTCGCGGATCAGATGGCCATCGTGCTGGAAAACCAGCGCCTCTACACGAACATTGCGCACCGCGTCACCGAACTGGCGTTGATCAACCGTGTCTCGAACACCCTGAGCGCCTCGTTGGAGATCGAAGCAGTGCTGCAGAAGGCCGTTACCGAGCTGGCCCGCGCGCTGGACGTCGAACAAACCGCGCTGGTGCTGTTCGACTGGCAGGCGGGCTACGGCAAGATCGTCGCCGAATACCAGCGCTATCCTGACGAGACCGGCAAAGACGCGCTGATCCCCGTCGAGAGCAACCTGTCCCTGGCGCGGGTCCTGGAAACCAAAGCCCCCCTGGCCATCCGCGATGCCCAAAACGACCCCCTCATGGCCAACATCCGCGACGTGCTGGTCAAGCGGGGCGTCAAATCGCTCCTGTTGCTCCCCCTGATCGTGCGCGGTGAGGTCATCGGCACCATCGGCCTGGACGCGCTGCAAACGATGCGTGACTTCGACCCCGCGGACATCTCCCTGGCGCAGACCATCACCAATCAGGCGGCCAGCGCGGTCGCCAACGCCCAGCTCTTCGCCGACGTCAGGCGCCGCGCCGCCCAATTACAGACCATCCAGGAAGTCACCGCCCGCATCAGCGCGATTCTGGACCCGGAAGAGTTGCTGATCCAGGTGCCCGCTGTGCTCATCGAACGTTTTGACTACTATCACGTCCACATCTTCCTGGTTGACGAATCGGGCGAATACCTGATCGCGCGCGGCGGCAGCGGCGTGGCCGACCGGGAGTTGGTCGTCAGCGGATTGCGCTTGAGAATCGGCGAGGAGGGGCTGTGTGGCTGGGCTGCCAGCACCGGGGGGAGTGTCAGGGTTGGCGACGTCAACGCCGACCCGCGTTACTTGTTCCACCCCTTGCTCGCCCAAACCCGCTCTGAGATCACCGTGCCGATGAAACTGGGCGGCCGGGTGATGGGCGTGCTGGATGTCCAAAGCAGCCGCCTGCACGCGTTCGATGACACAGACCAGTTTCTGCTGGAAACTCTCGCCGATCAGATCGCCATCGCTTTAGAGAATGCCCGGCTCTACAAAGCGCTCGAAGAGCGGGCGCGTCAGTTGAGTGCGGCCTACGATGAAATCCAGGCGCTGGATCGCATGAAGGACGAGTTCGTCCAAACCGTTTCCCACGAGCTGCGCACACCCCTGACCTACATCAAAGGATACGGCGATCTCCTCCTGGAGGGCGTGCTGGGCGACCTGAACCAGGAACAAATCGATTCGTTGCGCATCGTAGCCCAACGCACCGACAACGTCATCCACCTGGTCAACGACATCATCTCGCTGACGCGCGCCGAGACCATGACGCTCTCCATCGAGCCGGTCGACCTGGCCCAGATCGCCGAGGCCTCTGTGATGAGCGCCAAGGCCATCACCGACCAGGCCCGCATCCACATGGAGATGGACTTCGCCGCCAACCTGCCGCTGGCGCAAGGCGACCCGCAACGCCTGAGCCAGGTGTTCGACAACCTGATCGGCAACGCGATCAAGTTCAGCCCGGATGGCGGCCGCGTAGAGGTCGTCCTGCGCGCCGCGGATCGCGCCGTGCGCGCCGAGATCAGTGATCATGGCATCGGCATCCCGGCCGACAAACTGGAGCGAATCTGGGAGCGCTTTTACCAGGTGGACGGCACTACGACCCGCCGTTTCAGCGGTACCGGGCTGGGCCTGGCCATTACCAAACGCCTGGTCGAGGCGCACGGCGGCCAGATCGGCGTCCACAGCGTCGAAGGCAAAGGCAGCACGTTCTGGTTTACCGTGCCGCGCGCCGATGGGTATACTTGACAAGGTGACAAGGTGACAAGGTGACGGGGTGACAAGGTGACGCGTGACCGTCCCAATCTACCGATCTACCAATCTACCAATTTACCAATCTACCAATCCGCGGGTTTCCACCTCGCCAGGCCGACCTGGCGACCCTGTTCGCGGCGCTGAAAGAGATGCACCCGATGTCGGTAGTCGGCGTCAGCAACCTGGGGAAGTCCGCACTCTTGCGCTCGCTGACCGACCCGGAGATTCAGGCGCGCTATTGGGGGGACGACGCGGCGAACTACTTGTTCATCTACGTCGATTTCAACCAGATGCTGGAGATGAGCGAGCAGGCCTTTTACGAGCTGCTCCTGCGCTGTTCGATTGGCGCCCTGCGCGATCTGAACGGCGAGACCTACGCCCAGGTGCTGCGCTACGTCGAAACCGCTTACACCGGGCTGGTCGCGCCCGCCAGCAGCTTCGATATCCCGTTGCGTTTCGCCCAGGCCATGATGGCCATCGGCGACATGTTGCCCCAACGCGTCGTTTTCCTGCTGGACGAGATCGATGGTCCAGTGGTTGGCATCGACGGTCGCGTGTTTCTAAACCTGCGCGCTCTCAAGGACAAACACCGGCACGGGCTCACTTACGTCACAGCCACAAACCGCCGGCTGACGCAGATCCGCCACGACCCTGATGTGGCCGAGTTCGGTGAGCTATTCTCCCATCACGTCCTCTACATCTCGCCCTTGTCAGATGAAGAAATCGCCGCCTACCTGGCGAGCTTCGCCGCTTCGGAAGACGTCACCTTCGACGAAGAAGATCTCGCATTCGTGCGCATGTGGGCCGGCGGTCACCCCGACCTGCTGGAGACCACGTGTCGGGTGCTGGGTATGCTCACCGGTCGGCCGGTGCGCGATCCGTCTCAGAACTGGATCATCCATCGCCGCGCCGCCGAGGTACTGGCCCAGGACATCAACATCCAGGCGGAATGCCGCAAGATCTGGAACGACCTGATCACCGCCGAGCAAGAAGCGCTGCTCAGCTTTCAGGCGTCGAGCGAGGAAGAAGCCCCGCCGGAGCTGGAGTCGGTGACGGCCAAGCATCTGGTGGTGGGTAACGGCCCCGAACGGCGCATCTTCGCGCGCGCTTTCGACGAGTTCGTACAGCGCCAGCAAGCCGCGCGGCGGCCCGATCACCGCGGCGTGCGCGTGGACCCGGACAGCGGCGAGGTGTGGGTCGATGGCGCACAGATCCCCACCCTGACCAACCTGGAATACCGGCTGCTGCTGTTGCTCTACGGTCGTCTGGAGAAGATCTGCGCCAAATACGATGTGGTGGAGGCGGTGTGGGGCGAAGATTACATCGAAGAGGTCGACGATGCCCGCATCGAAAAGCTGATCAGCCGGCTGCGCCAGAAGATCGAGCCGGACCCGGCCAACCCGCGCTACCTGATCACCGTGCGCGGCCGGGGCTATAAGCTGGTGGAGGGGTGACATGGTGACATGGTGACACGGTGACATGGTGACATGGTGACATGGTGACATGGTGACATGGTGACACGGTGACACGGTGACTGGCCTCGCCAACACCTGCGGGGCTTGTGACAAGGTGAGGGGGTGACACGGCGAAACTGCCCGATCCCCGCGTCACCGTGTCGCGGGGTCACAATCATCTGTCAGTCAGCCGTCCGTCCCCTGTCAAGCGATTCGAGCCACAATAAGCGATACTCGCTATAATACCCAATACCCAATACCCAATACCCAATACCCAATACCCAATACCCAATACCCAATACCCAATACCCAATACCCAATACCCAATACCCAATACCGCTGAAGCAGAATTCCATCGCCGTAATCAACCAGTACATCCGCGAGGTCGAGGATAACCTGGAAGATCTCTCGGAGGCCGTGGCCACCGTCGGCGGGCAAGTGAAAACCTTGCGCCGCAAACACGATGAGTTCCAGGCCAAGGCCGATGCGCTGGATCGCAACATCGATCTCTTTCTGAGCGAAGGGCGCGAAGATCTGGCCACGGCCGCGCAGAGCAAGTACAACTCCACCCAGCGTCTGGTGGCGACCTACGCCCAGCAGTTGGAACAGATGCAGCGCGAGTACCAAAACTTGATGGATGCGCGGCTCAAGCTGGAGGCCAAGCTGACCACCATCAAACAGGAGCGAGAGCAACTGGAAGCGCTGCTCGAACTGGCCAAGTCCAAGGAGATCACGGCCCGGACCATCAAGTCGCTGGACGACCTGGCCGGCGTTGGTGACACCGATGTGGCTCGCATCGCCGATGCCATCCGGGGTCGCCTGGATCGCGCGTCCGCGGAGACCGAAATGCGCGCGGCCAGCCTCGACAAGCAGATGGACGATGTGCTGGATCGCCACGAGCTGGACGCCCAGTTGGCCGCCCGTAAGGCTCGGTTGGGGCTGTCCAAAGCCGACTGAAAAGCGTCAGGGTGAAGGTCATCAGGTTGTATCCTCTCAGTTTTTCGGGGAATCGCGCGCTTCGGGGCGCGCTGTGGCCGGTCTGTGACCGAGCCACGGTGGCTCGATCACAGACCGGCCACAGCCACCTCGGATTACGGCTATCACTTAAGAGGATACACGACCTGCAACCTGGAACGGAGGTCTATTATGGCAGCGCTGTTAGAAAAGATCCAAACCCTGGTCAAAGCCGACCTGAACCGGTTCGTGGACCGGGCCCTGCAATCCAACGAACCCGCGATCTTCCAGCACCACATCCGCGAGCTACAGACCCTGCAAGAGCAGTTGAGCGATCAACTGGCCAGCGTGCGCGGCGAGCTCGCCCAACTGCGCCAGCGCAGCGACGACCAACAGGCCCTGGTCGTGAAGCAGGACCTGGAGGTGGATCAACTGCTCCACGAAGGGTTGCACGAAGACGCCCTGGCCGCGCAGGATCGACTGAATCAAACCCGGCTGACAGCCGCGCGGCTCACCGCCCAACTGGATAAGCTGGAAGCGCAGTACGCTCCGATGGTCGAAGCCCAGGCGCAGCTCAACGCCCGGGTCACCACGTTGCAACAGAGCGAGCCCGAAGTCGAAGGCCTGGTGGGATTGGCCCGCGCCAAGGAGCTGACGGCTGCCGCGATGCGCTCGCTGGACGACCTGGCCGGTGCCGGTGATCCCGACATCGCCCGCGTCGTCGCATCCATTCGGGATCGCCTCGCCGAGGCTGAAGCCCAGATCCACGAGCTCGAACAGCGCGACCTGGCGCACGGCGAAACCCCTGAAGTCCTCAAGCGTAGAGAGTTGGAGAATCAACTGGAAGCGCGTAAGGCGAGATTGGGACTGTAGGGACCAGGAAGCAGGAGGCAGAACGCAAAGGGCAAGAGGCAAGGGGCAAGGGACTTGATGCCTGCTCCCTGACGCCTGACTCCCGACGCCTGTCTCCTGACCCCTGTCTCCTGACCTCTGGGTCGCTAAGGAGAATCACATGGACCTCGCACCGATTATCGGCGCCCTGGCCGGTGGCCTGATCGCGATCGGCCTATCCATCTACTTCTGGATCACGGCCGCGCGCGGCGGACGGCGCACGCAGGCGGTGTTCTTCCTCATCCTCGGCTTGGTGCTGATCGTGGTCAGCGCGGGCCTGGGCTGGCAAAAACTGGGGCCAGGCAACCCGGAACCGCTGGTCGTCGCGCCGCGCGGCCCGGTCCAGGTGCGGGTGCTGACCGCGCTGCCGGTTGAGCCGTGGGTGCGCGCGGCCGCGCAACGGTTCAACGAGGGGAGCTTCCGCCAGGACGGCCAACCGATCGAGGTCCAGGTGATCGCCATGGACGGGCTGACGGCCCTGGGCAAGCTCGACCGGGACGATTTCGGCGCCTTGGGCGACCGGGCGCGCGCGGACCTGACCGCGCAAGAGCTGGAGCGACTGACCACCACCTTCCCCACCGTCTGGATCCCGGACAGCCGCTACCTGGTGGAGCTGGCCAACGCTTCCTACAAAGAGCGTCTGGGCCGCGACGTCTTCCTGACCGATGGCGAGTACCGTGCTCGACCGGTGGCCATCTCCCTCTTCACCTGGGGCATCTACCAGAGCCGCGCCGCCGTGTTGGACAAGACCTTCGGGGCCATCGATTGGCAGGTGATCCACGACGCGGCGATCGCCAAAGGCGGCTGGCCCGAGCTGGGCGGCGACAAGGCGTGGGGCTTCTTCAAGCTGGTCGTGCCGAACCCGCGGCGCAACGTCGGCGGACTGGCGGCCATGATTGCCGCGGCCGGTGAATATTACGACCGCACCAACATCTCCGTGGCCGACGTCACCGACCCGGCCTTCCAGAAATGGCTGGGAGAGCTGATGGGCTCGCTCACCGACGTCAGCGGGGCCAGCGCCTACACCGCCGAGGATTTCGCGCTGTTCGGCTATTCCGTCGGGGACGGCGGCCAACTGCTGGAGAGCGACTTGCTCAACAACATGGCCGGCATCCAGACCCGCTGGGCCGACCCGCTGGTAATCCGCTATCCGGAATACCTGACCTGGTTCGACTTCCCATTCTCGATCTGGGTCGGGCCGGAGACCACCGCGCCGGAGAAGAACGCCGCGCTGCAATTCGAGCAATTCCTGCTGATGCCCGAAATTCAAAAACTGGCAGTGCAGCAGGGTCTGCGCGCCGCCAACAGCGACGTCAGCGTGACCGACGGGGACACCCTTTTCACTCGCTGGCACAGCCAGGGTGTCGAGGCCGTGGTGCCGCGCACCACCCGCATGACCTCACCCAGCCGAGACGTGTTGCTGGCGCTGCTGCGCTGGTTCGATCTGAATGTGGGCCAGTAGCGGTCTACAAACCGGGTTTCTCGGAGAAACCTGGTTTGTAGGTCGCCGAAGGAGTAAGCTATGAACCGTCAACAGGCCAACCGGCGCCCACTTGTCGCGATCATCGCCGCCGTCATCGCTGTGCTGGCGGTGTGCTGCGGGGCCGCCATCGTGGTCTTGCTGCCACAAATGCGCTCCACCCAGACCACAGCCGGCCCCACGACCGCAGACCAGCGCATCGCGACCCTGACCATCGCCTACTCGCCCGAAAAGGCGGCCCTGGTCAAAGACCTGGTGGCGACCTTCAACGCGCAAAAGCTGCGCACGCCGGACCGCCAGGCGATGAGCATCGAGCTGGTCGAGATGACGCCGGAAGAGATGGTGACGCAGGCGCTGTCCGGGCAACCGGCCTTCCAGGCGCTGACGCCTGACTCCTCGCTGTGGCTGGATCAGTTGAACCGACGTTGGGTGCAGTCTCAAGCGCCAGTCGAACCGGGCGCGATCGCGCCGCGGCTGGTCGGCGAGCCGGTGCGCTACGCAGTCACCCCCATCGTCATCGCGGCCTGGGAAGCCGCGGCCCGCTCGCTGGGCTGGCCCGATCAGCCGGTGGGATGGTCGACGCTGCAAACCCGCGCCCAGCAAGACCCGAGCTTCAAGTGGAGCCATCCCAGCACCGCGCACGCCAGCGGCTTGCTGGCCACCCTGGCCGAGTTCTACGCCGGCGCTGGCGTGCAGCGCGGGCTGACGGCTGAGCTGGCCCAGGACCCAAAGACGGTCGCCTTCGTCAGCGCCGTCGAAAAGACCGTGCGCTACTACGGCGAGGGCGAGATGGCCGTGATCCAGCGCGCGGCTACCGACGGGCCGAAATACCTGGATGTCTTCGTCGTCTCGGAACAGTTGGTGGTGGCGTTCAACACCGGCGCCTTCGGCCAGCCGCCTGCACGCCTGATCGCGCTCTACCCGTCCGAGGGCGCCCTGTGGGCCGACCACCCGTTGGCCTTGCTGGAGACGGCCGAGATCACGGCCAATCAACGCCGCACCTTCCAGGCGCTGCGCGAGTTCCTGGCCACGCCGGCCGCCCAGACGAAGATTCTACGCGCCGGCTACCGGCCGACCGACCTGAACATCCCGCTGGACAGCCCCGGCTCACCGCTGATCGCGGCCAACGGCGTGAACCCGGCCGAGCCGCAGACCACCCTGCAACTGCCTACCCCGGACGTGGTGTCGGTGGTGCAGAATGTCTGGGCGCTGACCAAGCGCAAGACCAACGTCTTCCTGGTGGTGGACACCTCCGGCTCGATGCGCGGGGAGAAGCTCAGCAACGCCCAGGCCGCGCTGCGCACCTTCCTGGCGCAGATTCCCAACGATCAGGAGCGGGTGGGGATGGTGGAGTTCAACAGCGATGTCACCAACATCATCGAGCTGGACACGCTGGCGCGCAACCGGGCGGTCTTGACCCAGGAGATCGACAGTCTGCAAGAAGGGGGCAATACCGCGCTTCTCGACGCGGTGCGCACGGCGTACGCCCGGCTGCAACGCCAGGCCGACCCCGACCGCATCAACGCCATCGTCGTCATGACGGACGGCCGGGAGAACGCCTCCGCCGTGTCGTTGCGCCAGTTGACTGCCGAAATCCAGGCCGGCAACCAGACCGTGCCGGTGGTGATCTTCTGCGTCGCCTATGGGAGCGACGCAGACTACAACGTGCTGCAGCCACTGGCCGATGCCAGCGGCGGGCAGGTGCGCGAAGGTACGACAGAAACGATCCGCGACTTGTACAAGATCCTGTCGAGCTATTTCTAAGCCAGGGGTCAGGGGTCAGGAGTCAGGAGACAGGAGGCAGGAGACAGGAG
>PHCA01000095.1:17224-26271 GCA_002842085.1 Chloroflexi bacterium HGW-Chloroflexi-1
CCCTGATCCCTGACCCCTGACCCCTGGCCCAAAAAGGGAAGCCATGTCCAGCGAATCTATCCTGAACCGCATCGAAAAGGAAGCGCAGAAGGCGCTGATACAGAACGCATTCTTTCGTTTGGAAAGCGCCGTGATGATCGCTGGCACTGTGCTGCTAAGCGTCTTCCTCAGCCGGCCCTTTCCCTGGTGGCCCTGGTGGGGTTGGCCGGTCCTGGGGCTGATCGGCGAGATCGCCGTGGTGGTGTCCAGCCTGACCGACAAGGCCGAGCAACAGAAGGCCGTGGAATCGTTGTTTCGGGCGAAATACAACACCGGCGGCCTCCGAGATCGCAGCCTGCGCGCCAAGCTGGACGAGGCCGAAGAGTACCGCAAACGCATCCAGCAGGCCATCGACCAGCAACGCAGCGGTGTCCTGCGCGATCGACTGGTGGACACCACCACGCAAGTGTACGACTGGATCGCCAACATGGTCCTGCTGGCCCGCCGGATCGATGCCTACCGCAACGACAACATCATCAAGCGCGACCGGGAGACCGTGCCCCGGGAAATCAAGGAGCTTGATGCCCGCCGGAAGCTGGAGTCGAACCCCCGGGTGCTCAGCCAGATGGAAACCACGCTGGCTTCCAAACAACAACTCCAACAGAACCTGGAGGAGTTGGACAACCGCATGGAGCGGGCGGACCTGCAACTGGACCATTCGCTGGCCGCCCTGGGCACGATGTATTCGCAAACGTTACTGATCGGCAGCAAGGAGGTGGATTCCGATCGCGCCGACCGGCTGCGTGACGACATCCGAGACGAAGTGACCGCGCTGCAGGACATTGTGGAAGCGTTGAACGATGTGTACACTTACGATCCGGGGAAGGCGGAGGAGCCGATCGCATCGGCGGTGCGGCGGCAGCAGGTGGGAAGGGCTAGTAGCTGAACCGAGGTGATATACTGAGCGGAAATGAATTCAGTGCATTGGGTCATTGCGAGGAGCGTTTTTTGCGACGAAGCAATCTCTGCGCCACACAAGGAGAGTGCTTCGCTGTCGAGTTCGTGACTGCCTATATCCCTGACGAGATTCAATGGGAACGTCCGCCCTTCAGACGACGTAAACGGAAGGGGAAGTAAGCCTATGACTACAACACCTGTCCCGATCTGCGGTCAGCACCGCATTCTCAAAGAATGGCGTCCAACCACTTTCGAGTACAGCGATGAGGGCGTTTCCGTTCGAGTACCGAACGTGTACGCCTGGGTATGTCCAGAAGACGGCGAAGCGTCTTTCACGCCAGAGACGGTGGATGAGTTGATCGTAACTGTTCGAGAACTGCTTGACACAGCCAGGCGTGCCCGCAAGCGTCGTTCTGTGCTGACAGAGTACTTCGTTTCAGCCGGCCAGCCGCTGCCGGTGGGAAGCCCGGCTTGAACGGCTGAAGTCGCGCGCAGGTCAGGTGGTTTTTCATGGTCAGCAGGCGACGCATCCTTCTCAAGGCTTTGGCTGGATCACGAAACATCCGATTCAGCGAGATTGTCTCGCTGGCAGAAGGCTTCGGCTTTCGATTGGCTCGCATCAACGGCAGCCATCACATCTTCATTCACCCAGACGTGGACGAACCGATCAATCTGCAAGAGGTGAATGGACAGGCCAAGCCCTACCAGGTGCGTCAGTTCCTAAAGTTGGTGGAGAGGTACGATTTGAAGTTGGAGGACGACCAATGAGAGATTATCATATCAACATTTTCTATAGCCTCGAGGATGGTGGTTACGTCGCTGACATCCCCGATCTGGTCGCGTGTTCGGCTTTCGGTCAAACGCCCACTGAGGCGCTAGAACAACTGCAGATCGCCAAGCTCGCTTGGCTGGAGGCAGCACGGGCGGCCGGCAAGCCCATTCCGCGGCCGCGCTATCGGCCGGTGATCTACCAGTCGCCTGGTTATGGCCGTTTGGCGCCTGTCTTGCATGGTTAACGACCGCGACCTCGGCATGGAAATCCAAGATACCGAAGCGTCGCTCGTCGCCGATTGGCTTGCGGCGTCTATTCCCGTGTTGCGTGAAGTGTGGGATAATGAGGAAGATGCCGTCTATGACCAACTGGCAGATGATCAGTTACATTGGTGACAGGTGAGATGTGCCATGAAAACCATCAGCAAGGACCTGCTGAACGAGATTACCCGTCGGCTGGTTGCCGAGTTTCATCCAGAACTGGTGATCCTCTTCGGCTCCCACGCATGGGGTGAACCAGGCAAAGATAGCGATCTGGACTTGATGGTGATCGTCTCGCCCAGCGATCTATCTGAATACGAACGCGCTGTGCGAGGGCACGCATGTTTGAGCGGGTTGGGTGTGCCAAAGGACGTCATCGTGAAAACGCGCGCCGAGTTTGATTTCTTTCGGGGTGTGCGCGCCTCGCTCGAATACAGAATCGCCGAACGCGGGAGGGTGCTGTATGAACGAAGCCCAGAGACAGCTCGTGCAGAGTTGGCTTACCAAGGCGCAACGTGATCTCGCCTCTGCTCGCGTGCTTGCCGCACATGATAAACCGTTGTTGGATACGGCCGTGTACCATTGCCAGCAAGCCGCGGAAAAGGCAGTAAAAGGCTTCCTCGTCTTTCACGACTGCGAGTTTGAGAAGATCCATGACATAGAGACCTTGACGAGCTGGCAAGTAGATTGCTGAGCCGGTAGCCCATCTAGCTTAAGAAGATTTGCAGGCTATACGTCTATGCCGTATAATTCACCGACCATCACTTTCGTCGAAACCTCATTGTTCACTCGCATAGTCTATGACTACCTTACAGAGGACGAGTATGCCGAACTGCAAGGGTTTCTTGCCGCGTATCCCGATGCTGGCGCGGTTGTTCCAGGTTCCGGGGGTGTGCGCAAATTACGCTGGGGGATGAGGGACAGAGGCAAGCGAGGCAGTCTACGTGTGATCTACTACTTGCAGACACAGGCGGGCGAAATCTGGATGCTTACGCTTTACAGCAAGGCCCATCAGGAGAACATTCCGGCGCATGTCTTTCGAGCCATCAAGGAGGCAATTGAACATGATAATAGATGAGTCGAAACGCGACATCGGAATGGAAATCCTGGAAGGAATTCGCGAGATCCAGTCTGGTGGAGGACGGCGCTTCACCGTTGAGATGCCGCCAATCGCGGCGATCCGTCAGAGAATCGGGATCAGCCAGGCCCAATTCGCCAAGCTATTAGGGGTCTCGATCCGCACCTTGCAGGAATGGGAGCAAGACCGCAGGCAACCATCCGGCGCGGCGCAATCTCTCTTGATCCTGGCGGACAAACGACCGGATGTGTTGCGTGAGGTGTTGTTATCCTGACCCCGGTCAGTCGTGGCCGCAGAGACCAGGTTTGCGCGGCCGTAAGAGGTGATAAGATGAACTATCGTGCTCTGTGGACAGTTGTGCTCATCTTTGCCGTGCTGCTTTCCGGCTGCTCGGCCGGCAGCCCCACCAAGGGCGAGGTCACCGTCTTCGTCGCGGGGCCGCTGTCGGGCTTCCAGGCCAACACCGGGCAGACCGTGGCCGGTGGCGTGCGGCTGATGGCGGAACAGATCAACCGCTCCGGCGGCCTGCTGGGGTACAAAGTGAAGGTGGTCGCGCTGGACGATGAGGCCGACTCCGACGTGGCCGTCAGCGTCGCCGAGGAGATCAAGGCCGCGCTCGACCGCGGCGACAAGGTCCTGGGGGTCATCGGTCACCCCAACTCGGGGCAGACCGCGGCGGCCATGGCCATCTACAAGGACCTGCCGATCATCATCATCACCCCGACCGCGTCCGAGGTCGGCCTGACCCACCAGGGCTACCGCAACTTCTTCCGGGTCAACGCCAGCAACGACGTGCAGGCCAACGTGGGCGCGGAGTACCTGGTGAACAAGCTGGGCGCCAAGAAGATCGCGGTACTCTACAACGACGATCTCTACGGCATCGACCTGGGCAAGCTGGTCGCTGCCGAACTGACCCGGCTGGGCGCCCAGGCGCCGGTGTCGCTCCAGGTGCAGGTCGAGCAAAATCGCTTCGGGGACGAGGTGGCGAAGGTGAAGAGCGCGGGGGTGGACGCGATCTACTATGCCGGCTACGAGGTCGAATGCCCCTATCTGCGCGCCGACCTGCGGGACGCCGGGCTGGACGGCCTGACCTTCATGGCGTCGGACGGTTGCTTCCTGTCTGCTACCATCGATAACTCCGACGGCGCGGCCGAGGGGATGTACGTGACCGGCTTCGCGCCCAGCCCGAAGACGGCCGTGGACCAGGCGTGGGTGCAGGCGTATCAGGCGGTGGAATACCGCAACCCCGACACCTACTCCATCAACGGGTACAGCGCGATGGCAGTGCTGACCGAAGGGGTCAAGAAAGCCGGCAGCCTGAGCGCGGCCAGGGTCGCGGACGCGATCCGCAAGCTCGACATCACCACGCCGCTGGGCGCCGTGCAATTCCAGGACAACGGCGACCTGCGCGCGCCGCAGATCTACATCTTCCAGGTGAAGGATGGCGAGTTCGCGCAGGTGGCGCAGTGACGGCTGATGGCAGGGGCAAGGGGCAAGGAGCAAGGGGCAAGGGGCAAGGAGCAAGGGGCAAGGGGCAAGGGGCAAGGGGCAAGAGACAGGAGACAGAGGACAGGAGGCAGATGGCAGATGGCAGATGATGGCTTACCAATCTACCAATCTACCAATCTACCAATCTACCAATCTACCAATCTACCAATCTACCAATCTACCAATCTACCAATCCACCGAATAATGAGCGATACATTCACCATTCTGGCGATCTTCGCCCACCCCGACGACGAGATCGGGGTGGGCTCGACCCTGGCCCACTACAGCGCGGCCGGAGTCCGCACGGTGCTGACCTGCGCCAGCCGCGGCGAGGCCGCGACGATCTACTGCGACGAGTGCGCCACCCGAGAGAACCTGGCCGAGGTGCGTACCCGCGAGCTGGAGTGCGCCTGCGCCCACCTGGGCATCGCCGAACTGCACTGGCTCGATTGGCCCGACGGCGGCATCCAAGCCCTGCCGCGCGCCGAGGCTGTGGGTCAGGTCGTGGCCCAGATCCGCGCGATCCGGCCGGACGTGATCGTGACACACCCGGAGAACGGCCTCTACCCTCACCCGGACCACCTGGCCGTCTGGGAGATCACCCGCGCCGCGTTCGACGCGGCCGCTAACCCAGACCGCTACCCCGACGCGGGCGCGCCCTGGGCCGCGGCCCGGCTCTTCACCCGCGCGCTCCCGCAAAGCTTCTTCGACGCCGCGCCCGAATTTGCGCAATACCGCGTCGAGTTGAACGGTCAGCAACTGCCCTTCTTCGCCACCCCGGACGCAGAGATCGACGTCGTGATGCACGTGACACCCTGGGCGCCTCAACGCCAGGCCGCCTGGGACTGTCACCGCTCGCAACACAACCCCGACAGCGCGTTCGCCCGCATGCCCGACGGCCTCCGCAGCGCCATGGCTGAAAACGAGCACTTCGTGTTGGCCGCGGCCCGGGCGCCACTGCCGGACGGCACGCCGGACGGCGTGGGAGACGATCTACTGGCCGGGCTGACCGCCGAGCTGGAAGCGCCGGCCGCAGACCCGGCGTTCCTGGCCGCCCTGCGCGCTGAGCTCGCCATGCAGCGCGGCTATCTGGCCATCTACGACACCTACCTGCGCCAGGCGCCTGAGCCTCACCTGGCGGATCTGCTGAATGAGCTGGTAAACCAGGGCCAGGAAGTCATCTACCTGCTCTCCAGGACGTTGCGCACTGCCAACGTAGCTACCGGCGACAGCGAAGCCGACGAGCGCATCGCCGCACGCGGACGAAGACGAAGGAACGCGGATGCCAAGGTTCGCGTCCTCCTGGCCAGCGCAAAGGACGCAGTCACTGGGATCGAGGCTCGCGTAGCGCGTGCAACCGATCCCGCGCAGCGCGCCATCTGGGAAGAGTTGGTGGCCCTGGCCCAGGCGCAACTACAGGCCATTGAGGCATTTGCCGAGAACACCGCAATGAAGCTGCGGCGGTAGTAATGTCAAGTTACAGCGAGCCTGGCAATGTCGGAGGTAAAGCGATGCCTACACCCTTTCCCGGCATGGATCCATATCTGGAACGGCCGAGCTTGTGGCAGGACTTTCACAGCCGACTGATCGTCGCGCTGGCCGATTACCTGGCCCCACGCGTGCGCCCGCGCTACTACGTCGGCGTCGAGGAGCGCACCTATCGGGCCGGGATCACCGGCCTGACCTTCGTCGGCCGGCCCGATGTGACCGTAGTGGCGTCGCCCAAGCCGGCCTATGCCGTCGCGCCGACTGTTGAAACGGCGATCGCCGGCATCGTGCCCGTTGAACTGCCAGTCCCCGACATCGTGCGCGAGACCTACCTCGAAGTGCGGGCCAGCGGCGCCGACGGCGACCGCGTCATCACGGCCCTGGAGATCCTCTCCCCCGGCAACAAGCTACCGGGGGAAGGGCGCACCCAGTATGAGAACAAGCGGATGGTCGTGTTAGGCAGCCTCACCCACCTGGTGGAGATTGACCTGCTGCGCGGCGGCCTGCCGATGCTCATGTTCGGCGACGGCCGCGGCGCGCCCTATCGCATCCTGGTGAGCCGCGCGGCCGCCCGACCCCAGGCCGACCTGCTCCCCTTCAGCGTGCGCCAGCCGATCCCCGACTTCCCGCTGCCGCTGCGACGCCGCGACGAAGAGCTGGCTGTGCCCTTGAACACCCTCCTGCACGAGCTGTACGACCGCGCCGGCTACGATCTGCGCATCAACTACCGCGCGGATCCCATACCGCCGCTGGGAGGAGAAGACGCCGCCTGGGCCGAGGCCTTACTGCGGGAGAAGGGGTTGCGGTAGCCAACGGGTGATATGCTTGACAAGGTGACAAGGTGAAGGGAAGTGGCCGTGGCCTTCCCCGACCTGCGCATGTGCCGGCCCACAGCGGCCGCGGCTACTGGTACGACGCGGCTGTTGGGGTTGGCCCACGCAGGCTGATTGCCGAACTGGGCTATTTGTGGTATGTTACCGGCGACTGATGGAAAGGAGCGCTCCCATGGACGACCCTAAGACCGCGTGGTCCCTCGAAAAGTTGCCGATCGGCATCCAGGCATTCGAGACGATGCGCGGGCAGGACTACTTGTACGTGGACAAGACCCGCTGGGTGCATCGCATGGTCACGCAGGGGATGTTCTACTTCCTGGCGCGGCCGCGGCGCTTCGGCAAGTCGTTGCTGGTCTCCACGCTGAAGTGTCTGTTCGAGGGCCGCAAGGAGTTGTTCGCGGGACTGTGGATCGCCGAGCACGGCGCGTGGGACTGGCAGGCGCATCCAGTGATCCTGCTTGACTTCAACGGGATTCCCGCCAGTACACCGGAAGAGTTGAGACAGAGCTTGTTCTTTGCCCTGAAAAGAACGGCCAGAAGCTACGGGGTGGCCCTGGAGTCAGCGGCTGTTGAGACCCAGTTCCAAGAACTGATTTGGGGATGTCACCAAAAGACGGGCGCGCCGGTCGTCGTGCTGATAGATGAATATGACAAGCCGCTGATTGACCACCTGGGCAAAGGTGCCATAGGATTGGCGACCGCCACGGCGAATCGCGACATTCTCAAGAGCTTCTTCGGCGTGCTGAAAGAGACGACCGTATCGCCGCTGCTGGGCTTCGCGTTCCTGACCGGCGTCTCGCGCTTCAGCCGCGTCTCGATCTTCTCCGAACTGAACAATCTGCAAGACCTGAGCATGAACGACGCCTACGCCGACATGCTGGGCTACACCCAGGAGGAGCTGGAGACGCGCTTCGCCCCACACATCGCGGTTTTTGCCCGTGATCTGGACTGGACGCCGGACGCGGTGCAGGGGAAGCTAGCGCAGCAGTACAACGGCTATCGCTTCGCCGAGCGAGACGTGCGTGTCTATAACCCCTTCTCGATCCTCAACGCGTGCAGCGAGCACAAGTTCGGCAACTACTGGTTCACCAGCGGCATGCCGACCTTCCTGGTCAACCTGCTCAAACAGGAACGCTACGACCTGATCAGGATCGAGGGACTGGAAGTGAGCCAATCCATCTTCACTACCTTCGAGATTGACCGGCTGCGCGTCGAGGCGTTGCTGTTCCAGACCGGCTATCTGACCATCAGCGACGTGCACGACGAGATCTACCGGCTCGATTACCCGAACCAGGAAGTGAAGGCCGCCTTTGCGGAATCGCTGCTGTTTACCGTCAGCGAAGGCATCCAGGATGGGGCCAGCTCGCAGGTGCTGCAGTTGGCGCGCCACTTGCAGCGCGAGGACCTGGATGCGTTCTTCGAGGCGATGACCGCCATCTTCGCGGCGATTCCGTACACCCTGGCCGCGCAGCGCGACGAGGCGTACTTCCACACCATCTTCTACCTGGCGCTGGCGGCCTCGGGCGCGGACGCGATCAGCGAGCTACTGACGAGCCGCGGCCGGATTGACCTGGCGGTGCACTTCGCCGACAAGGTGTATGTGCTGGAGTTCAAGTGCAACCAGAGCGCGGCCGCCGCGCTGGTGCAGATCCAGGCCAAGGGCTACGCCGAGCGGTATCGCGGCAGCGGCAAGCGGGTGATCCTGATCGGCATCCACTTCGACCCGGCGACGCGCAACGTGGCCGAATGGCAGGCGCAACGGGTGGTGTGAGACACCGGTGTTTGGTTGCGCCGGGGCACGGCTGGTGGGATTCTGTCGGTGAGGCATTCCAGTGACCAAATGAGGGATGCCCGGGGAGTGATGATGAAACGCCTTATTGCCGACTGCCTGCCGTCATCCCAACGCCAGGCTCTACGCGAACTGCGACGCAGATTGCTGGCCAGGCGGGATGTGGTATCTATCCTGCTGTACGGTTCGACCGCGCGCGGCGAGGCCGATGCCGAATCGGATCAGGATGTGTTGGTCGTGACATCTTACCCCCTCACACGTCCGGCGCGACACGAAATCACCGACCTGGCCTTCGAGATCAACTTGCGCTACGGCACAAACATCAGCACCTTGGTGGTTGATCGTGGATCTTGGGAGGCGGGCGCGCTTTCAGTGCTCCCTTTGCGCGAAGAGATCCTGAGAG
>PHCA01000095.1:26289-28712 GCA_002842085.1 Chloroflexi bacterium HGW-Chloroflexi-1
CCCTGGCCCTGGAAGTGGCCTATCGTCTACTGGAGCAGGGGCAGTTCGTGGGCGGGATCTGCTGGCTGAATTGTCGGAGTGATAATACTCTGGAAGCCATCCAGCGCACCATCCAGACGACCTTTGGCCTTGCCCTTGCGCCCACTGCAAAGGATGAAGTGCGCCGCTACCTCCGCACGCACCCTTGCCTGCTCATTCTGGACGGCTACAATGAGGCGGCTCAGGATATGGAGATCCTGGCTTTCCTGGACCACCTGTCTAAACCAGGCGGTCAAACGAGACTGCGTTAGATACTCTCCGAGAATTTTGATGAGAGTGAGTTGCGCACACTTTGTTTTGACTTGGGCATCAGCTACGATGATCTACCGGGTGAAGGGAAAGTAGATAAAGCGAGAGAATTGATCGCACACCTGGATCGGCGCGCCCTTATTCCTGAACTCATCAACATTGGCCGCAGGCTGCGTCCGAACATTTCGTGGGAGAGTACGCCCGAAGCGATAAGCAAGGCGTTGTTGACCAGCAGGCAAGATGTTCATCTGCCTGGACGTAGTCGGATGTTTGAACTCGGCGGCCTGACAGAACGACAGCGGGCAGAGGCAACAGAAGATGAACAAGACCGGCCAGACGCAGCTTCAGGTATCGCACTGCTGGAAAAGATGAAGGCGATGCGGCGCCAAAGGGAAGAAGATGCGCGCCTGCTTGATCATCTGAACAATTCGGTCCGGATGGAGGGCTCACCACCGGCCGAATATGGTCGGGCATTGCAAGCCTTGGAACTTGCCCGGCAGGTGGATAATGGAGGAGGTGGACCGGTGGCCATTGCGCCTGGCCCACCTGGTGCATCTGGCTGCTCGCTACGAACGAGACGAAAACTGGCCGGCCGTCATAGATACCTATCGCCAGGCCCGCGCTTTACTGGATCACCACAAGGGCGAGGAGGAATTGACCCGCTATACAGAGCTTGGCTTCCGGTTGGGACTCTGTCTCAAACAGGATGGCCGCTGGTTGGAGGCGTCGAAGCAGCAAGAGGAGAACGTCACCGGATACAAGAAGCTGGGCAAACCCTACGGCAAGGCCAGCGCCTACCTGGAGATGGGCCACATCTATCAGATGATGAACGTTCACGACCTGGCATTGCTCTACTATGGTGAAGCCTATTATCTGTACCAGAAGGCCTCCGAAGAAGCCAGGGAGGAGGCTGTTCGTTGGTCGGCCCAACGCGGGATGGCTGATGCTAAGGAATCGTTGGGCAATCTGGAGTTTCAGTTGAAACTGTTCCCCAGGTTTCTTTCCGACCTGGTGGAGGCGGAGAAACTTTATATCACCCTGGGGATGCCAGGCAAGGCAGTCATCATGCGCCAGACCCTGGAAAGCGCCCAGGAACCGGCAGGAGGCCCCTATGATTGAGCCTATCGCCCTCAGACGCGCCAGGATGCTTCCGAAATGGGAGCTGAAGCAGACGCCCCCTCAGTTGCAACTACCTGTCCTCAAGTCCGAAGAACTGCGTGAGATCGCCATCAAGACCTTCAACCTGGCCCGCCAGGAAGAACGAGCCGACGCGTTTCCTTTCGATGATAGGGCGATTGCCGAGATTGCCGCCAAGTCCTACGGCATCCCGCGCCAGTTCAACCTCAACTGCGCCGACGTGTTGGAAGCGGCCGTGCGCCTGGGGTATGAGACTCTCGACGCTGAGGCCTTTGCCCGTTGCTTTGCCGACGTGCAAGCCACCATCAGTGCCGATGTGGAGGCCCAGGTCCGGCAGCTCCTGTATGTGGCCCAGAAGCACGGCGGGTTCTCGCAGGACAACCGCCGGGCATTGGACGAGTTGAACTGGGGCGATTTCCTGGAAGTGCTGCCGTTGCTGGACTACCTGGTGCAACGAGATCTCATGGTCCGTCAGGACTACACCGGCGGGATGCGCTTCGTCATATCCCCGCGCGCTGAAAAGGCGGCCCAGCAACCTGCTTCGCTGGCTGACAAATCGGATGTGTTGGACAGCCGGGAGGGATGATAGCGGTGCGCGGCGAAGTGCTGGTCGCCATTATGAACGATCTGCTGGACATGGGCAGCGCGCGCGATCAGCACTGGTATCGCATTCCCGTTCAGAGCGTCGAGAACCTGCTCAAAGATCGCTGGCCCCCGCAATGGCTGACCTTTTACCAGACCAAAGTCTTCGGCAGCGAGGCCCATGCCGTCCATTACTACGCCCAGGTGTTGGATATTCGCAATGTCTTCCGCTGGCAGCTTTTCCCCAACGAACCCCACGACAAGAAAGGCCAACAGCGTTACTACCAGTTGTTGCTATCGCCGCTGCGGCGCCTGCCTCGCCCGATCCTCAGCCGGCGCCGGCGGCGCATCGTCTTCATTCCCACCACCTGGCAGAAGTTCATCGGCGCCTCCGAGATCAACGACCTCTACGACGA
>PHCA01000410.1:0-743 GCA_002842085.1 Chloroflexi bacterium HGW-Chloroflexi-1
GAGTAGATGCCGGCCATCCGAACCGAGAGGCTCCGCAAGACCTATGGCTCCGTCCGCGCGCTGGATGGGCTGGACCTCACCGTCGAATCCGGCACGGTCCTCGGCTTTCTGGGGCCAAACGGCGCGGGCAAGACCACCACGATCCGCCTCCTGACCGGCCTGGTCCGGCCCACGAGCGGCGGGGCGTGGGTGGCCGGCGTCGAGATCGCCGCGAACCGCCGCGAGCTTGCCCATCACATCGGCTATCTGCCCGAGGAGCCGGCCTTTTATCCCTGGATGACGCCGGCCGAGTTCCTGGATCACGTCGGGCGGGTCTTTGGGCTGACCGCGGGTGAGCGCACGGCGCGCACACAGGAACTGCTCGAACTGACCGGTCTGGCGGGTGTCCGCAAACGGCGCATCCGCGGCTTTTCGCGCGGGATGCGCCAGAGGCTGGGGCTGGCGCAGGCGCTGGTGAACCGGCCGGAAGTGCTGCTGCTCGACGAGCCGGTCAGCGCGTTGGACCCCGGCGGCCGCAAAGAGGTGCTGGAGTCGATCGACCGGTTGCGCGGGACGTGCACCGTGTTCATGTCCACGCACATCCTGGCTGACGTCGAGCGCATCTGCGACGCGGTGGGGATCCTCGCGGACGGCAGGCTGATCGTAGAAGCGCGGCGGGAGGATTTGATCGCGCAGTACGCGGCGCCGGTGTTCGAGATCGAGGGGGAAAACGACCATGCAGCCGAGATCCAGGCCTGGGCCGA
>PHCA01000410.1:773-1418 GCA_002842085.1 Chloroflexi bacterium HGW-Chloroflexi-1
TTGACGCGCTACGAGATGGTGAAACCCTCGCTGGAAGACATCTTCCTGCGGTTGGTCGAGGAAGGGGGGCGCTGAGATGAGCTTCTTCGTCGCGTTGCGCAAGGAACTGCTCGAACAGTGGCGCTCCTATCGCCTGCTGGTCGTCGCGGCCATCTTCCTCACCTTTGGGCTGCTGTCGCCCCTGATCGCCAAATTCATGGTGGAGTTCTTCAAGCTGCTGCCCGGCGGCGAGCAGATCGCCCAGATCATCCCGCCGCCATCCGTCGCCGACGCGATCGCCCAATACGTGAAGAACCTCAGCCAGTTCGGCGTGATCCTGGCGCTGCTGTTGGCGATGGGCGCGGTGGCGCAGGAGAAGGACAAAGGCACGGCCGCGATGATGTTGGTGAAACCGCTTGCGCGCGGCGCGTTCCTCGGGGCCAAGTTCGCCGCGTTGGGCCTGACGTTCACTTTCAGCATCGTGCTCGCAGGCGTGGGCGCGTACTACTACACGCTGTTGCTGTTCGAGCCGTTGCCGCTCGGGGGGTGGCTGGCGCTGAACGGGCTGCTGCTGCTCTTCGTGCTCGTCTACATCGCGTTGACACTGCTGTGCAGCACCATCGCCCGCTCGCAGGTAGTGGCCGCCGGCTTGGCGGTCGCCCTGGT
>PHCA01000410.1:1433-2379 GCA_002842085.1 Chloroflexi bacterium HGW-Chloroflexi-1
GCCTGGCCGGCGGCGGGGGTCAGCCTCGGCATCGTCGTCGCCGCGCTGGTTGGGGCGTGGCTGCTCTTCGAGAGGCAGGAACTTTGAGAGGGGCGATGTGACCTCACCCCTGCCCCGTCTTCAGTAGCCGTAAAGAAACAAGTCCTTGGTACGAGCGGGCTCGGTCGGGAGACCGGCCCGAGCAAAGTGCTAAGTTATTTCTTTACAAGTACTCAAAGCTGAAACCGCTTGAAGGCCTCGGCGGCCGCGTAGCCGGGTCCCTCGCCGGCCTCCCGGGCGCGCTGACGGATCCGTTCGGCGAGCTTTTCCTGGTCCAGGCCCACCTGGCTGGCATGGCGCATCAACGCCGCGATGCGCGTTTCGAGACAGGGGGTGATCTCCTCCCAGTAGTCCGCGTTGTCGGTCCAGAACAGGTAGGCCTCCCGCACCCGCCACGGGTCGATGCCCTCCACCAACTGCTCGGGGAAGATGTACCACTCCCGCGCCGCGTAGACCGCGTCCAGCGCGGCCTGGCCGGCCGCGCGGTGGTCGGGGTGGAGCTGGTAGTGTCGCCAGGGGTCGATGGTCAGCACGATGTGCGGCCGGTGTTCGCGGATCAGGGCCGCGAGCTGGCGGCGCAGCTCCAGCGTGTTCTCCAGGATGCCGTCGGGGTGGCGCAGGAAGATCACCTGCTGCACGCCCAGGTCGGCCGCGGCGGCCCGCTGCTCACTCTCCCGCAACGCAGCCAAACGCCCGGGCCGCAGGTCGGGGTCGTGGCTGCCCTTGTCGCCGCTGGTCAACAACACATAGGTGATCTGCCGGCCCGCGGCCGCCCACTTCACCACCGTGCCCGCGCAGCCGAACTCGGGGTCGTCGGGGTGCGCGGCGATCACCATCACCCGCTCCAAGGATTCCGTCGTTTCAGGCATGTTGCCTGGACCTCCCAGCAGTCCCGTTTGCAGTGCGC
>PHCA01000411.1 GCA_002842085.1 Chloroflexi bacterium HGW-Chloroflexi-1
AGTCGCTCGTGTGCCCAGGCGACTAAAGTCGCCACTACGGGCTGAGTAGTTACTGCGCGTTAGCGTATCACGCAGGGCAGGTAGGTACAACAGCAACCGCTGTCGCTGCTGGCAGCAGGACGCGCCTGTCCCTGAAGATGGTAGCCTCCACCGTCACTGGCGCCGCTCACGTGCCAGGCGTCGCCCTGAGTGGAGCGAAGGGTCACGCTGGTCAGATGATAGCGCCCGCCGCTCAGCGTCCCCACCTCGGGCGGGCCGATAGCCACATCCGGCCTGGCGCTGCCCCTGGCTTGCGCCAGCGCGCCAGACGCCAGCGCCAGCGCGATCACCAGCGTCAGTAAAAAGAGTTTGCGCTTCATTGTTCACCTCCCTACTTGTCTTCCTCAACCGGAATCCGGTGCTGCTCGGCATAGGCGTCTTGGCGAATGCCGGTCACCTGCCATGACACTTTCATGTCCGGCTTGCCGCCGGCGATCTTGAACTGGTTGTCCTGGATCTCCTCGGCGATGTAGACCGGCGCAAAGCCGCCGATACACGTCAGTTGATAGCGAAAGTCGCGATTCAGCGCGCCAAACCATGCCGGCAGATTCACCACTGCCTCGCCGTTCGCATCCAGCGTCGCCATGCCATCATAGATGTTCTTCATGTCCGGCGACTCGACAAACGAGTGATTCAGGTACTTGTTCGCCGGGTCGAGCGGGTGGTCAATCCGGAAACCGCCGGCGCTTTTTGTCAGCGTACCGTTGACGTGAACATTGCCGTTAAAGTATCCCGCAGGGCCACCGGGTCTGTCAGCGTAAATGGCGGCGGCGGCGCCGCTGGTATTCTTGGCGTAGATGGCGTTTCAGTAGTGTCCCTCTAACAGGTCCGGGCAGTTTCCTACGGCGTAAATCTCCTGTAGAAACAGACCATTTTACGCCTCAAGGAAGGCGTGGACCTGATAAAGCTGCTCCTCCAGGTGCACGCCCAACTGGGCCGCTGTGTAGTGGCGGCCCGCCGCGTACCGGATCGGCAAAACGTACTCTTGCACCCCTCACCCTACCCCTGGCGCCAGCTTTCCTCGAACGGCCTGGGGATAAGCCGCCGCGCGTGTTGGCAAGGCACGCCCCGCTGATCTGAGTGTCACAATAGCAAGGAGCCCCGCGTTAACCGGCGCGAAGCGTGGTCGGCTTCATCCCCTTGTTAGCCGGCGCCTCTTCGAACCACGTGAACGCACGATTCTTTGAGGCGCACCGAGCTCCTATGGTGTAGCATTTCAGATCTCTCGGGCCAGCTTCCAGCAGCCGTCCGGCCCGCGTCGGAGGATGTGTATGCCTTTTCCCTGCTCCGGCGTGGGCTCACCTCCCGCCTTCGGTGTGACTGTCCAGGTGAACGCATACCAGTGGTACGCCAGGTCGCCAACTACAACGGCTTCCTGGGTGTCATACCTGAGGCCCTCGACGGTGAACTCCTCCAAAAACGCGCTGAGCCACCCTCGCAGTTCTGCGCCAGTTTGCGCCGGATCGCCTGGGGGCAAGAAAACGGCGTCGTCAGCCAGGATAGCAAGGTACATGTTCATGTCTCCAGTGTTGATTGCTCTTGCCTCCTGATCGATGATGCTGAGTACTTCTTGGCGAAGCGCCTCCTGAGTCATTTCTGTCATAGTTCTCTCCGCATGCCTGGATAC
>PHCA01000096.1 GCA_002842085.1 Chloroflexi bacterium HGW-Chloroflexi-1
TATCTTATCACCAACCACGCCAAGAGCGCAACCGCCCCGAAGAGAATCGAGAGCGCGTACAGCCCCACCAGCCCCGTCTGCAACCGCCGCGCCTGGCTGCCGAGCCAGCCGGTGATGCCCGCGATGCCGTTGACCGCGCCGTCGAGGCCGCCCTTGTCCACCGTGCCGGCGAACCAGCCGCCCAGGTCGCGCAGCGGGTTGACGATGACGGCGTTGTAGATCTCATCCACGTAGTACTTGTTCTCGACCAGCTTGCCGAACCAGCCCAGCGAGGCCCGCACCTGCTTCGGGATTTCCTTGTTCACGACATAGATGTAGTAGGCGAAGTACGCGCCGCCGAGCGCCACCAGCGCCGACACCGCCAGCAGCAGCCACTCGATGGGGCTTGATGACGTCGCGCCCGCCTCCTTCGCGCCTTCCGCGGCTGCCTTGCCGACCGCGAAGACCGGTTCCAGCCAGCCCTCGATCAGCGACAGGCGCGGGAGGCCGATGTAACCGGCCAGCACCGCGCCGATCGCCAGGATGACCAGCGGCACAGTCATCACCGCCGGCGACTCGTGCGCGTGATGGAACAGCTTCTTGTCCCGCTCCTCGCCCCAGAACGGCACGAACACCACCCGGAAGGAGTAGATCGCGGTCAGGGCCGCGGTGACCAGCCCCACCAGCCACAGCACCGGCGACTTCTGCCAGGCGTACCAGAGGATCTCATCCTTGCTGAAGAAGCCGGAGAAGAGCGGGATACCGGCCAGCGCGGCCGCGCCGATCAGGAAGGTCCAGTAAGTGGTCGGCAGCCTGGCCCGCAGGTTGCCCATCTTGCGGATATCCAGCTCGCCGGCCAGGGCGTGCATCACGCTGCCCGCCGCCAGGAACAGGAGCGCCTTGAAGAACGCGTGCGTCGCCAGGTGGAAGATGCCCGAGGCGTACGCGCCGACCCCCACGGCCAGAAACATGTAACCGAGCTGCGAGATGGTGGAGTAGGCCAGGATGCGCTTCAGGTCGGTCTGCGTCAGCGCGATGGTGGCCGCGAAAAGCGCCGTGGCCGCGCCGATGCCCGCCACCCAGGCCGCGCTCGTGGGGGCGAGCCCGAAGAGGACGTGCGAGCGGGCGATCATGTACACGCCCGCGGTCACCATGGTCGCGGCGTGGATCAGCGCCGAGACCGGGGTCGGGCCTTCCATGGCGTCGGGCAACCAGACGTGGAGCGGCAACTGCGCGCTCTTGCCGGTGGCGGCCAGCAGCAGCAGCATGGTCACGGTGACGGCGATCGTGCTGCCCGGAGCCCACTGCGTCTGGACCCTGGCGAACACCTCGCTAAACTGCAGCGTGCCCACGCTGGTCCAGATGAACATCACCGCCAACGCCATGCCGAAGTCGCCGATGCGATTGACGATGAACGCCTTCTTCCCCGCATCCGCCGCCGACGGCTTCTCGAACCAGAAGCCGATCAGCAAGTACGAGGCCAGGCCCACGCCTTCCCACCCCACGTAGAGCTGGAGATAGTTGTTCGCCAGCACCAGCGTCAGCATCATCAGGATGAAGAAGTTCAGGTAGGCGAAGAAGCGCGGGACACGCGGGTCGTCGTGCATGTAGCCGATCGAGTAGACGTGGATCAGGAAGCCCACGCCGGTGACCACCAGCGCCATCGTGACCGAGAGTTGGTCGATCAGCAGCGCCAGGTCCACGTGGAACTGACCGGCGGTCATCCACGACCAGAGCATGACCTCGTGGCTGCGCTCCTCGACCGGCAGGCCCAACAGTGTGATGAACATCCAGACCGCCACGCCGAAGCTGGCCGCGACCATAGCCGGCGCCAGCCAGCCAACGGCGCGCTTGCCCAGCCGCGTGCCAAACAGGGCGATGATCAACGTCCCCAGCGCGGGGAATAGCAGCATCAACCAGGCGTAGTCCAGCATGAGTGCTCCCAAGAGAATCACAAATCAGCAAATCACAATGTGCTTGCGCTTTCCCGTGCTCATCTTTGCATTCCTTACACTTCTCTGCAAAACGGCAGTAGGCCACAAAGTAATCCCGCTTCACCGGGACATCCGTCTCCCATCCCGCACTGTCACCGGGATGATCACAGATATCGCAGTTCGTTGCTCAGATACCCCCACCGGCGAAAAATATCGAGCGCGCCCTCTTGGGTTAGTTCGAGAGCCAGGCGGTTTTTTGCCACTCGATGGAAAAACGGCTCAATTTTCTTGGCCGGTTGACAACTACGCATGAGACGCGTGAACTTGGGATGCGGTTGACGTTGCTGAGCGGCATCACACAACACACCCAGCACCGACAAGTCACCATACTGCCGCGTCAAGCGCAGCAATCGTCGGACGTCCACACGCCCGACGTTCCGAATCAACCAGTCCAGCACGATCCAGGTGAGCCGGCCCGACTCACGACAGTACGCTGTACTCTCAGCAATGACTTCCTCAGGGCTGCGGACCGACAAGACAGGCTGGCTCTCTGCCAGCAGAACACAACCCCCAAGCTGTTGCCACTCCTGGAATAGCTGATCTACTCGGTCGGCCACCCCTGCTCCTCCAAGAAATACTTGATCCTCTGCGCCCAATCCATCCGGAAGCCGCTCACGTGATTCATAATCGCTACAAGCGTCCGCTTGTCACTTTCCGACAATTGCGGGAGCAGAAGCTCCAAGTCCTCCAGGTCTTGCTCGCGCAGAGCCACGATTTTCATGGCCGTTTGCTCCGGACAGCCAAGTGCATACACACGCAGGCGCTGGAGCGGCAGTTCCAGCGGCGTCAAACGATGATAGAAGTCCGATGGCAAGATATCGGCGAAGCCCTTTGCGGCATCGCTCATCCAGTCTTCCGGCAAGTCGTTTCGCTGCGCTACCGCTTCGATGGCTTGGCGTAACTCGGTTGTATCGCCTCGCAGTAGAAGCATGTCCACGTCGCGGGTAGCACGGCGCGCGCCGAAATGGAGGATCATGGCCGCACCCCCAACGATAGCAATATCGCAGGAGGCCGATAACCGGCGGTCTACTTCTCCGAGGACTCTGGCGAGATCATCTCTGTCCATGCGTACCCTCGTTCCGCTATTCTTATTCTATCCCCTCAGCAAATTCACATCCTCGATGTTCGTCGTGTCCTTGTGCCACACCACGGTCATCACGATCGCCAGACCCACCGCGACCTCGGCCGCGGCGACCACCATCGCCATCAGCACGAATATCTGGCCGTTAAGGTCCAGGAAGTGATGCGCCAGCGCGGCGAAGGTCAGGTTGACCGCGTTGAGCATCATCTCCACCGACATGAAGATGATCAGCACGTTGCGGCGCACCAGCACTCCGATCACGCCGATGGTGAACAGAAGTGCGCTCAGGATGAGATAATAGGCAGTCGGAACCATGACAGTCCTCGGATACAGGTCAAAGGTATTAGGGCTAAGGACTTAATAACTTACCCAATCGCTCCGGCAAATAAAGGGGGGATTCGCCCAAGTTATTTAATCCTCGGTCCGTAGCTATTGGGTATTCAGGTGATCTTCAATACCCAATACCTGATACCCAATATCGAATATCATCCCGCGTTCTTCGCCAACACCACCGCACCCACCACCCCTACCAGCAGCAGCACCGACGTCATCTCGAACGGGAGCAGATAATCGGTATAGAGCGCCGCACCGATGGCCTCGACGCTGCCCTGGCCGAACGCGGCCGCCGTGCCTTGCCCCGCGTGCAGTTGGCCGGCGACGAGGCCATAGCCCAGCCCCGCCAGCAGCAGCATGGCCAACACCAGCGCGGTCACGCGCGGCCAGCCCAGCGGGACACGAAGACGCGGGGACGCGGCGTCGCCGGATGCAGGCGCGGCCTTGTCTCCTTGTCTACTGGTTTCCCTGTTTACTTGTCTACTCGTCTCCCTGTCCCCCGCCCCCAACTCCCCACCGCCGATCAGCATGACGACGAACAGGAACAAGACGACGATGGCGCCGGCGTAGACGATGATCTGCACCGCGGCCAGGAACTGCGCCTGGAGCAGGATGTACATGGCGGCCAGGGTCGCGAAGTTCAGCAACAGAAACAGCGCGCTGTACACCGGCTTGCGGCTGAGGATCACGCCCAGCGCGGCGACGACGGCGATTAGAGCAAAAACGATGAAGAGGAACATGCATGCCTCACGTATGGCGTAGTTCGTAGTCCGCGCCTGTGCCATATCGCGTTCAAGCGCCAAACGGAATGCGCACTACGCAAACAGCCTCACAGCCCCAAAGTGTGCTTCAAAGCAATGTCAACTTTGGACATCGGCAACGAGCCGATTACGCGGTCAATCTCGAGCTCTGCAACTGTTGCCAGGTTGTCGGTCATCACAATCGAGTCAGTGAGCAACCCGGTTTGCCGACCTGCCGGTGCGGAAAGTAAAACGGTCACGCGACTTGGATGATTGGCGCGCAACAAGCGACTGGTAATCATTGCTACAACGACCTGTGACAGGCCAGTTTGTAGGTCGTCTGCCTGAACGATCAAAGCCGGCCGGAATTTGGTGGTGCGCAAATCGGAGTGTGGGAAGAGCACCAAGACCACATCGCCGCGCTTATAGTCTGGCTTTGGCTGTATCATAGTCGTCATAGATGTCCATTTCAGGGCTGTCCCAGTCCTCGGCGAAGGTGGCAAGGCGCGCACGCAAATCAGCGGCCTGGGTCTCATCAATACCGCGTGCCCGCAAGTTCATGGAGGCGGGAACAAGAAACGTCACGATCACGGGCGTTGCTTCGTGTACATTGCCAGGCGCTTCAGCTAACTCAATTCTGCCGCTCCGGTACACCCCCTGAATCGTTGTAAGCATAACAGTATCTCCTAACCCGGACGAGCCGGAACCAAAGCGGGGCAAGCTGATAGACAAATCCTTGCACAGAAAGCAAGGATCTCATGGGTCAGGCCCTCGCTACACCATCATTGACCGCTACCCCATTCAGCAAGCATCTCGCATCTGTTGAACGAACGAATCGGCGAATCGGCGAATCAGCGAGTCGGCGAATCAGCGAGTCGGCGAATCAGCGAATCGGCGAGTCGGCGAATCAGCGAGTCGGCGAATCAGCGAGTCGGCGAATCAGCGAATCGGCGAATCAGCGAATCGGCGAATCAGCGAATGGCAAGTTGGCAAAGGGCAAAGGACAAAGGACAAAGGGCAAAGGGCAAATCACCCTGTCACCCTGTCACCCTGTCACCCTGTCACCCTGTCACCTTGTCACCCCATCACGATCACTCCGCTCTCACAATGACATTGGGAACCTTCGGGTTCAACAATTGCTCTTTGGTCAACAAGAATCCATCCCGATTATACACCGCCAGCTCGAAGTCGTGGCCCAGGACGATGGCCTCGACGGGGCAGGCGGTCTCGCAATCGCCGCAAAAAACGCAGCGCATCAGGTTCACCTCGTAAACCGTGGCGTAGCGCTCGCCGGGGCTGGTCGGATGCCGCGGATCGTTCTCGGCCGCCTCGACGTGGATCGCGCCCGTGGGGCAGGCAGCCTCACACAACATGCAGCCGATGCAGCGCTCCAGCCCGTTTTCATAGCGCCGGAGCTCGTGCCGCGCCCGAAAACGCGGGTACACGGCAATGGGTTGCTCCGGATATTGCACCGTCAGCGGCTTTCTGAACAGCCCGCTCAACGTCAGGCCCATCGCCTGCGCCACCTGGACGATGCTCTTGAACATCATGCTCACACTTGCCATTGCCACCTCGGGACTGGGTATCAGGTATTGGGTATCAGGTATTGTGCATTCTGGGCGAATCCCCAATACCTGATACCTGACACCTGACACCCGATTTCCTCTAAAGAAACACCACCGCCACCGCCGTAATCGCCAGATACACCAGCGACAGCGGGAACAGGAAGGTCCAGCAGAATTTCAACAACTGATCGTAGCGCACCCTGGGCAGGCTGGCGCGCACCCAGATGAACAGGAAGATCATCGCCAGCACTTTCGCCGCAAAATAGGCCACCCCGAGCACCGGCGCCTGCTCCACGAACGGGCCGCGCCACCCGCCGAAGAACAGGGTGACCACCACACCGCTGGCCGCGATCATGTGCAGATACTCGGTCATGTAGTAGAGCGCGAACTTGATGCCGCCGTACTCGGTCTGGAAGCCGGCCACCAACTCGTTCTCGGTCTCGGGCAGATCGAAGGGGCTGCGATTGGTCTCGGCCAGCACGGTGATGAAATAGAACGGGAACGCCAACAAAATCCAGGCCCGGAAATACCACGGCAGCGTCTGGTTCACGATCCCGACCAGGCTCAACGTACCGGTCATCAGCAGGATCGCGATCAGCATGATGCCCATCGGCAGCTCATAGGAGAGCATCTGGCTGCTGGTGCGCAGCGCTCCCAACAACGAGTACTTGTTGTTGCTGGCCCAGCCGCCCAGGATCACGCCGTAGGCGCCCACGCCAGCCATCGCCAGCACGTAGAGCAGCCCCACGTTGACGTCGGCCACGACCATCGGGATCGTGCGGCCGAAGAGGGTCAAATCGGGACCGACGGGCACGACCGCGAACATCGCCAGCGCCGGCGCGATCGCCAGGGCCGGGCCGAGCACGTAGATGACCTTATCGACGTGGCCGGGGATGATTTCCTCTTTGAAGATCATCTTCAGCGCATCCGCGATGGGATGGCCCAGCCCGAATCTCCAGGCGCGATTGGGCCCATAGCGCAGTTGAAAACGCCCCAACAGCTTGCGCTCGACCCAGGTCAGGTACGCAAAGCCCGTCAAAAGGACGATGACCAGCACGATCGACTTGACGGCTGGGATGATGACCAAGTTGATCCAGTCCATAACTGTTCAGTCCCGTTCTGCAGAATAATAAGCAGATATTTCGACAAGCAACGTCTGCCTGATCGACAAAGCACCCGGAGTTGTAGTCGTTTTAGTCGGACAAGATTAATGGCAAGTACATCTGGGGAACCTTCACCCAGGCAAGGCCGAGCCAGTTGAGAAGTTCTGTCACACCGGATTTCTTGTACACACCTATCGCATATTGCCCGGTCTTCGGTGCAACGAAGTCTACCAATTCATAGCTGTTGTCATTGCTGGCGGATATACCGTTGCCAACGCGCTGCCCATCGGGATCGTACACATCCAGGTCAAGATCTGTCTCCAATGGGTCTTCATAGTAGTTTGACCCTGACCCGGCGGGGTTGGAATCCCAGGTCAGGGCAATTCTTAT
>PHCA01000097.1 GCA_002842085.1 Chloroflexi bacterium HGW-Chloroflexi-1
GCGAAGGTTTGTGAGCAGATCTCAGGCCGGAAGTGCCCTCGTCAGCCAAGAATCGCTCTATCGGTAAGGCTATGCGCAACCTTCGCAAGGGTGGCTGAGAGAAACCGGCGATATTGGGACATCTATTTTTCTGAAACGGCCTCATCCAACCAATCGCGACCGGGCGATACAAGCCTTATGCTGTCGGGGCGACCCGCGCGGTCTGTCCCAAAAACCTTGCGCCGTCGGCGCTTTTTTCATCCCTGCGCCCTGAGGATATCCGGCGGGTAGGGGACGGCGCGCCGGCACACCAGTTGTATCACCAGAGGCATGAAGTTCATGGAAGACATGCAAGCCGTCTATCTCACCGCGGATGGCCTCAAGAAGCTGCAAGAAGAACTGGATTTCCTGGTAAATGTCCGCCGGCCCCAGATCGCCCGCGAGATCGGTGATGCCAAATCCGACGGGGACATCTCCGAGAATGCCGGTTACGATGAGGCCAAGAACGCCCAGGCCTTCGCCGAAGGGCGCATCCTGACTGTCAAAAACCTCCTCGCCAGGGCCGTAGTGATCAACGAAAACGGCTCCAAGGATGCCGTCGAGTTAGGCGCCACCGTGACGATCCGCGATGTTGCGTACGGCGACAAAGAGACTTACACGATCGTCGGCTCGGCCGAGGTAGACCCGGCCCAGGGGCGGATTTCCTTGAAGTCGCCGATCGGTCAGGCCCTCATGGGACACCGTAAGGGTGCTCTGGTCCAGGTCAAGACACCCGGCGGGATGATCCAGTTCGCAGTCGTCGATATCACCTGAGTCGCGTATCTTCTCAGTTTTTCGGGGTATGCTGTGGCGCTGGGGCTGTGGCCGGTCTGTGACCGAGCCACCGTGGCTCGGTCACAGACCGGCCACAGCCCCCAGATTATTGAGAAGATACTGAGTCGCTGCCCTGGCAAATATACTTGACAAGGTGACAAGGTGAAGGGGTAACAAGGTGAAAAAACGCAATAGCGCAAAACTCACTACCCGTTGCCTGTCATGGGGTGATAAAAGTGAGTTTTGCGGTACTGCGAAAAAACCTCACTTTATGACTTTATGACTTTATGACCGTGGCGAGTATACAACCGTACCCGGCCGCGCATGTCATAAGGTGCTTTTTGGACACGCCCGGTTGTGATGCATCGAGGTGATCGTGGACGAGCTAGAGCTAAACGAACAGCAGTTGATCCGGCGGGACAAGGCGGCCGAGTTACGCGGCCTGGGAGTAGACCCCTACCCGGCGCGACTGCCCTGGCAGCGCACGCACACTGCGGCCGAGGCGATCGCAGCCTATGAACGCGGCGACCTCCCGGAGGGCCAGCCCATCACCCTGGTGGGCCGGTTGCTCACTCTGCGCCTCATGGGCAAGGCAGCTTTCGCTCACATCGAGGATGGCAGCGGTCGGATCCAAATTTATGTCAAGCGGGATGTGGTTGGGGAAACGTTCTACAACACCGTGTTCAAGCGCCTGATCGACCTGGGCGATTTCGTGGCCCTCACCGGCGCCATGTTCACCACGCGCACCGGCGAGATCACGTGCCAGGTGACCGAGATGGCGCTGATCAGCAAGACCATGAATCCCCTGCCTGACAAATGGCATGGGCTGAAGGACACCGAGACCCGCTATCGGCAGCGGTATGTCGATCTGCTGGCCAACACCGAAGTTCGCGCTGTGTTCCGAACCCGCGCCAGGATCATCGCAGCCATTCGCCGTTATCTGGACGGCAACGGTTTCCTGGAAGTGGAGACGCCGGTCTTGCAGCCGATCTATGGCGGCGCGGCCGCCCGCCCCTTCACCACTTTCCACAACCAACTGGGCCAGGAGCTGTTCCTGCGCATCAGCTTTGAGTTGTATCTGAAGCGGCTGCTGGTGGGCGGCTACGAGCGGGTCTACGAGATCGGCCGCGATTTCCGCAATGAAGGCATCAGCTTCAAACACAATCCCGAGTTCACCCAGCTCGAGTTCTACGAGGCGTACACCGATTATCACAGCATGATGCGCCGGGTCGAGGAGATGTTGGTCGCCATCGCCCGCGAAGTCGCCGGCGGATTGGCCATCACGTACGGCGGACACGAAATCGACCTGACGCCGCCGTGGCGCCGGATCACGATGCGTGACGCCATCCGAGAGACTACCGGGATTGACTACACGAATTACCCTGACGTGGCCGCGCTGGCCGAGGCGATGCGCGCCATCGGGCATCAACCGGAGCCCAGATCCAGCCGCGGCAAGCTGATCGACTCGCTGTTCAGCACGCACGTGGAACCCGCGTTGATCCAACCGACCTTCATCATCGACTACCCCATCGAGATCAGCCCACTGGCCAAGAAAAAAGCGGCCGATCCGACTACGGTGGAGCGCTTCGAGTACTTCATCGGCGGGCTGGAACTGGGCAACGCGTTCTCCGAGCTGAACGATCCCGACGATCAGCGCGCTCGGTTCGTGGCGCTGCGCGAGGTCCTGGCCGACGACGATGAAAACATCCACCCGTTGGACGAGGATTTCCTGAACGCGCTAAGCTACGGCCTGCCGCCGACCGGCGGCTTCGGCACCGGCATCGACCGGCTGACCATGCTCTTCACCGACCGCAGCTCCATTCGCGAAGTGATCCTGTTCCCGCATCTGCGGAGCGTGACGGGGTGACAGGGTGACAGGGTGACAGGGTGACAGGTAGACAAGTAGACAAGGAAACAAGGAAACAAGTAGACAAGGAAACAAAGTCCCTGTTACTCGTTACTCATTACTCGTTACTCGTCACAGACCACATATACTCGCCACGGTCATGAAGTGAGGTTGTCCGATGCGTGGCATCGGCGTCACCTTGTCACCCCTTCACCTTGTCACCTTGTCAGGTATAGCGTCCAATCCACCATGACCGAGCATCCCCTTTACATCGCCCTCGTCTGGCACATGCACCAACCCTTTTATCGGGACCTGCGCACCGGCGAGATCAGCCTGCCGTGGGTCCGCTTGCACGCGGCCAAAGACTACCTGCACATGGCCCAGGTGCAGGCCGACTTTCCCCAGATCCACACGACCATCAACATGGTCCCGGCGCTGACAGAGCAGATGCTGGCCTGGGCGGAGGGCCGAGAGGCGGATCGGCTGGTCTATCTGGCCGAACAGGACGATTGGACGGACGCCGAAAAGCGGACGATCCTGAACCTGGCTTACAGCATCAACTGGGACAACATCATCCGCCGGTACGCGCGCTACGCCGAGTTGTTGGATCGCCGGCCCCAGGCGCTGGCCGAGCCGGACACTTTCACCGCTCAGGACTGCCGCGATCTGCTGGCATGGTTCAACCTGGCCTGGATCGACCCCAACTGGCTGGAGCAGGATGGGACGCTGGCCGCGTTGGTCGCCAAGGGAAGCCACTTCACCCTGGCCGATCAGCGGACGATCCATGCCAGGCAGCGCGAGATCGCCGCGGCCGTGCTGCCCCTTTACCGCAAGCTGGCACAACAAGGGCAGCTTGAGATCAGCACCACCCCCTACTACCATCCCATCTTGCCGCTGCTCGTCGACACCGGCTCGGCGCGCCGGCCCAGCCCCGACCTCCCACTGCCCACGCTGCGCTTTGCCGCGCCGGCTGACGCGGCGGCCCAGTTGCAACTGGCCGTCGAAGCGCATGTACGACACTTCGGCGCGGCGCCTCAGGGCGTGTGGCCCTCCGAAGGCGCCGTCTCACCCGAGATCATCCCCCTGATCACCGCCGCGGGGTTTCAGTGGTTGGCCACGGACGAGGTCATTCTGGGCCGGAGCCTGGGCCAACCGTTTGACCGCGACCCCAACAACCTGATCACCAATCCCCGCGCGCTCTACCAGCCGTATCGCGTCCTGGCGGAGAACGAACTGGGGCCGTCGATCATCTTCCGCGATCATGAGCTTTCGGACCGCATCGGCTTCCTCTATCAAAAACTGCCCGGCGCGCAGGCCGCGGAGGATCTGATCTATCGCCTGCTGGAGATCCGAAACCGGCTGGATGACCGGGCCAACCCTTACCTGGTCAGCATCATCCTGGACGGTGAGAACTGCTGGGAACACTACGAGCACAACGGGGATGTTTTCCTCAACGCGCTCTACCGGGGGTTGAGCCAACGCGACGACATCCGGACGGTCACCGTGAGCGAGTACCTGACCAACATCGACCGGCGACCGGCCGGCACACTGGCCAAACTGGCCACCGGCTCGTGGATCGGCGGTGACCTTACCACCTGGATCGGCGACCCGGAGCACAGCCGGGCCTGGGAAACGCTGGCGCGCACCCGGGCGCATCTGCTCCAGATCGAGCACGCCGATCCAGGTCATGCGGGATTGTCAGCGGCCTGGCATGCGCTCTATGCGGCCGAAGGCAGCGATTGGTTCTGGTGGTACTCACATCGCAACAGCTCGGACCAGGACACCCTCTTCGACCAGCTTTTCCGGGACGACCTGGCCGCCGTCTACGAGGCGTTAAACCACGCAGTCCCCGTGACGCTTGATCAGCCGATCTCGCAAGCACCGGCCGGGCCCAACGAACAGGCGGCCGCCGGCTACTGTTCACCGCAACTGACCGGCGCCCCTTACCCAGGTGCTGCGTGGGCGCTGGCCGCGACATTGCAACCGGCTTCGGCATCGACCGGCGCCATGCAACGCGCCAGCGGGCAGATCGAGCGCTTGTTCATCGGGCATGATGAGCGCAACCTGTACCTGCGCCTGGACTTACGCGACAGCCTGGATCAATACGAGGTGGCGCTCTATCTGAGCGCAGCCCCAGGCGCTCCGGTCAACCAGCGCATTCGAGCCCGCCACAGCCGGCCATCCCAGGCGATCTCAGAGCTGGCGTTGGGCTGGCTGATCGAGCGGCAGCCTGGCCAACCGGTGCCGTTCCTGTTCCGCGCTGCCGGGCACGACCAATGGCAGTCGGTCTCGCCGGCGCCGGCCGCGACGGGAAAACAGGTGCTGGAAGTCTCCATGCCGCTGAACGTCTTAGGGCTGGCGCCGGGCAAGGACTTGAGCCTGCTCGTCACGCTGGCCCAGCGCGGGGGTGTGGTGACGCAACTGCCGGAACGTGGCATGGGCACGTTTACCCTGGAGCAATTTGAGGCGCAAGCTCCGCACAGCCAGCCATCTGAAGCCGACATCCCACCGGCCACCGACGACCCGCCCCACGCGAACACACCACACACTTGACAACTGCGCCAGGACCACTATAATACAGTCATCTTGCGGGTATAGTTCAGCGGTAGAACGTCAGCTTCCCAAGCTGAACCATCAGGTCGTCAGAACGCCCGTCAATCCCCCCCGAACAGCCGATTCAAAGCGCCAACACCGATCACCACCAGCAGGAGCAAAACCAGGGCTCCAAACGCAAACCCGGGACCGCGCCAGGCCAGGGTCAGCACCCACACCGGGATCGTGATGAAGAGCACCGTGAGCAAGCCACAGCCGATCTCCTTCACTGCGTCAATGATTTTATGTCGATTGTTCCACACGGCTGGTCACCGATCAAAACAAAGTCTTGCGAAGCCTTGCGAAGGTTTCGGAACCTTCGCAAGGCTAACATCACTCGTCATCCCAGTCCGCGGGCGCAGAGGGCATATCCACGTGCACCACGTCGCCGTGCAGGTCGATGACGACCCGAAAACCCATCATCCCCAGCCACTGGCGGGCATCGGGCGGCAAGCCCTGGTCCAACACCTGCTCCAGGTTGAGGTTGCGCAGCGTGGCATCGACCATCGCCTTGGTGAACAGATCGTCCTGGCCCATCAGCTTGAGCATCGCCTCGGCCGCTTCGCCGCGATGTTCCGCGATCTGTTCGGTGAACTGCGCCAGCACGACGCGATCCACGGCGCGCGCCTCGATGTGGCGGTGAAAGCCCTGATCGTCGATGACGTAGTATGACGTCGCGCCCACGTAAGTCACTTCCACGGGCGTGTCATCTTCGGTTACGACCAATCCTTCGAAGAATGCCATGTATGCTTCTCCCTGGTCCAGATCGATATCCAGCCCGATTGTACCACACTCCTGCGTGACGGGTAGCCTTCTGATATACTCGCCACGGTCATAAGGTGAGGTTTTTTCACCCTGTCACCCTGTCACCAATTTACCCCGTTACCAATTTACCAATTTACCCCGTCACCCCGTCACCCTGTCACCGTCCGATGCGCAGCATCGGCGTCACCTTGTCAAGTATAGTATTGTTGCGCCGGCTCAGGGGGTTCATGGACGTCAACTCACGTACGGAAACGCCCAATGCCCGGGGCCATACGCGGCATCGTAGGCCTGCTGAGCCCGGCGGATATCGACGAGCACATCTGCGGGCTGCTCGCGCAGCCACCAGGCAAAATCGGACACCCAGGGGAGCGCGCTGAGCACCGAGCGCAGGAACATCTCGCCCATCACACCGCCCGATGCCATCAACCCGGATTCCCGATAGCCGGCCTCGACCAGGCGCATGTCGTACGAAACGCGCCGGATCTCCGCCCGCCAGCCCCGAGCATCCCCTGCCAACCACGCGTAGGCGGCCCGGACATCCCCATCGTAGGACGCGCCGATCGAGCCGGAGTTGATCACCGTCCAGCGGCCAACCAGCCGCCGGCTAACCAGCCGCACCATCGGCTCGTGGGTATGCCCGCCGGCCACGGTCGTTTCGGCGATCCCGGCCAGGCGCCGCACGACCCATTCCTCTGGCGAATCGGGCCGAAAGCCCACGGAAAACTTGCCGGGAATGCCGTGAAACAGGAACAACGGCGGCGCTTGGGGAAAGTTGAGGGTGAACGCCAGGGGCAGGCCCGTCAAAGCCGTGATATGCCTGGCGGACAGACTGGCACGGGTCCACCAGAGCATGGCGTAACGCCCGCGGTCCACGTAGCGCGGCTCCATGCGCGACGTGCCCAGTTGCAGGATCGCGTCGTCGTGATTGCCCATCAACATCGGCCAGCCCAGGTCCAGCAGCAGGTCCAACACCTCGGCCGACCAGGGGCAGCCATGGACGATGTCGCCCAGGACGTAGACCGCATCGGGCGAGTGGGCCTGGATGTCGGCCACCACCGCCTCGAATGCGGGCAGGTTGCCGTGGATGTCTGAAACAAGCGCGAGAGAAGTCATGTCCACACAAGACTTCCGCAGTCTCTGAAAGTCTGTCGAAAGTGACGACACACCGGTAAGACTGCAGAAGTCTCCCCCACTTTTTGAGAAAACACTCGAATCGCTCAGATGCGAGAAGTCGTTATTATAGCGCAGATGAAGGCAACCCGAAAACCGCGCAATAGGGCGATTGGCTCGCTGCTGCCCGCCGTGGTATACTACCCCGCGCCAGCCCGCGCCAGTCGGGCCCATCTGTGGCCGCCGCGCAGGATAGCCTTTGCTGAGAGTCACCCATGCTCACAACGATAGCCGATCTCCTGACCCTTTCTCGCGTGATCGCCGCAGGCGTCTTGATCTGGCTTGGCACGCTCGGCCCGACCACCCTGCCCTATGCAGTGTTAGTGACGGTGCTGGCCTGGACAACGGATCAGTGGGACGGCTGGATCGCGCGGCGCGCACCCAACCCCACCCGGCTGGCCAACTTCGACTTCCCGATCGACGCGACCTTTTACGTCGGCATTCTCGTCTATCTGATCCTGGCGAAGTTCCTGCCGCCGCTGCCGGTGCTGGCTTTCGTGCTCCTGTCGCTGGCCGCGTGGCTGGTCTTTCGCCGCAAGGCGGTCGCCATCGTCTCCCTGCGCATCGTCGATTTGACCTGTGGCGCCCTGCTGTTGATCCACGCGCCGTGGCTGGCCGGGCTGGCGGTGGCGTGGCTGGCTGGCCTGGCCCTGATCTACCGCAGGCGGCTGCGCGAGCGCATCCCGCGCTGGTTCAAGGAGTTGGGCGAACTGGCGTGCGGGAGATAGAAAAACATCGATGGACTAGAAACCATGCGTCATCTCGGATACCACCCTCGACGCCGAACGGGCGTCTACTTGCTGGCGGCAGCGCTCCTGCTGATCCTCGCCGGATGCAGTCGCGGCCGGATGCCGACCCCGACGCCGACCACCGCAGTCAGCGCGCCGGAAACCCGGCCGGCCAAAACTGCCACCGGCGTCATCCGCGCCGCCGAAGGGGGTCTGGTCGGCCTCAGCGACGGCGCCGAGCTGACCCTGCCGCGCGCGGCGGTCTCCGACACGGCCGTGATCACCCTGCGCGCGGTGGACGACCCGCCGGCCGCGCCGATCCCCCGCAGCATCATCGGCCGCGCGTACGAATTCACGCTGGAAGGCGGCGCGCTGACCGGCATAGCGCTGCTGCGTCTGCCGCTGCCCGCGCAGGTCAGCCCCGAGCAATACGACCTGGGCGCATATCGCTGGAACGGCCGGTCCTGGGAGCGGATCAGCGGCCGGCAGGCCGGGCAAAGCCTTCAGTTCGGCGTCGACGTGCCGGGGCTCTTCGCCGTACAGGGACAATGGCGCCTCGCCGAAGCCACGCTAACCTTGACCCTGGCGCCGACCGAACCGGGTCAACAGACCGTCCCCATGACGGTGGCCGGACAATATCGGTATGCGGCGCTGCCGGCCATGCGGCACGATTACGTCCAGGCGCATCTGCTGCTGAAGCGGGATAGCTCGGGGGGCGCCGGCCAGGTCACGGGCAACGAAGCACTGGATCAAACCGTGGCCGAGACGGTGGTATGGTTCAAGCCGGACCCGACGCAGGCCCAGGGTGTGATCGAATTCTCGCACACCTTTGAGATCGCGCCGGGCGAACTGGAGATAGCGCCGGGAAGCGCCAACCGCCTCTATGCCGCGCTGATCGTGGATGACGCGGCAGCGCCGACGCGCCAGTTGAGCACTGGGGTGGAATATACGCAGATGCTGCCGATCCACGCCATCGGCTCGGACATCGTGCGGCCCGACCTGTCGCCAGAGATCGCGCAGCTCCTGCGCTGGAATGCAGAGTTGAACGGGCAACCCCTCTTGCAGCGCCCGGGCAGCGAACCGACCCTTTCTCTGGCGGATGTGCTGGCGCAGGGCGGGCTGGGTGAGTATCACATCCGGTTGGAGGCCCAATTCGAGGGCAAATGGGTCCCCGTGAGCAACGACGTCACCGTACAACTCGTGCTGCCTGTCACGGCCACGCCGACGCCCACCGGCACACCACAGCCGGGGACCGCGACCCTCACGACGCCGACGCCGGGAACACCGGGCGAGCCGGGCGCCTCTCCAACCATCCCGCCGACTCCGACCCCCCGCACCCCGCCCGGCGAACGCACCGCGGCGCCCACCACTGCGCCGTCGCCCACGCCCGGTGCAGCGCAGCCCACCGCTTCGCCGACGACCACGCGGCCGGCCTGGGCCAGCATCTTCTGGGCCGATCGTTATACGCTCGCGCCCGGTGAATGCACTACGCTGCACTGGCAGGTGGAAGACGTGCAGGCCGTTTACCTGAATGATAGCCCCACCACAGGACGCGAGGACCGCCAGATCTGCCCGGCGCAGACTATGGTGTACAAGCTGCGCACCGTCAATAGCAGCGGGACGCAGGAGCGCACCGTGACCATCACCGTGCAGAGCGCCACGCAGGCGGCCATCGAGTTCACCGTCGACGATTACGAAATCACCAAGGGCAAATGCACCACGCTACACTGGCGGGTCATCAACGTCGTCGCCGTCTACCTGAACGACGCCGGGGTCGCCGGGGAAGCATCCCAGAAAATCTGTCCGGAGACGACCACGGCCTACAAATTGCGCGTCCAGGACGGCAACGGCACAACTGTCACCCGCCAGCTCACCGTCGTGGTGTCGGACGCGGCCAAGATCGTCATGCGCTTCTGGGCCGAGCAATACACCCTCAAGCCGGGCAATTGCACCACGCTACACTGGTCGGTGGAGGATGTGCTGGCGGTCTACCTACAAACCACGGGGCAAGAAGAAGGGGTTTCCGGGGTCGGCACGCGGCAGGTTTGCCCAACCGGCGTCAACTACGAGTATAAACTGCGCGCCACAGCCAGCGGAGATCGCAGCGCTATTCGGGTATTCACCGTGGACGCGGTCGAGCCGACTCTACGTTCGGACGAGATCATCGCGCAAGGACTGGTCAACGACGTGCGGTTCGTGAACGACCTGGATGCGACCGTGGGCGGCGATCAGCCCGGCTGGCGCATCCTGGTCGACGGCATCAACTCGCTGTTCACCGGCGCCACGAGCTGTTGTCAGGCCGTGCTCACTCTGCAAGTGCCGCAATCCCTGACGGCGCTGGGTGAGGGGGCGCCGGTGGACTGGCCCATCAACCCCAGTCAACTGATCGAATTCCGCGCGGTGTGTCTGGGCGAGACATGCACGCTGCAAACCGGAACGAAGTTCTACCTGCGGCTCCGGTCGGATTGAGCGCGCGGCCGGCGAGTTCGTGAGATTCGTGGCGGATTTAAAGTGATTCTGAACTTCTGTGGTAGAATCGGGCAGTTGGCGGTTGGCGTGCCACCAATCGCAAGATGCAACGGGAGTAGAATCAATGACCCGACTTCGATGGAAAAACATCTTCCCGTTCGGCGGGCTTTCCGAGCGCGTGCTCAGTGAGTATCTGCGTCATACCAGTAAACAATATCTCAAATTAAAACCCTACGCGGCAGGCGCGCTCCCTGCGCCCCTGCCCGGCAGGACGTACACCCTCTATGCCCATGTGCCGTTCTGCGAACGGCTGTGCCCCTATTGCTCTTTCAACCGCTTTCCGTTCTCCGAATACCGCGCCCGCCCGTACTTCAAGATGCTACGCGAGGAGATGCGGATGGTCGCCGCACGTGGCTACAACTTTCGCTCGATGTACGTCGGCGGCGGCACACCCACCATCCTGGTCGGTGAGCTCGCCGCCACCATCGACCTGGCCCGCGAGCTGTTCGACATCGAGGAGGTCTCCACCGAGACCAACCCCAACCACCTGGTCCCTGAGGTGATCGACCAGCTCACGGATCGCGTCCAGCGCTTCTCTGTCGGGGTGCAAAGCTTCGACGACGACCTGCTCAGGCAGATGAACCGTTATGACAAGTTCGGCAGCGGCGATGAGATTTTGGAGCGGTTGTGCGCGGTCGAGGGCAAGTTCCGCTCGCTGAACGTCGACATGATCTTCAACTTCCCGAGCCAGACCGAGGAGATGCTGCGCCGCGATCTGGCGCTGGCCAAGACGACCGGCGCGGACCAGACCACGTTCTACCCGCTGATGGCCTCGCCGGTGGTGCGAAACTCGCTCAGGAGCACCGTGGGACAGGTGGATTACCGGCGAGAGGCCGACTTCTATCGGATCATCGCCGATACGCTGACCGGTGAATGCATGCCGTTGTCGGTGTGGACCTTCTCCCGCAACAACGGAGGTATGATCGACGAGTACATTGTCGACTACGAAGACTACGTGGGGATCGGCTCAGGGGCATTCAGCTACCTCGACGGCAGCCTGTACGTAAACACTTTTTCGTTGCGCGACTACCAGAAGGCGCTGGCCGCGGGCCGCATGTCCGTGAACGCCGCGCACCATTTCTCCGCGCCGCAGCAGATGCGCTACTGCTTCATGATGGGGCTGTTCGGCCTGCGCCTGGACAAACAACGTTTCGCCGAGGACTTCGGCGTCACGGTAGAGAGAGGGTTGTTCAAGGAGATGGCTTTCATGTCCGCCGCGGGCGCCTTTGAGACTGACGACGAACGCTATCTGACATTGACGCAGCGTGGCCGCTATCTATTGGTGGCGATGATGCGGGAGTTCTTCGTGGGCGTGAACAGTGTGCGGGATCAGGCGCGCGCGGTGCTGTCGCCCGAAGAGCGCGAACTGCTGGTCAGCGTGGGCGAGCCGTGCGCGTTGGAAGCGATCAGAAGCTGACACGGCCAAGAGAAACCCGGTTTCTGCGAGCAACCGGGTTTCTTGGCAGCAGACCCGGGGCTTACTTTGTGCCTGGACCTCGGCCTCGACCAACACGCTCTGGCCGCCGTTCGACGAAGCCTGTCGCAGAGATCGCCCCTACGCTTATCCTTCCGCGGCCACCAGGCGGCGCAGTTCCTGGTACTCCTCATCCTTGATCCCGAAATAGCGCTCCGGCTCCGGGAAAACCTTGCCCGTGACCTCGACCACGTACTGCTTGAGCCCGTCACCGATCACCTGGCCGGCGTCACCATACTTCTTGGCCATCTTGGGCGTGAATTTCGGATAGAGCCCGAACATGTCGTGGAAGATCAACAATTGGCCGCTGGCGTTGGGGCCGCTGCCCAGGCTGATGATGGGCATTTTCGCCCGTTCGGTGATCAATTCGCAGACTTGATCCGGCACCAGCTCGAGCAGGATCGCCATCGCGCCCGCTTCCTCGAGCGCCTTCGCGTCGTCCACGATCTTCTTGGCCTGCCTGGCGCTCTTGCCCTGCAAGCGGAACCCGCCCAGGCTGGAGACGCTCTGCGGCGTCAGACCCAGATGGCCCATCACGGGGATGCCGGCGGCCACGATGGCCTTCACCCGAGAGACGATCTCCTGGCCACCCTCGAGCTTGATGCCGTCGCAGGCGGCTTCGGCCATGAAGCGGCCGGCGTTGAGTACGGCCGACTCGTCCGAGGCCTGGTAGCTCATGTAAGGCATGTCGCCGATCAGCCAGGCGTTCGACGTGCCGCGGCGCACCGCCGCCGCATGCCGGATCATGTCGTTCATGGTCACCGGCAACGTCGAATCGAAGCCCAGGATCGTCATGCCCAGGCTGTCGCCCACCAGCACGATGTCGATGCCCGCCTGTTCGACCAGGTAGGCCATCGGGTAATCATAGCAGGTGATCATGGTGAGAGGGATGCCCTTCGCCATCTTGTCGAAGAGGACCGGGAGGGTGACTTTCTTGCGTTCGCTCATTGCGTTACTCCTTTGGAAACGATTGATGCGGGTGCATTGTCATTAAGTCAAGACCTGACAGGTTTCCCGAAGTAGCGTTTCAAGCCGGATTCGGTCTCATCAGCGGTGGATGTATGTTGAAAAGTGACCTCGAAAACCTGTCAGGTCTGGGCTAGTTCCCTTATCTTGCTGAACCTTCGCAAGGATGGCGAGATGCACCGTTACAGCTTGCCGAGCGCATCGGCCATGCGCGCCAACGCCTTCCGGATGTTCTCCAGCGAATTGGCGAAGATCAGACGGAGATACCCTTCGCCGTTGGGACCGAAGGAGGCGCCGGGCAGCGTCGCCACCCCCGCCTCGTTCAGCAGATAGTCGGCCAGCCAGGTGGCGCTACGGCCGAAAGACGTAACGTTGGGGAAGACCGGCGTACTGCGTAAACGAGGCGGTGCAGCCGACCGAATGGGTCAGCAACAGCCCGACGCGCTCGGCCAGCGGCTCCGGCATGATGCCATACCCCAACCGCCAGCCCGTCATCGCATAGGTCTTGGAGAAACCGTCGCAGATGATGGTACGCGCGGCCATGCCGGGCAGCGCGTAGATCGACGCCGCGTCCCGACCATCGAAGATCAGCCGGGTATAGATCTCGTCCGAGAGCACCCAGATGTCCCGCGCGATGGCGATCTCGGCGATGTGCTCCAATGCGGTCATGGGCAGCACGCCGCCGGTCGGGTTGCTGGGCGAGTTGATGATGATCATGCGCGTGCGGTCGGTGATGGCCGCGTCCAGCGCGGCGAGGTCGAAGGAGAAATCGGCCTCTTCCCGCAAGGGCACGGGCACAGACACGCCGCCGGCCACGCCGATCATGGCGCGGTAGGTCGGAAAGCCCGGGTCGGGATAGATCACTTCGTCGCCCGGCCGCACCAGCGCCAGGGTGGGGAAAAAAAGCGCGGGCTTGGCGCCCGGTCCTACGACCACCTGCGCCGGGCGGAGCGCCACACCGCGCTGGGCGCTGGCCTGCGTCGCGATGGCCTGGCGCAACTTGAGCAGCCCCGCCGACGGGGTGTAACGGGTCTCACCGTCACGGATGGCCTGCACGCCCGCGTCAGCGATGTTTTGGAAGGTCGGGAAATCGGGCTGCCCGATCTCGAGATGGATGATCTCCCGGCCCTCGGCTTCAAGCGCCTGTGCCCGGGCCAGCATGTGGTAGGCCCCCTCGGGGGCCAGATGCAGGACACGTTCGGCAAAGCCCATGAATACACTCCAGGGTAAAATCGGCGAATCAGCGAATCGGCGAATCAGCGAATCAGCGAATCAGCGAATCAGCGAATCAGCGAATCAGCGAATCGGCGAATCAGCGAATCAGCGAGTCAGCGAATCAGCGAGTCAGCGAATCAGCGAGTCGGCGAATCAGCGAATCAGCGAATCGGCGAATCAGCGAATCAGCGAGTCAGCGAATCAGCGAGTCAGCGAATCGGCGAATCAGCGAGTCAGCGAATCAGCGAGTCAGCGAATCAGCGAGTCAGCGAATCAGCGAGTCAGCGAATCGGCGAATCCAATCCTCAATCCCCAATCCCCAATACCCAATCCACAACCCGCAATCCGCAATCCGCAATCCGCAATTTGCAATCCGCAATCCACGGCCAATGATACCACCAAAGACCGGCTAAGCCAACAACGGGCCGGCGGTCACATCGAAGCTCAAACGTGCCCATAGTAATCTCGGTACACGACGACCGAATAGGCGTAGTCGAGCGTGGTAGATAGACCACAGCGCAAGGCTGCCAGGCCGCCATGACCCGCCGCGCGGAAGCCCAATTCTAGCAGGCTATCGCTGCCAGAATCGGGCTTCTGCGTGAGCAACAGTGCGCGGCACACGGCCGGCCTAATGGCGAATGCCTCAGGCGCCGCTGGGCGCACAACTCGCGGCGGTCGAACCACCCATCGCACCTCGACCGGGATTGACACTCGCGGCGAACAGCGAGATTTTCCGACGCACCTGGTGGCTGCCACAAGTCGGGCAAGCGACCTCGTTCACCGCGTCGGCGCTGCGCACCAGCTCCTC
>PHCA01000098.1 GCA_002842085.1 Chloroflexi bacterium HGW-Chloroflexi-1
ACCAATCTACCAATTCCCCAAGGAGATGCAACGATGCGCCGCTACCGGTCTTCCTTTCGCCTGTCCGCTTTCTTGCTGTTGATCGTCCTGTTGGCGGCTTGCGCCGCCCCTGCGACCCCGCCACCTCCCACCGCGACCCCAGCCCCAACCTCCGTTCCCGCCACTGGCGTGCCGGCCGCCGGCGGCTCTTCGCCCATCGTTGTCACCGACGCGCTGGGCCGCCAGGTCACCTTTCAGCAACTGCCGACGCGGATCGTGGTGACCGGCAAGGCGGTGTTTATGGTCGCCGACGTGGTCTATCTCTTCCCCGAGATGGCGGCGCGCATCGTGGCCATCGGCAAGACGGCGCAGGGCAAGCTGGATTTCATCCCGGTCGTGGACCCGAACTACAAGGAGAAGACGATCCTGGCGGGTGACGCCGGGCCGGAGCAAATCGCGGCAGTCCAGCCCGATGCGGTGCTCCTGAAGAGCAGCAATGCGGAGAAGCTGGGCAAGCCGTTGGAAAGCCTGGGCATTCCCGTGGTTTACGTGGATTTCGAAACGCCGGAGCAATACCAGCGTGATCTGAAGACCCTGGGGCAACTCCTGGGAAACGAGGCGCGCGCTCAGCAGGTCGCGGCCTTCTTCCAGAAGCGCGCCGCTAAGGTGGACCAGGCCCTGGCGGATATCAAAGATGAGCAGAAGCCGCGCGTGTTGCTGATGTACTACACCGACCGCGACGGCGCAGTGGCCTTCAACGTCCCGCCGCGGGCCTGGATGCAGACGCTCATGGTCCGGATGGCCGGCGGGCGCCCGGCCTGGACGGACGCGCAGCTCGGCAATGGCTGGACCAAGGTCGGCCTGGAGCAAATCGCCGCCTGGGACGCCGACCAGATCTACATCATCGCGTACACCAACAACGTCGACGACGTAGTGCAGAAACTGAAGGCCGACCCGCAGTGGCAGGCGTTGCGCGCGGTCAAGGCAGGCAAGCTGTCCGCCTTCCCCGGGGACTACTACAGTTGGGATCAACCCGACACTCGCTGGATCCTGGGCCTGATCTGGCTGGCCGGCGAGCTACACCCCGACCGCTTCCCCAGCCTGGACATCCAGCAGGAAGCCCGCACCTTCTACCGCGAGCTGTACAACCTGGACGACGCCGCTTATATCAAGGACATCGCGCCCACACTGGTGGGAGACTGGCGTTGAGGCCGTTCCAGAAAAATAGATGTCCCAATATCGCCGGTTTCTCTGGGGCATCTCAGGAGGTTCTGGGATGAGTATTTTTCTGGAACTATCTGAGTCAAAGCAAGGCGGGTACTGCAACTGCCTTGGGCGTCTCTGGCGGGCGACGCGTGGCTGACGCGCTGCAGTCGCCGGGGCTGGCCCCCGCTGTCGCGCGGGGGCTGGCTTGTCCGAAACAGCGAGGCATGCTATGGCTGGCCCTGCTGCTGATCGCCGCGCTCGCGCTGTCGCTGTTCGTGGGTCGCTACCCGGCGCCACCTTTCCTGGCGCCGGACAGGCTGGCGACGGACGAGCTGGCACAACGCCTGGTGTGGAACCTGCGGCTGCCACGCGTGTTGGCCGCAATCCTGCTCGGTATGGCGCTCGCGGCGGCCGGCACAGTGCTGCAGATGATCCTCGGCAACCCGCTGGTGGAGCCGGGCTTTCTGGGGGTGTCGCAGGGCGCGGCGTTCGGCGCGGCGCTGAGTATCATCTTCCTGGGCAACGCGGCCTGGCTGGTGCAAGGCGCCGCCGCTGCATTCGCCTTTGTCGGGCTGGGGCTGTCGTACTTTTTGGCCCACCGGCTGCGTTACGGGGGCTGGGTCCTGCGCCTGGTGCTGGCGGGTATCGCCGTCTCCGCGCTCTTCTCTGCCGGGGTCGGGATGCTGAAGTACGTGGCCGACCCGTTGCGCCAGTTGCCCGAGATTACCTTCTGGCTGCTGGGCGGGCTGTGGAGCATCACCTGGGCGCAGTTGCGCGCCATCTTACCCGTCACGCTGATCGCTTTGTTCGTGATGTACCGGATGCGCTGGCGGTTGAACCTGCTCGCACTGGACGACGCGACGGCCTTCTCGCTGGGCGTGGCGCCCAACCTCGAGCGCGCGCTGGTCCTGACGGCGGCCGTGGCCGCCACGGCCGCCGTCATCTCGGTCAGCGGCATGGTGGGCTGGATTGGGCTGATCATGCCCCACCTGGCCCGCCGGCTGTACGGCTCGGATGCCCGCCGCGCGTTGCCGGCCGCGCTGCTGTTGGGCGGGCTGTTCTGCCTGCTGTGCGACGACGTGGCCCGCACGTTGTTGGCCGGCGAAATCCCGTTAGGCATCCTGACCTCGCTTCTCGGCGCCACGTTCTTCATGGCGCTGATGATGAAGCAGAACATCCGCATGTCACGATGAACACAGCACTTCTGGCTTTTCAGGACATCAGCTTCAGCTATCCGTCCAACGGCAAGCCGGTCTTCCAGCGATTCGCGCTGGAAATCGCGCCGGGCGCCGTCACCGCCATCCTGGGGCCGAACGGCGCGGGCAAGACGACGCTCCTGCACATGGCCTTGGGCTGGCTCAAGCCGCAGGGTGGCCAAATCACGTTGCAGGGCCGGCCACTGGGCAGCTACTCACGCGGCGAGCTCGGCCGGTGGATCGGGCTGGTGCCGCAAAGCGAGCACACCGCGTTCGAATACTCGCTGTTCGAATATGTCCTGCTGGGCCGCGCGCCATACCTGAAGCCGCTGGAAATGCCCGGCGCGGAGGATCGCCGCATCGCGCTGGACGCCCTGGCCCGGGTGGGGTTGGCCGGCTGGGAGGGACGCTCCATCGCCAGGGTGAGCGGCGGCGAACGCCAGTTGGTGCTGGTGGCCCGCGCGCTGGCGCAACAGCCGCGGTTCCTGTTGCTGGACGAGCCCACGTCGCACCTGGACCTGGGCAACAAGGTGCGGCTCCTGGGGTTGCTGCGCGAGCTGGCCAGCCAGGGTGTAACGATTTTGTTCACCACACACGAGCCGGAAGTCTCGACCGCGCTGGCGACTCACCTGGTTTTGATGCGCGCCGGACAGGTGTTGCACACTGGAACCCTGACCGAGACGTTCACCGGCGAGCGACTGAGCGCGATTTACGGCGTGGCCGTCGAAGTGGCGCAGGTGAACGGCCGGCAGGTGGTGTTGTGGGGGTGAGGGGACAACTCAAGCTCCTCCCGGCACCACCGCAAAATCGAACTCCCCCGGCGCGCGGGCCGGCCGCTGTTGGCGGCCTCGTTGGGCTTGATGCGCGATGAGGAGATTTTCACAATGGTGGAACGATTAGTGGAAGTGTGGGATCCCGACCTGATGGACACGCCGTACCTCCGGCGGATACGCGAACGGGAACGGCAGGCAGCTCTGGCTGAAGGAGAAGCCGCAGGGCTGGCCAGGGGACAGGCAGAAGGGTTAGTCAGGGGACAGGCAGAAGGGTTGGCCAGGGGACAGGTCGAAGGGTTAGCCAGAGGGCAGGCCGCAGGGTTGGCCAGGGGGCAGGCCACAGGATTGATGGAGGCGATACCATGCTCGGAGGCATCCAGGTATGCGAGACAACGCGCGCGGCGCGTTGCTTGACGGGAAGTCCGGACTGAGATACAATCTGAACGCAGGAGGCCCCGATGAAATTTCCCTACGGCATGAGCGACTTCTACAAGTTGATCACCGAAGACTACTTCTACGTGGATCGCACCGATCGCATCCCCCTGATCGAAGAGCTGGGCGATCAGTTGCTCTTCCTCCGACCGCGGCGGTTCGGCAAGTCGTTGCTGCTCTCGATGCTGGAGAACTACTACGACGTCGCCAAGGCCGGCGAGTTCGCGCGGCTGTTCGGCCATCTGGCTATCGGCCAAAATCCGACCCCGCGGCATAACCAGTATTTCGTGATGCGCTGGGACTTCTCCATGGTGGCCGCGTACGGGAGCGCCGACGAGATCGCCCAGGCGTTGCACCGCCACGTCAACAGCCGCATCCAAGACTTCGCCATCTACTACCAACATCTGCTGCCGCACGCCATCGAGATCCACCCAACCGATGCCCTGGTGTCGTTTCAATCGGCGCTGACGGCCGTGCGCCAGACCCCCTACAAGCTCTACCTGCTGATTGACGAGTACGACAACTTCGCCAACGAATTGGCGATGGGCGGCCAGCCGACCGGCAAGCAGCGTTACGATGCTCTGCTGCGCGGGGAGGGCGCGCTGAAAACGCTCTTCAAGGCGGTTAAGGGCGCAGCCAGCGGCTTCGGCCTGGATCGCGCCTTCATCACCGGCGTGTCGCCCATCGTGCTCAGCGATCTCACCAGCGGCTACAACGTCTCGGAAACGATCAGCGTGCAGCCGGAGTTCAACGACCTGTGTGGCTTCCGCGAAGAAGAGATCGCGACCACCTTGCGCCAGATTGCGGCCGCGTGTCGCTGGCCGGACGAACGAGCGGCCGAGGCGTTGGAGATGGCGCGCACTTTTTACAACGGCTACCGCTTCACCACGACCACCGCCGAGCCGGTCTACAACTCCACCCTGGCGCTCTACTTCTTCAAGCACTTCCAACGCACCTGCGGCTATCCCGAAGACATGCTCGACAGCAACCTGGCCATGGATCGCGGCAAGATCACCTACATCGCCAGCCTGCCCGGCGGCGGCCAGATGATCCTCGACATCGTGAATGGGGAACCGCTGGTGACGCTCTCCAGGTTGGCCGATCGCTTCGGGGTTGAGGATATGCTGACGGTGGTCAAGGACGCGCCGTTCATGGCGTCATTCCTCTACTATTTCGGCGTGCTCACCTTCGGCGGCCGCACCCCCACGGGCAAGCTGATCCTGAGTATCCCGAACCTGGTGGCGCGCAAGCTCTACGTCGAGCGCATCCAGGACCTCTTGCTCCCCGACAAGCGCGCCCAGGACGAGGGTCGGCAGGTGGTGGACCGGTTCCTGATGACCGGCGACCTGGGACCGGTGTGCGACTTCGTGGAGCAACGTTACTTCAAGGTCTTCGACAACCGCGACTACCACTGGGTCAACGAGCTGACCGTCAAGACCGCCTTCCTCACCCTTCTGTTCAACGACATCGCCTACATCATGGACTCGGAGCCGGCGTTGGAGCGCACGTACGCGGATTTGACGATGATCGTGCGGCCGGAGATGCGCCAGTATCAGTTGCCGGACGTCTTGTTCGAGTTCAAATACGTCGCGCTGTCAGATGCAGGGCTGACCGGCGAGCAGGCGCGCAACCTGACCACGGCCGATGTGCAGGCGTTGCCGCCGGTGCAAACCCGGCTGGCCGAGGCGCGCGGCCAATTGACCGGCTACCGCCAGGTGTTGCAGCAACGCTATGGGGAACGCTTGCGCCTGCGCAGCTACGCCGTCGTCGCCCTGGGCTTCGACCGGCTGGCGTGGGAAGAAGTGTGACGGGAGAGACTTCCGATCATCGTTCGCAAGGAGGCGCCACATGGTTGCTCGGATTTGGCAACGGGTTCGCATCCCTCTCTATCGCGGTGTCAGCTTCGTCGTCTGCCTTGCGCTGCTGTTTTCGTCTTATTCCATCCAATCTCAACTCCCGCGCGGCCGCGGGCGCGGTCGGAGACCGGCCTGAGCTGGCGGGGGCGCGCACGGGCACGGTCGGAGACCGGCCTGAGCAGGTGGCGCGGGTGTGGGTCGGCTCGGTCGGAGACCGGCTTGAGCAGATGACGCGGGTGTGGGCTGGCACGGTCGGAGACCGGCCCGAGCGGGCGGCGCGTAACCTGCGCGCGGAGGCCGCGGCGGAACGCAAAGGCACGTTGATCGGCCTGGCCGTGAACGCCGGCGATGACAGTCCCCTCGCCGGGGTACAAGTTGTGGCCGTCGGCCTGCCCGAAGAGCTGCCGCCCTACCGCGTCTTCCTGCCCGTGGTGGCGAAGCGGCGGGCGGTCACGACCAGCGACACGGCGCTGGTGGACGCCGGCGCCGCGGTCGCGGCGGGCGGCGCGCCGCTCGGCAGCAGCGTCACCTTCACCACCACCACCGCCGCGGACGGTTCCTTCGCGCTGACCGTGCCCGCGGGCGCATACACCCTCACCCTGACCCTGGCGAACTTCGGCCTCGACCGGCGCACCGCGACCGTGCGCGCCAACGAGATCAGCCGCGTGGCCGACGTGCGCCTGCACGCGCTCGATCCGGTGGTGGTTCCGGTCGGCGCGGGCGGCGGCAACGTCACCAACAGCCTGGGCAACACCAGCCTGCAATTTCCGGCCGGCGCAGTAGCCGCCACCCAACAGGCGCGCGTGACCTATCTGCCCAACGCCGAGCTGCCCGGCTTCTTCCCCGACGGCTCGGTCCCGATGGGCTTCGCCGGGCTGGAGCCGGAAGGGCTGGTCTTCCCGCCCGGCAAGGAGGTGCTCTGGACCGTCGCCTATACCGGCACGCTGCCGGTGGGGACCGACACGCTATGTTACTGGTGGGACGGCAAGACCAACCGTTGGCGCGATCCGGTACCCGGCAAGGTGGTGGATCTGGGCGGCGGACGCAAGGCGTTGCAGGCGCGCGTGACCCATTTCTCGGCCTACGGCCACGCGCTGCCGGGCATCGCGGGCCAACAGCCCGGCGGCGGGCAGGCCAGCGTCACCACGGCGAACGGCGGGCAGGGCGGCAGCCAGACGCAATGCCCGGGCTGCCAGATCAACGTCGGCACAGGCTCCGTGTCGGAAAGCTACACCTTCCTGCCGGTCAGCAGCCGCGGCCCCGCCGTCGTCCTGGCGCTGCGCTACGGCAGCAGCAACGACACCCCCACCGTCACCGCCCGCGTGCCGTTCACCATCACCAGCCAGTGGCCCGCTCGCGCGGAGTGGCGGCTCGATTTCCAGGGCAAAACCTACACGGGCGAGGGCTACGACGCGCGGGCCGACTGGGACACGCGCAACGGCCTGGGCCAGCGCGTCGCACCCGGCCCCTACACCTTCGACGCCTGGGAAACCTTCTACTACGACAGTGGCCAACAGCCCACGCTCGCGGTGAGCGGCACGGTGGAGGTGCGCCGCGGCGACATCTCGCCCTTCGGCTTCAACTGGCTGAGCAGCTACGACACCTTGCTGGTCAACAGATCCAGCACCGTGACGATCATTCTTGGGGATGGCCAGTACCTGTCCTATGTCGAGAGTTTCGACGCAGCAGGCCGGCTGACGCGGTTGCAGGATCCCAATGGCAACGCACAGACGCTCACCTATGAGCCGACGGGCGCGGCGCTGCCGGCCGGAGCGTGGGGCCTGACCACGCGGCTGGCCGGTATCAGCGATCCGAGCGGCCGTTCCTGGACGCTCTCCTATGGCGCGGACGGTTACGTCAACCGGGTCACCGATCCGCTCGGCCGCGCCTACACCCTGGCGCACGACGCAGTCGGCAACCTGACCGCTGTCACCGACCCGCTGGGCCGGACGACGACCTATCGCTACGATGAAAACCACCTCCTGATCGGCTATACCTATCCCGCGGGCAACAGCACGGCCCTGGCCTACGACGCCGAGCGTCGGCTGATCGGCCATACCGACGCGCTGGGCCAGGAGCAGACCGCGACCTACAGCGCGAGCGCCAACACCTTCACCGACGAACGCGGCAACGCGACCAGCTACCAGTTCAACTCCTACGGCGCGATCACCCGCGCCAGCCGAAGGTCCCCGGCGGGCAATCCGGTGCAGACGTTCGACTACACTTTCGATGAGCACCGCCAGCTCGCCGGCACCGACCCGCCCTACCGGCGGTTCACCTACGACAACCGGGGCAACCTGACCGGCTATACCAGTTACACCCACGTCGCGACCACCTACGAGCCGAGCTACAGCCAGTCGACCAGCATCACCGATGGCGCCGGCAACGTCACCAGGTTCGGCTACGACGCGCGCGGCAACCTCGCGACCGTCACCGACGCGCTGGGCCAGGTCGCGCGGTTCGACTACGACGGCGCCGGGCAGATAATCCGCGCGACCGATCCGCTTAACCAAGTCGTGCGCTGCGAGTACGACGGGTTCGGCAACCTGACCCGCCTGACCGACCCGCTCGGCTTCGCCGCCACGCTGGCCTACGATGCCACTGGCAACCTGGCGGGGACCACCGACGCCGAGAATCACGCCACCAGCTACAACTACGATATGATGGACCGTCTGACCTCAGCGACCGACGCGCTGGGCCGAACCGTCCGCTATGAGTACGACCGCAACAACAACCTGACGCGCTTCACCGACGGCCGCGGCAACGCCACGACCTACACCTATGATAACCTGGGCCGACTGGCCCGTGAGACCGATCCGTTGGGCCACAGCACGAGCTACGCCTACGATCCCGTCGGCAATCTGATCAGCCGCACCGACGCCAACGGGGCCGCCACCCAATACAGCTACGACGCGGTCAACCGTCTGACCGAAGAGCGTTATCCCGACGGCCGCAGCGCGATCTACACCTACGACGCGATCAACGACCTGACCGGCTACGTGGACGCCAACGTCCAGGTGACGTACACCTACCCCAGCGCCATCCCCGGCCGGCCGGACACGGTGGAAACGCGGCTGTTGAGCAATCCGGCCGTGCGCAGCGTGGTGAGCTACGACTACGTGGCGGTGGGGGGCGCGGCGGCAGGGGGGGTGGGGAGCCGGGGAGCGGAGGAGCAGGGGAGCGGGGGAGCAGGGGAGCAGGGGAGCGGGGGAGCAGGGGAGCAGGGGAGCATCACGCCGCCGCGCTCGCCCGATCTGGAAGCGCCGCGCCTCGCGTCGCTCTTCACCTCGCCCTTGATCTCAACCTCAACCTTAACCTCAACCTTCCCCTCGCCTCCTCCCGCGCCATCCACCACGACGCCGTACCGCGAAGTGGGCCGGAGCGGCAGCGCGCCCTACACCGACGTGTGCGGCTCCATCAGCACATCCACCACCTGGACGCGCGCCAACAGCCCCTACGTTGCCACGTGCAGCGTCACCGTGGCCAGCGGCGTCACCCTGACCATCGAGCCAGGCGTCGTCGTCAAGTTCCGCGACTACGGCGACGCTCTGTGGGTCAACGGCACCCTCATCGCCGATGGCACAGACACGCAGCCCATCACCTTCACGTCGCTCAAGGATGACGCCGTGGGCGGCGACACCAACGGCGACGGCGATGCCACCCAGCCGGCGCCGGCCAACTGGGATAAGCTGCACTTCAGCAACTCCAGCACCGGCAGCGTGTTGAACTA
>PHCA01000099.1:0-8657 GCA_002842085.1 Chloroflexi bacterium HGW-Chloroflexi-1
AGCCCCAGCGGGGCTTACACTTCGTAGCCTGATCGCTTCAGCGTCGGGCGGGCTGGCCTGACGCGACCGCGGTTATGTTAATCTAACATTGTCGAGCTATTCAGCCTGTGCTCACAACGCAAGCATCCTGCCCTGAGAATGGGACGCGGACGACGCGGACGACGCGGAGAACGCGGATAAAACCTGAAAGGCTGAATATTTACTCTGCCGGTAGGTCCAGGCCAATCCGCACCCAATGAATCCCCATCGCGGTCTCGTCGCCGGCGTAGTACGCAACCATGATGTCGCCGTCCGGCAGGAGCAGCGGGGTAGGATGGCCGAAGGTCCAGATGCTCATGTCGGCCCAGTAGTCGGCGAAGTCGCGTGCGCCGCCCATCCCCGACTCCACCCCGCGCGGTTTTTCGTAGAAGACCAGCTCGTCCGCCGCTCTCCACGTCCGGCCGAAGTCGTCGCTGAGGATCGCGCGCAGGCTCGGCGGGCTGTGGCGGTGCACGTAGGCCGCGAAGACGCGGCCGCCGCCCAGGGCCAGCGGCGCGCAAATCTGGCCCGCTATGCCGGTGGTGACGGGCTGGCTCCACTGCTGGGCGTCCACTGAACCCCACGCGACGTGCATGTCCAGATCGCAGCCGGCCTGCCGGTCGTGCGTCCAGAACATGGCGATCAGCTCGCCGGTGTCGGGGGCCACGCTCAGCCGTTGATCCCAGTAGAGGATGCGGCCCGCAGGATCGTGCGCCACGATGCCGAGTTCGGGCCACGTCGCGCCCCCATCGGCTGAGATGCGCAGAGACGCGTGATGCCTGGCCGGACTGACGTCCCCGTACTCCTTCCACGCCTCGTAGGGCAGCGCCATCCGGCCATCCTGGAGGATCAAGATGGCGCCGGTGATGGCGTTGCCCGTGTGGGGCGCCAGCGGCGCCTCGCCGAGCACCGCCCAGCTCTCGCCAGCGTCTTCCGATGCCGCCAGGAGCGTGCGCGTCGGCAGGATCCCCTCGGTCTGCGGGTCGAACAGCGGCAGCGCCGGGTCGGTGCGATCAACCGATGTCAGACATGCCGCCAGTCGGTCCCCGCCGATCGGGGTCAACGCCGCGCCCCGGATGCGGCCCCGCCCGGGCGGCAAATCCCCAAAGCCTGCAAAGGCCAGGCGCCAGCTCGCGCCGCTGTCGTCACTGACCAGTATGGGGGTGTCCTCGTCGGCCGCGTCTTTGGAGCTGCCCGCGCGCAGGGCCGCGACGAGCCGGCCGTTCGCCAGTTGCGTCAGGCTGGGGCTGGTGCAGAAGCGCATCTCGGCTGGCGCGGAGGTCGCGTCGAAGATGGTTCCCCTGTCAAGAATCTGCATAGCGTAACTCCTTAACATCGTTCGTCGGTGGCGCAACACCACGGCCTGAACGCCGTGGCTTCAGCCCGCAGCGCCCCGCACCACGGCGGCCGCGCGCGCTTCGAAAGCCCAGATCTCCGCCTCGCCTTCCAGCACGCCGATCTCCACCCGGAGCTCCTTGGTCTCGCCAGGGGCCAGGAAGGGCAGCAGTCCCCGCTGCCGCAGGACACCGCGATTCTCGCAGGGCGCGTTGCACGGCTCCAGTGCGGCCACGTAGTCCCCCTCGCCCATCATCTTCCACTCGTTCAGGTAAGGGAGCGCCCGGCCGTCGAACTTGATGTAGACCCCCAGGCCGCCGTAGAGGTTGGGATTGACCAGGGCGGCATACGCCCACCCTGCCGCGTCCGCCGCCATCCGATGATTGAAGTTGTGCTCCTCGAAGCCAGGCGCTGGATCTGAGAACGCCAGCATCTCGGCCATGCCTTGCGCCGAGCGTGCGTCGCGCGGCGTGCTCTCGGCCGCGCCGACGACCGCGCGACTGGCCGCGTCGAGCAGCGGAAAGCCGAAGTTGATGTGGTAGAGGATCGTGAACGGCGACGGCCGGTAGCCGAAGTTTTCGACGACATCGTGGATCACCAGCGACTGCGCGCCCGCGCGCGTCGAGATGGTGCGGGTCAGGCGGATCTTGTCGCCGATGAGCCGGCACTCTTCCATCACGGCCGACGCCTCCAGCACGTAATCGTCTCCTTCCCAGCGGGTGCGGTGACACACCTGGCGGCCGGGCGTGGCGGCGTAGCGGCCGTGCAACCCCAGCTCTTCGTCACCGTCCCTGCCCGGCGCGCCCAGGTAGGTCAGCCCGCAGGTCGTCAACAACCCGCCGAAGAAGGTGTGCAGCCAACCCAGCCCCTCCGGCTCGTAATAGGCCGGATGAACTTCGCCGTTGGGGGTCAGGTAGACCAGGTTGGTCCCCTTGTAGCTGGCGGCCGAGATGTCCATGCCTCGATCGGGCAGGACGGTGAAGCGCAGTCCCGCGCCGGTGTCGAAGTCAATCGCCGCGATCCCCGTGGCGCGGCCTTCGGCCAACACGTAATGCCGCGTGCCGCCGAGCTGATTCACGTTGCCGACGCGACGGAGAAGCTCCGCGCGGGTGTAGTTTTTGTTTCCGATATGCATCTGTTGCCTCCTCTGGCTAGTTCAGCATTGTCATTGCGAGGCCCGTCGTTTGGGCCGAAGCAATCCCACCCTTGAAGCCTGAGATTGCTTCGGGGCTGCGGCCCCTCGCAATGACGACAGTTCGGTTGCGACGCGGAAGCCGACATTGTAGTTCGCGTTCTATTCCCGTCATCTGGCAAAAATCCACCAGCGCGTCGTAGAGATGCGCGCCGTAGCCCAGGCAGGCGTACTCGTTCGTCCAGTTCTGAAGCAGCTCGTCCACGTCGCAGTGGACGGTGACAAAACCGTGCGGCCAGAAGGGAATGCCGCATTCCAGTGTGCGCCGTTCGAGCTGATCTGCGGGCGGCTCGAAGACCGTGCAGCGCGTGATGACCATGTTGAACTCGCCGTTGACACGCCCCAGCCGGGCCAGCACGCCCTCGCCCACCTTGCAGATAAGCTGCACCGAAAGCCCCCCGGCCTCGCCCTCGGTCGGGATGCCGTGCTCGGCGAAGCCCGCCGGGCCGAGCGTGCCGGCCAGCGACGGCGGGCACGCGCCGTCGCCGATGATCTTGATCTCGCGCGTCTGCCTGTCGATGTGCTGCAAGTCGCCGTAGTAGACCGGCTCCGCGCTGAGTTTCGTCAGGAGGAGCACCGAGAGCGCGGTGTTGAAGTCGCCGAGCGTCGAGGCGCCGTAGCCGTCCTCCAGCATCATGCTCTGGGCAAAGCAGGTGGCCGTGTAGTCGTCGCCCAGCCCGGGGAACGACTGGATGGTGTAGAAGTCCCACTTTTCGCGCTGGACGATCTTCTTGATCGCCAGGTAGAGGCGCATCGAGCGCTCGTTGACGACGTTCTGCGGCGGCAGCTTGCCGAAAAGCTGGAGGATGCGCGGCTCCAACGCCTTCAGCTCGGCAGGGGTGACGTTCTGGGCCGTGCGGATCAGGTCCGTCGTGTCGCGGGAGTCAATGTCCACGCCGAACATCCGCATCCACTGGGAGGGATCGGCCGCGCCGCAGGTCTGCCCCATGCCGCGGCCGCCGAACGCGCCGATGGTGGACTGGTTGAGCCACTGTTTCAGGTGCGCGGCGCGGCAGAAGCTGGCGATCCGGGCGATCTCGGCCGGGTCGTCGGCCGGGCCATAGACGAACTTGTGCGGGATGCCCACCTCCAGCAGCGCGCCGTGCAGCACCAGGCCGCCGACGGGCCGCCAACCCTGTGAGCCGGGATGCGTCCAAATCAGCACGCCCTTGCCGGTCATGGCGAAGTCGCGGATGGCGGCGACTATATGCGCAGCCCAAACCCAGGTGCCGGAGAAGAGGATGACGCAGTCTAGCGCGTCGTCGTCCTTCATCCGCTTGCAGGCCGCGCGCGCCTCCGCTTTGGACGCGACCACGACGTCATGCTCCACCAGGCGGATGCCCGCAGCCCGCAGCGCAGCTTTTGATCGCGCCACCAGCGCGTCGTCGATGAAAGGCGCACCCATGGGGTCCCGCAAACCATCCTTGTGGACGCCGTAGATGATGAAACCAGCGGTGGGGGTAATCATGGCCCTCTCCTTCCAAATACCTGATACCTGCCGTACTTCTCCACCAAATCGCGCATGATCTCGATCCGTTCCTCGGCCGCGTGTGGCGGGACCTGGTCACCGGCATTGGCGATGAAGCGCGGGCCGTGCTGCTTGAGCTCCAGCCAATCCAGGACCGACTTCGTGAAGACCTCGACGGGCGTCTCCGGCAGCCACAGGTTGGGCGGCACGCCGCCGGAGAGGATGAAGCCAGGCCCTGCCTCCTGGCGGCACTGGGCCGGGGTCAGATCGCCCATCGGCGCGGGGGTGATCGCGTCGCCGCAGTCCGCGCCCGCGTCGCGGATCATGCCGATGGCCCCGCGCAGCCTGCCGTCGATGTGCACGGCCACGTGTTTGCCCGCCGCGTGCAGCCGGCGGATCGCCTCGGCGTAGTAGGGCTGCGACCACTGCCGGAAGAAACGCGGCGACTGGATATCGCTGGAAAAGTTGTCGCCCATGATGACAATCTCGGCCGGCGAAGTCGCCAGCAGGTCGATCAGCTTCAGTTCATTGTCGTTGATCCGGTCTACCACCTGGCGCAGGGTCGCCGGCCAATCCGCGGCCGCGTAGATCGTGCCAGCCACGCCCAGCCAATAGTTCAGGATGTGCCCCAGCGCGCTGTAGCCGGCCGACAGGTAGACCACGCCCATGTCGCCGACCTCCTCGACCCACGCCTGGTAGCGATCCCAGCGCGGCGCGTAGGCGCGCGAGGCCAGCGCATAGCCCAGCACGCGCAAGTCCTGCTCGGTCTGCACGCCCCAACGGGTGATCGCCCACGAATACGAGGTTTCCTCCCACATCCGCCGGCGCTCGATGCTGCCCAACGGGGTCGTCAGCCGCCAGGTGATCTCGGGCACGCCGTCGTGGTACACTTTGGAGACCTCCGACTGCACGTCATCGCCATAGGTCGCGCTGTAAAACGAGCCCAGGTTGGGCATGTAGAACCCCGCGCCGGCCTGCTTGTGGTAGGCGATCAGCTCGTACTCCGGCGTCTCGTAGGACGCGCTCAGGTCCCAGGGCATCCGGTGCTTGTGGTAGAACCAGTGCGACAGGTCGAGCATATACGGCACGACGTCGGGGGTCTCGCCCCGATAGACGGCCAGAATCCGTTCTCGCATGGTCATGAAGTTATCCCTGCTCTAAAAATGGGACGCGGACTACGCGGATTACGCGGACTACGCGGAGAACGCGGACAAAATCTAAAAATATCCGCGTCGTCCGCGTTCCGTTCTCACCCGCCGTGGCGCCGCGCGCGGCATGGGCCTCTGTCCTGAAAAGGGGCGTGTGGCGCAATCCGCCGGATTGCCGCCTGCGGCGCGACAGCAAGCGGGCAGCTTGCGCTACGTTTCCATGGATCAGGAACGCCACAGGCTCTCCTTCGCCACTTCCACCATCGCCTCCAGGCTTTCCAGCGGCGTGTTGGGCGGTACCATGTCGCCGGCAGCCAGGATGTAGCCGTGCGGCCCGCCCTCGCGGCACTTGCGGATCGCCTCGGCCCGCACCTCCTCAGCCGTGCCGCTGGCGAGGGTGAGCGTGTTGACTCCACCCATCAGAGCGACACGCCCTCCGATGCGGCGCTTGGCGTCGGCCACTTCGACACCCCCCAGCGGATCCAGCGGCTCGACGACGTCCGCGCCGGTGTCGGCCAACATCTCCAGGATCGGCCTGGAGTTGCCGCACACGTGGATGTAGATCAGGATGCCTGTGCCCCGGAAGCGCCGGCAGAATGTTTGATAGGCGGGCAGGCAGAAGCGTTCGAAATGCTTCGGGCTGATCAAGCTGGCGCTGGCCGCGGGATCGCCGATGTAGAGCGCGTCTATGCCGGTCGTGATCAGCTTCTCCGCCTGCTCGATGCTCGCCTCCGCCTGCATGTCCATGGCCGCGTGCACAAAGTCGGGCCGCTCGAAGAAGTCTATCATCGCCTGCTCGCGGCCGCGGAACGTGGTGTAGGTGTTCATCGTGATCCCGCCCGGTGACGATGCGACGAACAGGTCGGGGACGCGGGCGCGCGCCTGCCGCAGCAGCTCCATCTTCTCATCGCTGAAGTCGCGGCGCATCTCATCGAGCCGGCTGCGGTATTCCGCCACGGTCTCGACCGGCGCCGGCGCGCGGTCGGGGACCAACCCGCCGCCGCCGTGGGTGTCAATCCGGCCGAGCCGGTCGCCGGTCTCCCGATCCAGCCCGATCAGCTCATCCCCGACGCGCGTCACCCGCATCGGCTCCGGCTTGACGAAGAGCCGCAGGCCGTCGCAGCCCACCTGCTGCACCAGCCGGATGACCAGATCGTAGATGACGGCGGGGTCCTCGATACACCGCTTCATGCCGTCAATCCAGTCCCGCTCGATCTCGCCCGCGTAGATGCGCACTGGCAGATCGTGGCAGATTTGCGGCATCACCGGGATGCGTTCGGTCGGTTCGCGGCGCATCGCCGCGGCCATCAGCTCACGCGAGTTCATGCAAGTCTCTCGCCGCGAGCAGGGTCAAGCCGCCCGCCACGGCGAAGATCGCCGATCCCGTCACACCCAGGCGCAGCAGGCCCACGCCGATGAACGGCGCGATGATCCCCCGCACGCCGATTATGGTCGCTTGCAGCGCCGAGTACTCCTGGATGCGTCTGGCGCGGGCCAGCTCGATCGCCGCGTTGATGAAGCCCAGATCAACCGCCGAGTAGACGAACCCGGTCGCCACAAACGTCGGCAGCAACATCCAGCCGCGGGTGACCCAGATGTAGGGCAGCACCGCCACGATGTTGATGACGAAAGCCGCCTGCAAGCACCGCACCGCGCCCCACCGGTCAATCCGCCGGCCCCAATAGAAGTAGCTGAGCAGCCTGGCGAGTGACAGCGCCAGGTTCAGCCAGCCCAGCTCCGTGTAGGAGATGTGCAGCCGGTCCACCTGCACCAGCGGAATGAGCGCGCCTGGCATCAGGCCGCTCAGCCCAAAGAGCACGATGGCCGCCAGGTACAGGGTAAACCGCCTGTCGTGCGTCAAAATGCTGCCGAAGTGCCGGATGGTCGGCGTCTGGCGCAGCCGCACTGCCCCTTCGTCGAATCTCAGGCGGAGGAGGGTCACAGCGGCGAGAATGCCGATCAATCCGGCCAGCGGGAAGAGCACCCGGTAGCCGGTCCAATCCAGCATCCAGCCGGCCACAGGCGCTAAAATCAGCAGGGAGACCGACATGCCGACGCGGATGACCGCCATGACCTTGCCCCGGTCTTCGACGGGATAAATCTGCTGGACGATCCCGCTGTAGATCGGAGTGGGCAGGCCTTCGCCCAGCCAGACGATCGCGGCCAGGATCAGCAGGCCGACGTCGCCGGTGACAAAGGCTGCGCCCAGTAACGCCGCCCGCGCCAAAGACCAGCAGATCACGGCCATGCGCAGGGGGCGCCCCTGGCGTGACAAGAATAAGCCCGGGCCGGCCAGCACGGTTCCCAGGTAGGTCGAAGCGACGTAAAGCGCCAATAACTCGGCCGAGGCGCCTGACCGCCGCAAGACCAGCGGGATGAAAGCCAGGATGGTCGCAAAGGCCCCATACGCGATGGCGGCGATCAGCTCCACGCGCATGTTGTAGCGGACATCGGACGCCAATGAGCCGACCAGCCAGGTCTCGAACCGGCGCCAAACGAGAGCCGATGATGCACGGAAGGGGGCTTGAATGGTCGTACCTCTCTGCTCAATAGATCTCAGAAATGCGACGTTGGGCCCGCGGCCAGGCGGCCTCCGCCTGTTGAGCGGCCTCCGCCAGCAAGACGCCCGGATCGAGCCAATGCCCGTCGCGGATCACCCCCTTGAGTTGGCCCAATGCGCGGATGTCCGCGGTCGGGTCGCCCGCCACCACCAGGAGATCGGCGCGCTTGCCCGCCTCGATCGTGCCGGCCAGATGACCGATCTGCAATGCCTCGGCGGCCTGCCGGGTGGCGGCGTCGAGCGCCTGGGCCGGTCGCATCCCGCACTCGACCAGGAGCTGCAGCTCGTCGTGGAGGCTGAAGCCCGGCATCAGATCGAGGAAGGGTGCGTCGCTCCCCGCGATGATCCGGCCGCCGCGCTCGATCAGATGCGCGGTAAAGATCTGCATCGCCGGCAGGGCACGCGCCCAGGCCAGCCGCAGGTCGTCGGCCATGATCGGCGGATACTGCTGGCTCCACCAGGCGCGCAACGCCGCGGGGACGTAGCGCGTCTGCGGATGGTCGCCGTGCCGCGGATCCCAGGCGGTGCCGAGCTTGCGCCAGACCGCCAGTGTGACCGCCATCCAGGTCTTGCGCTCGACGATGAGGCTGACCAGCGCCCGCACGCGAGCGCGGCTGAGGTCGGGCCACAGCCTGATCCAGGGCATCCCAAAAGCCCGGCGTTCGGGCCACAGCGCCTCGGCGCAGCCCGAAAGATGCTCGATCTCGTCCACGCCCGCTTCGATGGCCTGGCGCGCGTTGCCGGCGTCCTGCAGGTGGGCCACGGTGAACTTGCCGTGGCGCCTGGCTTGATCCAGGGCGGCCAGGAAACAGGGCCACTCCAGGCTGGCATAGAGCTTGATCTGGTCCACGCCGGCCGCGACCAGTTGGTCTACCTGACAGCGGGCCTCCTCCGGCGTATGCACGATCACCGACATCGGCAGCCACGATTTGCCGG
>PHCA01000099.1:8670-20060 GCA_002842085.1 Chloroflexi bacterium HGW-Chloroflexi-1
TTGTAGGGGCGCACCCTTGCGGTCGCCCAGACGGGCAGGCGCAAGGCCATGCCCCTACCCCGGATGATTGAAAAATACCCCTCAGTTCAGGCGCGCGAACCCCGCGTGCGCCACCGGGCCACCGAGCAGGTCGCACACCGTCCCACGATCGAGGGCCTGGGCGACGACGCCGAAGACCTCCTCAGCGGCCTGGAGATACTCCTCGATCACCTGATCCTGGTGAGCGAAGGTCGCGTTGAACGCCTTCGTCGCCAGGAAGCCCTTCTCCAGCATGAGCTGCGTGAAGAGCGTGGAAGCGGCTTGCGCCTCCTTGTGCTGGATGGCGAAGCTGCTCATCGGCACCAGGCCGCCGATCGTGATCGGCAGGCCCGCGCGGTCGGCTGCCACCCGCCAGCCATCGCGCACCATAAGGCCGATGCGGCGGAGGTGCAGGGCCACGTTCTCGCGGCGGTGCTTGCGGATGGTCGCCAGGGCCGCGGCCGGGCCGATGCGCTCCGTCCAGTAGGTGCTGCTGACGAAGGTGTTCTGCGCCGCCTGCATGGTGTCGGCCGTGCCGATGATGGCGGCCATGGGGTAGCCATTGCTGATCGCCTTCGCAAACACGGCGATGTCGGGCCGCAGACCATAGACCAGGTGCGCGCCGCCGGTCAGGAGTCGCCAGCCGACGGAAACCTCGTCCACCACCAGCAGTGCGCCGGCGCGGTCGCAAATGTCCCGTATCCCCGCCAGGAACCCCGGCGCCGGCTCCATGTTTCTGATCGGCTCCATGACCACCGCGGCCAGCTCATCGCCGTGCTGCGCTACGATTGCCTCCAGCTCCTCCGGATGGTTGTAGCGGAATGGCAGCGCGCTGCCGCGCAAGGCTCTCGGGACCCCGGCCGGCTCCAGCCCAGACAGCAAGTGGCCGTCCAGCGCCTTGTCGTCGGCCAGGTTGGCAGCCAGATACCAGTCGTGCCAGCCGTGATAGCCGCAGAAGGCCACCCGGTCGCGGCCGGTGCGCGCGCGGGCGAAGCGTACCGCCACCGCCATCGCCTCGCCGCCGCAGCGAGCGTAGCGCACCATCTCGGCCCAAGGGTGCAGCTCGCAGAGCAGGTCGGCCAGCTCCACCTCCTCCGGCGCGTTGAGCGTTGACATGGAACCGGCCTTGATCGCCGCGATGACCGCTTCCTCCACGTCGGGATCGGCCGCGCCCAGGATGCACGCGGCGATGCCGTTGTAGCTCATGTCGTAATACATGTTGCCGTCCAGATCCCAGACCTGCGCGCCTTTGGCCCGGCTGTAATACGCGGGCCAGTTTTCGGGCAGGAACATCTCCGGGCGCTTGGAGAGCAGTTGCGTGCCGCCGGGGATGCGGGTTTTGGCTTTGCGATAAAGTTCTTGTCCTGTATGACCGGGCATAAATTCCTCCTTCATCGTAACTATTTGGCTACAGTGGAGCATCCTGAGCGAAGCCCGCTGTTTTTCGCGGGCGAAGTCGAAGGATGCGGCCTCTCGCGAAGATCGCGACGCGTCCTTCGACTCCACTCCGCATCCTTCGACTACAGCCACAAACGACGTGGCTTCCGCTCAGGACGCTCCGTTCCGCTCAGGATGCTCATGCGTCCCAAACGAGAATGCACCCTGGTTCACTGCCACCGATAGTCGCGGGCCGCGTCGAACATGGCGAGCACGTTCTCGACCGGCGTATCGCCCTGGAGCGCGTGCGCGGCGGTGACGATGTAGCCTCCGTTGCGACCCAGGACGTCAATGATGCGAGTCGTCTCCCGATAGACCTGCTCGGGCGTCCCGTGGGGCAGCAGATCCTGCTCGTCGATCCCGCCGTGAAATGAGAGCCGGAAGGTCTTCAGGCCCAGATCCTTGAAGGAGCGGATCAGCCTGCCCGTTTGGGGCTTGATGTGGCGGCGCCACAGGTTGGGGTTCAGCATCATGCCCCGCTGGGTGCCCACGTCCCCGCCGGAGCCGATCATGTCAATCTGGCCCCCTGCCGCGTCCAGCACCCGCAGGGCGCGCTCTCGATAATAGGTCTCCACGCGGCGGGAGATCGCCTCCGCCACCTCCGGCTGCGTCCGCAGATCCATGAGGAACTGCTCCAGGCCGCGCATGTACCACGGCGTTTCAAACGCGCCGCCGGCCATGAAGGCGATCGCGCGTCGCCCGGCCACATTCTGTTCCTCGATCAACTTCGGCACGGCCGAATAGTCCCACCAATCCAGGCTGGGCCAATCGTAGGCTTCGACGTCGGCCACGGTCTTGCAGTGCGCCAGGGGGTGGCCTTCCCATTCGTAGTAGGTGTTGAACTCCGTCTCGACTTTGCGGATGCGGCAGCCCCAGAAGTCGGTCCCCTCACTGCCCAGGGGCACAGCCGAGCGTTCGGCCGGGCCGATGAAGGACAGGGCGATCCAGCGCAGGTCAACGTCCAGGGCATCCATGACCTCGGTGTTGGTCCCGACCCCGAGATGGTTTCGTAGCGCCTCCCAGGCTTCCATGTGACCTCCTCACTCCCCGATGACCTCACCCCCGGCCCCTCTCCTGCCAGGAGAGGGGAGCGCGTTTCCCCCTTCCCTGCGAGGGAAGGGGGCCAGGGGGTTGGGTCCGAAGCTAGACTGCCAGTCGTGCCCACCGGATACTGAGCGACTGAGCGTCGCCCGCGTAGAACGCCGCGAAGACGTTGCCGTCCGGCAGCAGCCCCGGCTCGACGAGGCCGAAGTTCCACACGCGCATGTCCTCGTAGTAGTCGGTGAACTCGCGCTGGCCGTCCATGCCCGCCTGCGGCCCGTAGGGGTACTCGTAGAAGACCAGCTCCCCCGACGCGTCCCAGGTCTTGCCGAAATCGGGACTGAGGATGGCCCGCAGCGACGGCGGCCAGTGGCGGTGGACGTAAACGCACAGGACACGGCCGCCCGGCAGGGGCAGTGGCCGCGGAAGCTGGCCGGCGAAACCGGCGTCGCGCGGGTAGCTCCACGACTTGCCGTCGGCCGTCTGCGACCAGGCGATGTGCACGTTGACGTCCAACTGGGCCACGCGGTCGTGCGTCCATAACATCGCGATGAGCCGGCCGGTTTCTGGGTCAACAGCCAGGCGCTCGTCCCAAAAGAGCAACCGGTTCGCCGGATCGTGCGCGACGACGGTCGCGGGATCGAAGGTGTAGCCGCCGTCGTGGGAGATGGACAGGATGGCGGAGTGCTCGCCGTAGCCCGCGTCGTCGTATGTCTTCCAGGCCTCGCTCACCACCGCTACAGGAGCGCAATCCGGCGGATTGCGATACACGCCAGCCGCCAGCACCAACGGCGCGCCCATCAGCGCCACCGACGGGAAGGGCCGCGTGTCCACCTCCCGCCGATTGGCCCACGTACGGCCATCGTCGAACGAGTCCATCAGGAAGATGTGATTCGGCAGCGTGCCCGTCGTTTTCGGGTTGATCATCGGCCGGCTGGGATCGGAACGGTCGAGCCATCAGAACGCGCCGAGCAGATGCCCGGGCGCCAGCTCGGTCACGCGGCCGTGATGCCACGAGCCGAGCTTCTCGTCCAGCGTCAGCGGCGCCAGCCCGTCGCAGACCGCCTCCCAGGTGCGACCGCCGTCCGCGCTGAGGCGCATGAGGACGTTCTCGTCGGGCGCCTCCTTGGCGCTGCCCGCGTGGAACGCGACCAGGATGCGGCCATCGCTCAGGACCGTCGTATTCGTGAACGCGCAGAACCGCCGATGGGGCGGCGCCAACGTGGCATCGTACAGGATACCTTAATCCAAGATTCGCAAGGCTCATCCTCCTCTCTCCAGCTTGAAAACGACTGGCCTGTATCCATCAGTGCAGCACGTGACGAACACCGCCTGTCCCCCTCTTGCCATGCCGTACACCAGCTTCTGAATATCGGCCCACGCCCAGCCGCAGAATCCTTCCGGCATCTTCCACGGAGCCTCTCCTGTCACCTCGAATTCCTGACCCACCTCGAAATGCTTGCATTCCGTCCAGGCGTCCGGGTTGGCCGCGTACTTCTCGACGAATTCCTGGTGAAAGTGCTTTTTGAGGACGATGATTCGGACCGGATGTCTCTCGATTATGAGGGTGTTGCTCATATTTCCTCCCGGCGTTCAGAAGTAGGGGCGCACCCTTGCGGTCGCCCTGGCGGGCAGGCGCAAGGCCGTGCCCCTACGCGCCCAGCTGCCGATAGCGTCCTGCAAAGTATCGCCGGATGTTCTCCTGCACCTGTCCGGGATGCGGAGACTGCGGGTTCGCCACCATCTGCTCGACCGCCTTGTGCGCCCGAACGAGCAGCGACGGGCTATCGGCCAGGGCTTCCACGCCGCCAGAGTAGTCGAACAGCTCGTGGCTGAAGAACTCGTCCGACCGCAGGAAGCGCAGTGTCAGGTCGTCCATCAGGAAGTTGCCGCCGGGCCCGGCGCGCTCGATGTTCTCCACGCCCAGCCGTGCGTCGTCCGTGCGGATCCCATGCTGAAGGTACTGTGATGCCGCCAGCCAGGCTGTGTGGATCAGCATCATCTCGGCCGACATGCCGATGGCATTGTAGGTGGAGCCGATGCCGGCCAGCAGGTGGGCGCCGGAACCGGCCGCGGCCAGCATGAAGAGCATCCCCTCGGCCCCGTTCTGCTGATCGTAGCGGCAGGTCATGGATCCGCCGCATTCGGCGGCCACCGGCATGTGGTACGCCTTGCCGAGCTGGACCGAGGCGACTTTCCACAGCACCTTGTCCAACGTGTAGTACATGTCATGGGTGGACCGCATGTGCCCCACCGAAGGGCCCATCGCGTAGAGGTAGGGGTTGCCACGCCGCGCCGCCTGCGTCAGGGCGGCGATGCCGATAACCTCCGCGTTACCCTGCAACAGTGTGCTGGCCACTGTGTAAGGACTGGACATCCCCGCGATCGGGCAGACCGTGGGGACCACGGGGAAGCCGCGCGCACACGCGTCCAGCAGGAATTCGGCGTTCAGGTCAGAAAAGGCCAACGGGCTGAGCGATCCTACGGCGACCGTCATCGCCGCGCCGCCGGGATCGCGGCCGTCGAACAGGATCTCGGCCAGCGCCAGGCAGTGGCGGTAGCGGACCATGTCGGTGGCCATGTTGTAAAAGTGCTTGTCTTGGCCCAGCGCCCATTCCTCCATTGCCCGCAGGCTCGAGATGGGCTCCGGCACGTCGGTCAGCGGGAAGTCCATCAGGCTGGTGGCAACCACCGAGGGCAGCGCCTGGGCGATGGCTGTGTGCCGGCGCAGATCTTCGAGGCGCGGCCGGCGCGGCTCACCGGTGTCGTAGTCGATGATCCACGGGTCGGTGACGATGGCCAGGCAGGCGGTCGGCGCGGCGTCATCGCCCACCACATACCGCAGGCCGCCGGCGCCCGCGATGGTGTAAGTAGCTGGCACCGCGGCCAGCAGCTCCCGCAGCATGGGCCGGGGGAAGCGGACGCGGCCCTCCCCCTCGTCTACCCGAGCGCCGGCTGCGCGGCAGCGCGCCAGGAGCACGGGGTGCGTCACGCCCAGGCCCGTCCGTTCGAGGATCTCCTCGGTCTTCCCCAAGATCAGGGCCACCTGGCCCTCGGTGAGCGCATTGGATAGAATCATGTGTGAGTCTCCCTCGGGTATGTAGATTGGTAAGTTGGTAAATTGGTAACTTGGGCATCCGGTTCCCAATCTCCCAATCTACCAATCTACCACGTACCGTGAGAATGCCGTGCCCCTACTTCAGGCCGCCAGACCCAACAACCGGCGGACGTTGTTGCAAAAGATGTCTTCGACCTGACGATCGGTCAGCCGTTGGCGCCAGGCGGCCTGTTTGAGAATTCGCAGCGATTCCAGCCCGACGAACACCAGTTGCAACGGCTGGAATGAGACCGTCTGCCAGTCGTATCTTCTCACTAAAGCGGGGGCGGCGCCCATGCCGCCGGCGTCGGGCGTGGGCGCCCGACCTGCAAGCCCCGAAATATTGAAAAGATACTGCCAGTCCTCGGTCGGAGACCGGCCTCAGCAGATATTCGGATAGGCGCTCATCCCTCTATGGCCGGCTGCCTTGCCACTCCCCCAGGTCCGCCGGCCAGGCGCTCGGGTTGAGCTGGCGCCGGTCGCTCACGGTGATGGCCCCAATGCGCGCCAACAGCGCGGGCGAGAGCGGGCCACGACTTGCAAACGCCAGCGCGGCCTCCAGCTCATCGAGCCGGCTGGTGCCAATCAGCGCCGCGTTGACCGCGGGATGCGCTAACACAAAACGGTAAGCCATCTCAGGCAGGCTACCGGCCTCCGCACCGACGAGACTGTTCAGTTGCGCCACGGCCGACCTCAGCTCGGCCAACTGGTCGGGAATGTGGGCGTAGCGATGGGTCAACACCCCGCGCAGCAACACCGAGCGCACGATGACGCCGACATCCTGCTGCTGCGCCAGCGGCAGCGCCTTCTCGGCCAGCGCTCTGTCCGCCAGGTTGTACGCGACCTGCAGGGTGTCGTAGCCGCCGGCCTCCAACACGGCGAGCGGGGCCTCCTCGCCGTAGGTCGACGCGCCGATGAACCGGACGTAGCCGGCCCGTTGGGCGTCCCTGGCCGCCGCTTGCACCCGGCCGCGCCTGACCACGTCCACGGGCGCGTGGTGAAGCTGCAGCAGGTCGATGACGTCCGTCTGCAGCATCCGCAGGCTCTCGGCGATCGAGGCTTTCACCTGTGCGCGCAGCTCCTGATCCCCCTGGCCCTCCTCGCGGATCGGCGCGAGCTTGGTGGCCAGGATGTACTCCTTCCGCCGGCCCTGAAGCGCGCGGCCGATAACCTCCTCGCTCGCGCCATAGCCACGCGCCGTGTCGATGAAGTTCACGCCGAGATCGAGCGCCCGATTGAGCAGGTGCGCCGCCCGCTCCTCCGGCGGACGCAGGTGCTCCCCGCCGACCGGCACACCGTAGTCCAGACCCAGCTCGACCGTGCCGAGCGAAATCTCGGAGACCTGAAGCCCCGTGCGACCGAGACGACGATAGTTCATACCACGAGACCCTTTCGTTGCGCGAACATCCAGCTTCCAGCCTTCCAGCTTCCAGTTGCTACCACAGCGTCCATCCGCCGTCGACCATGATGTTCTCGCCGATGACGTGGCTGGAGGCATCGCTGGCAAGATACACGACGAGCCCTTTCAGGTCCCAGTCGCTCCCACTGCGGCCGTCGGGCGACATGCTGACATAGTTACGCTCGAAGTTCGGCTGCTTGCCGGGCGTCCAGAAGCCGCCCGGGCTGATGCAGTTGACGCGGACCCCGCGGTCGATCCACGCGGTCGCCAAGTAGCGGGTCATGTGGATCACGGCGGCCTTGGCGGCGCCGTACGCGATCGGATTCCGCGGGATTTCGGCCCCCTCGTAGATGTGCTTGTAGGGCACGACCACGCCGTAGATCGAGCCGATGTTGATGATGCTCCCTTTGCCCTGCCTGAGCATCCGGCGTCCCACGGCCTGGCACAGGTAGAACACGCCGTTCAGCGTCTCGTTGATCGTGCGGTCCCAATCTGCCGGTGGGAAGTCCTCGGGCGTGTGGCTGGCTGCCCCGGCGATGGAGTTCACCAGCACATCGATGTGGCCCCACCTGGCCATGACCGCGTCGGTCATCGCCATCACTGAGTCATAGTCCGCCGCGTCCAGGCGCACGGCCATGGCTTCGCGAAACTTGCCGCTCAACTCCGCGGCTTTGGCCTGGCAATTCTCCAGCTTCCGTGAAGCGATCACCACGTGGGCCCCGGCTTCGGCCAGGGCCGTCGCCATCTGGAACCCGAGCAGCCCGGCGCCGCCCGGCACCACGGCCACCCGCCCGGTCAGATCGAACAGTTCTTGAACGGTAGGCATCGGAAATCTCCCATTTGAAGTCCTCTTAGCTTGACATTGTTAGATTTCCCATGTCATTGCGAGGGCCTCGCTGTGGCGAGGAGTGGTGTGTGCGGTTGCGAGGCACGAAGCAAAGCAATCGGGATTGCCGCAATCTCCGCCTTTGTCGCAAGAGATTGCGGCAATCTAGATTGCTTCGCAAACACCGCTCGCAATGACGAATGTAACAATGTCAAGTTAGGAATGAGAATTAAATAACTTGCGCGATTAGCCTTGCGAAGGTTCCCGAAGACGCCATTTCTAGCCCAAGTCGGAGCAAAAACCTTCGCAAGGGTTCTAGAATTTTCACTAATTTCGCCGCCTGGCGGCGGCTTCTATTTTCGTGCCAATTCGTGCAATTCGTGGCGAAATTCTCCCCAGGGAGTTGAGAACGATTGCGCCCAAGTGATTCTTGACAAATTCGGTTCCATGGGTGGCCCTCCTGATCTCGAACTCATCCATGCAGAGCCGCCCGCTTACCTCGCGCGCGAACCCGGTGAAGGAGAAGCCGTAGCTTTCTACCTGGGCCAGGACCCGCTCCAACGGCCAGGGGTTGCGAGGGTCGCCGGCCCAACTGCGCTGCCAGAGCGTCTCATCGTTCTTCAGCGTGAAGCGGCACGGTTCCGCAGCCCAGCTCCCCTCCGAAATGGCGAGTGGATTCGCCGTGTAGTGCCACCGCGTGCTGTTAGCGAGTACCCAGAAGTAGCATTGTGCGCCGTGCAGTTGCAGTCCGTCCCCGCGCAGGTAGACGGAGACCTGGGCGTCGCGCAGGTCGAGCGGGTCTGCGTTGACCCAGCGCTGGTACATGATCAGCGGCAGGATCGAAACAGGGCTCTCCGGTACGTCGGCGCTCCACCGCCGGTGGTTCGCCCACACGTAGCCGGAGTCGTTGACCCCGCCCGCCTTGGCCCACACCGTCAACACGAAGACGTTGACGCCGTCGTCCACGATGCTGGCATGGTAGTCGTAGGAGCACCAGGCTTCCGGGCCTGTGTCAAAAGAGTTCTTCACCATTTCAGGCTCCTTGATGGTTGGAGGTTGGCGGCTGGAGATTCGAGTACAATTTCCTGACCCGCTGTCTTGTCCGACCCACACTATAGCACAAAGTGATCCGGCTTTGCAAGAATTGATCGAGAAAATGAAAAAAGTGGGCGGGGTCTCCAGGCTGTGCCGCAGGTCGGCGCGCAGCTCGCTCACGATGACCGGTTCAGAGATCACCGGTTCGTTCACAACGAGCGCTTGGCAACGAGCACCGCCTGTGATATGATGCCCATGCCATCGCCTGACCGGCAAGTCCCGAATGGAATGAGAGACGCTATCTGAAAGTGCTGGAGGAGATAGACCGTGCCGAACGAAGACAGGCCCGATCTCATCCTCTTTCTTGACATCGAGGAGCCGTGTGGTCTGAAGTTCTGCGGGGTGGCTTCGGAACCGTTAACCGAAGACCTCACGGGTGGTCAAATCGCCTACCCGTGAGGTCTACAGTCGGGGAGAGAGGATTTGAACCTCCGGCCTCACGGACCCGAACCGTGCGCGCTAACCGAACTGCGCTACTCCCCGATTGATAATCGCTATTATACTCACGACCGTCGTTTTTGCCAAATCAGAGGTTGGAGGTTGGAGGATAGAGATCGGAGATTAGAGATCAGAGATTGGAGATTGGAGGACAGAGGGTAGAGCTTCGATCCAATACCTGATATCCAATACCCAATATCCAATACCCAATACCCAATACCCGCGCGACGGTCGCGGCCTACCCGTTCACCACCATCGACCCCAACGTGGGCATCGCGGCCGTGCCCGACCCACGCCTGGCCGAGCTGGCCGCGCTGGTGAAGCCAGCGCGTGTGACGCCGGCGACGGTGGAGTTCGTGGATATCGCCGGGCTGGTCAAGGGCGCCAGCCAGGGCGCCGGGCTGGGCAACCAGTTCCTGGGCCACATCCGCAACGTGGACGCGATCGCGCTGGTGCTCCGCGCGTTCCAGGACCCCGACGTCCCCACCGCGGGGGACGCGGTGGATCCCCTCGCCGACCTGGAAACGCTCGATCTGGAGCTGCTCCTGGCCGACATCGGCACGGTGGACCGCCGCATCGAGAAGATGCGGGGGCAAGCCAAGGCCCGGCCGCGCGATTTCGTCGAACAACTGGCCTGGCTGGACCGCCTGCGCGCCCACCTGGATGCCGGGCAAGCGGCCGTCAGCTTCGAGGAGCCCGCCCACCAGCCCGACTGGACGACCGATTTCAGCCTGCTGAGCGCCAAACCGCGCCTCTACGTGCTCAACGTCGCCGAGGATGATCTGCCGGCCGGTCCCGCCCTGGCCGCAGCGCTGCTCGCCCGCGCCGCGCAAGAGAACACCCCCTGCCTCACCGTCTGCGCGGCATGCGAGGCCGAACTGGTCACCTGGCCGGCAGACGAGGCGAACGCCTACCGCGCCGCTCTGGGCCTGGCCGAGTCGGGGCTGCAGCGGCTGATCCGCGCCAGCTACCAGCTCCTGGGGCTGATCACCTTCTTCACCATCACCGGGGGCAGGGAAGCTCGCGCCTGGACCCTGCGCGCCGGCCAGACCGCCTACCAGGCGGCTGGCCTGATCCACGACGACATCCAGCGCGGCTTCATCCGGGCCGAGGTCACCTCCCAACCCGCCATCATCGCCGGCGGCGGGCTGAGCGGCGCGCGGGCGGTCGGGCAGGTGCGGCTGGAAGGCCGCGATTACGTCGTGCAGGATGGCGACGTGATCCATTTCCGGTTCAACGTGTAAACGCACCGCGCTTTCTTGCCATAATCACCCGCCTATGCTATAGTGGCCTTTGTCCGCGCGAGGGCTCATGCCCTCGTTCTTTCTGCCCCCGGCATAGAGCTCCCAGCGCTATCGACCGGCGGCAAGCCCATCGGCAGGTGGGACATTTCCAGGGAAAGGAGGTATAGGCGCGGTATGTCAGACATCATGCGCAACTACGAGCTGATCGTCATTGCCGTCCCTCAGCTTGACGATGAAAGCGTGGCATCGCTCAACCAGCGTGTCGCCGGCTGGATCACGGCCGGCAACGGTAGCGTGACCGGCACAGATGTGTGGGGCCGCCGGCAGTTAATGTATGCTATCCGCAAACACAGCGAAGGCATCTACGTGAAGTACGACTTCCAACTGCCCCCCAGTGCCGTTCGCGAGCTGGACCGCAGCCTGCGGCTGGAGGAACAGATCATCCGGCATCTGGTGGTGCGTCTCGACGAGGACTAAGATAATAGTAATCCGGGGTGGCTGTGGCCGGTCTCCTGACCGAGCCACGGTGGCTGGGTCAGGAGACCGACCACAGCGAGCGATTCCCCAGGAGCTGTTCATGCGTAGCCGGCGCCGGCTTTCGGCGCTGGCGCAAGGCATTCGAAGGAGTGGGCTATGGCAAGGGGCTTGAACAAGGTCATGATCATCGGCAATTTGGGCCGGGATCCGGAAATGCGCGTGCGCCGTGCGGCGTAGTTGAGTCTACCTGACAGAGTCAGGAGAGCCAGGGAGAAGGCGCTAGGCCATCCAACTAACCTGATGCCGAAAGGCCAGGGG
>PHCA01000099.1:20167-32408 GCA_002842085.1 Chloroflexi bacterium HGW-Chloroflexi-1
GGGCCCAGGCGAAGGGAAGCAGGTTCGTTGGACACAGAGAATAGGCAGGTATGCGAAATGCAGAACGCCGAGACTGTTCTAAGTGTCATCCGGGAACGTGGTAGAAGCGACCAGAGACTGGAAAGGCTCTACCGGCAACTTTACAACCCAGAGCTGTACCTGCAAGCGTATGCCAAACTCTACCCTAACAAGGGGGCGCTCACGCCAGGGACGACAGATGAAACCGTAGATGGGATGTCGCAAGCCAAGATATTCCAGGTTATGGATGATCTGCGATATGAACGCTTCCGGTGGACACCGGTCAGGCGCACGTACATTCCAAAGCGTGAGGGTAAGAGCAAGCGTCCGTTGGGTATCCCGGTCTGGAGCGATAAGCTTGTACAGGAAGTAATCCGTATGCTGCTGGAAGCATACTACGAGCCGAAGTTTTCAGATCGCTCACATGGGTTTCGGCCCGGCAGGGGATGCCACACGGCACTAGAAGAGATCAAGCGCACGCACAAGGGTACGAAGTGGTTCATCGAAGGAGATATCTCCAAGTGTTTCGACAGTCTGGATCATGAAGTGATGATCAACATCCTGCGTGAAAGCATAGACGACGAACGCTTTATCCGCCTTATCGAGAACCTGCTCAAAGCCGGGTATATGGAGAACTGGACATGGAATGCCACGCTGAGCGGGGCACCGCAAGGCGGCGTGCTGAGTCCATTACTCTCCAACATCTACCTGGATAGGTTGGATAAGTTTGTCGAAGGAGTCTTGATCCCGGAGTACACCAGGGGAGAAAACAGGCGGCGCAACCCGGAGTATCGCCATTATGAGTACAAGAAGCGGATGGCGAAAGAACGGGGGGATCGCAAGGCGTATAAAGTTTATGACAACAGGATGCGTAGCGTGCCAGCCATGGATACACACGATCCTGAGTACAGGCGGCTGCGCTACGTGAGATACGCTGATGACTTTCTCCTCTCCTTTGTAGGGACGAAAGAGGAAGCTGAGGAAATCAAGCAGCGACTGGCGGCATTCTTGAGAGATGAGCTAAGGCTGGAACTATCCCAGGCTAAGACGCTCGTCAACCATGCCGGTACAGAAGCAGCGAGATTTCTGGGCTACCAGATCCAGGCACAGTACTGCGATACGTGGCGGGACAGCCGGGGTAGCCGGAACGCCAACAGCGAAATCGCACTGAAAGTGCCGGATGATGTTCTACAAAGGCTCTGCGACCAGTATCTGAGGGATGGCAAACCCATCCATCGTGGCGCACTGATAATGAACAACGATTTCGATATCGTAGCTCGTTATCAGGCGGAATATCGGGGGTACGTCCAGTACTATCTACTGGCCCGGAACGTACACCAGATGAACCGGCTACGGTGGATAATGGAAACGTCGCTCCTCAAGACGCTGGCAAACAAGTACAAATCAACGGTCACAAAGATGGCAAAACGCTACGGCGCCGCCATCGATACCGAATACGGCGCCATGCGCGGGTTGCGAGTCGTGGTGGAACGTGACGGCAAGGAACCGTTGGTCGCAGAGTTTGGGGGAGTGCCGCTCCGAACCAGGAGTCATGTCGCCAATATCACGGATGGGGTTGTCAAGCTCGGTCAGAACCACAGTGAGTTGGTCCAGCGCCTGCTGGCAGACAAATGCGAGATGTGTGGCAGCCGCGTAGGCATCGAAGTCCATCATATCCGCAAGTTGGCTGATCTGACCAAGCCGGGCCGGAAGGAAAAACCGCTCTGGGTACAGAGAACGGCAGCTATCCGGCGCAAGACCCTGGTAGTCTGCGAAGCCTGTCACGACGCTATACACAGGGGCGAAGTGAGAGGTGAGTGGGCTAAGAACCTGGAATAACGAACTGGAGAGCCGGATGATGCGAAAGTATCACACTATACGCCAAGCGGTAAGCCTGTCACCTCATTCAGCGTGGCGGTCAACCGCGGCTGGACCACCAGCAACGGTGAGCGGCGTGAAGCTACGGAATGGTTCAACGTGATCGCCTGGGGCAACCTGGCAGAGATATGCAACCAATACCTGCGCAAGGCCTCCAAGGTCTACGTCGAAGGCCGTTTGCAGACCCGCAGTTGGGACGACCCGGAAGGTCAGCGCCATTCCCGCACCGAACTGGTTGCCGATGAAATGGTGATCCTCGACAGTCGGTCCGGGAGCGAACCAGAGGACATAGACCTCGATGAGGAGCTCGGTTTCCAGTGTCAGTAGATCACAGGTTCAAGCTCCGGGCGGGTCCGTGACCCGCCCGATCACGGATCGGGCGGGAGCAAATCGTGATCTACTGAGTATTCAAACGCAGTATGGAGTAACTCACTATGGTAGACGATCGAGAATCGGGCGGTCGCGGCGACAACGACCGGAGAACGGATCGCCCCCGGGGGCGGAGCCACTTCCAACGCCGCCGCATCTGTGCGTTTTGTGTCGATAAGATCGACCACATCGATTACAAGGACGTGAACATGCTACGTCGCTTTGTCTCCGACCAGGGGCAAATCCAATCGCGACGCAGGACTGGTACGTGCGCTCGCCATCAACGGCGGCTGACACTCGCGATCAAGCGGGCACGCTTCCTGGCCCTGCTGCCCTACACAGCCGAACACATCCGCACGTACGGTTGAGCTTAAGGAACTGCTATGACCAGGCATAGGCAAGAAAAGACACGCGCGGAAACCCGCAAAGAGACGTTCCGCCGGCGACGCGATGCCGAACGGAACCGTCGCCTGGTGATCGGGCTGGCTGGTGTGGGCGCCCTGCTGGTGATCTTGCTCGGCGCGGGCATCATCCAGGAGTTGGTGGTGAAGCCCAACCAGCCGATCGCAACTGTAAACGGCGTCAAGCTCTCCGGCAAGGAGTACAGCCAGCGCGTCCTCTTCAATTGGTACCAGGCCGCGGACCCGGTCACGGACCCCCAAGGCACCAGCGTGCAGGTCCTGGACCAAATGGTGGACGAGCAATTGCTGCAAGAGCAGGCGCAACAGCGAGGAATCAACGTGAGCGCGGACGAGGTCGCCGAGGCCGTGGAGAAGGTCTTCGGCTATCAGCGCACGCCGCCCGCGCCGCCGCCAACGCCCGCGCCGACCGCGATTTCAGAGCCGACGGCGACCCCAGGCGGTGAATTCACGCCGACCCCGGTCCCGACCCCGCTACCCACCGCGACCCCGGTCAGTCTGGAGGCCTATCAGAGCGCCCTCCAGAATTACCTGACCCGCCTGAAGCAGACGACCGGCATGGATGAGGCGGATTACCGCAAACTGGTGGAAGCGTATCTGATCCGTCAGAAGCTCTACGACACGGTGACGGCCGATGTGGCGACCACCGCGGAACAGGTGCGGGCCAGTCACATCCTGGTGCGGATCATCACGCCCGCGCCGACGCCGACCCCACTGGCCGAAGGCCAGCCGGCGCCGACGCCCGATCCGAACGCGCAGCCGACCCCGACCCCGGCCCCGCGCGACGACGCCCAGGCTTTGGCCCGGATCATCGAGGTCAAGCAGAAGTTGGACGCCGGAGGGGACTTCGCCACACTGGCGCTGGAGTACTCGGACGATACCGGCAGTGCCGCCAATGGCGGCGAGCTGGGGTGGTTTGGCCGGGGCCAGATGGTGACCGAGTTCGAGGATGCGGCCTTCAGCTTGCAGCCCGGACAGGTCAGCGACCCGGTCCAGACGCCCTTCGGTTACCACCTGATCAAGGTGGAAGAGCGGGATCCCGCCCACCCGATCGACCAGTACACGTTGCAACAGCAGCAGGATGAAGCGTTCAACACGTGGCTGACCGATCTACGCACCCAGGCGCAGGTCGAGCGCAACTGGTCGTTGGACAAGGTGCCGCCGACCCCGAGCGCCTCTGCCCGGTGACAGGGTGATAGGGTGACAAGGATACAAGTAGACAAGGAAACAAGTAGACAAGGAAACAAGTAGACAAGGAAACAAGTAGACAAGGAAACAAGTAGACAAGGGGGGATCTCGATACGGATCACGCGCACGGTCAAGGTGACGGTCTTCCAGTGTTTGCGCCCCTGCGGGGTCGGCGGCACGGCCGGGTCGAGGAGCTTGCCAGTCAACTCGGCCAGCCAACTGCCGTCGGCCAGCCGTTGCGTCCGCTGGAACTTGACCTGGGCGGGCACTTTGAGGAGGAAGTCGCCGTCCTTCTGCAGGATGTCCCAGAGCACGTCAAACGAATACAGGCCCGCATCCATCAAGAACAACACCCCTTGGCACACCACGCGGGCCAAGACCTCTCGCATCGAAGTGCGCTCGCCGGTGCCTTTGCCAGGGTACGATCGCAGAATGGCCTCCGGCCTTTCCCCAGCGCCCAACAGACCCAACAGACGCGACACAGGGAAACGGAGACCCCGGATGCCGGGTTTGCCGCCGCAGACTGCGGGGTCAACTATACCCAACGCCCCACTCATGTCAATGGCAGGGAGATAAGAGCGATTACACCCTATAGTATTACCCCGCGTCATTTGCGTTGATCGCGAGAATCTTTAGCGGCGTCATTGCGAGCGGTTTTTGCGAAGCAATCGAGATTGCCCCCTCGCTACAGCGAGGCCCTCGCTATGACAGCCCTTTGGTTGCGGCAGGAGGCCGCGCTATGTATCTTCTCAATAATCCGGGGTAGGGGGCTAGCGGGCTAACGCTTAGCCGCCTTGCGCCTGCCCGCCGGGCGACCGCAAGGGATCGCCCCTACCTGTTGAGAAGATACCACCCTATTGAGATGATATGTTTCTTCGTGGTGAGATAAAGGAGTTGGCAAATGCAGTTGATTTGTGAGGGGCATCCGCAGATAAGTTCTTTGTCCGAAGGCCTGCTCGTTGTCTTGAACCACCCGACAGTTCTCGATCAGCCGGTGCTCCAGGGCGGCTCGGACGCGGACGCTTCCGGCGCTTCGATCTACGGGTCGGTCATGAGAGACGGCGGGGTGTTTCGCATGTGGTACCAGGCCTGGCCGCGGGACTGGGACGGCACCGACACGGTTGCCGTCGGCTGCGTGGAAAGCGACGATGGCTTGAGCTGGCGCCGTCCCAACTACGGGCTGATCGAATGCTGCGGCGCCCGCAAGAACCAGCTCACGGACCTCCCGTTTCATTGCCCATCGGTGATGATTGACCCCGATGCAGAGCCCTCCGCACGCTACAGGGCGTTCGGCTACGCAGACCCGGGGAAGCTGGGCAACAAGTACGCTTACAAAGTCAACGAATCCGGCTATTACACCGCCCACTCCGCCGACGGGCTGCACTGGGTGCTCGACTCGCCTGAGCCGCTCTGGCCCTACGCGGACGTGATCACGAGCGTGTGGGATTCCCCTTCTGGCTGCGCGCGGATCGCTATGAAGAAAACGCACCGGATAAGGGGCCTCGGCCGCCGGGCGTTCCTGACGGCGACGTGGTCGCAGGGGGTCGCAAGCGAGCCGGTGAGTGCCCTGATCCCTGACGAGTACGACGACATCATGGCCCAGCAACGCGGATTCAACAGCGCGGACTACTACGGCGTCGGCCTGATGCCCACGGCAGGCCCCACCATCGGCTTCCTGTGGAACTTCCGCCACCAACTGCCGCTCGGCTACTACCAGCCCGAGACTATGCGCCACGGCGACATCGGGCGCGTGGACCTGTCTATCGTCTACCAGACCGAGCGCGGCGGACGTTGGCGCCCCGTGCCCGGCCGGCCCGACTGGCTCTCTGCGAACGACGCCCCCGACTGGGCGCGCGGAGCGCTGTACACGGCGGCGTACCCGTTGGATGTAGGCGACGAGACCTGGCTGTATTTCTGCGGAACCAGGGATCGGCACGGCTGGTGCGGTCACGGCATAGACCACACCGCGATGACCCAAGCCGCGACGACGGAAGGCGGGTCCATAAAAATCGGCCTGGCCAGGTGGCCCAGGAACAGAATCATGGGATACGAGTCAACATTGGTGGACGTCATAAGCCTGCTCCCGGGCCAGCCGACCCAGCCGGGCGGCCGGCTCGCGCTCAACGTCGTCACCTGCCCCGGCGGAACGGTCCGCGCGCGACTGCTCGACGCGAACGGCAAGGCGCTCTCAGGCTACGGCTTCGAAGACTGCCAGGTAATCACCGGAGACCACCTTGAAGCCATGGTAAGATGGCGAGGGAAACCCAATCTGCCTGGCGTCACACCGCGCCAATCCATCATGGCGCAAATCGAGCTCTCCAGGGCGACGTTATACGCGTTCGACTTCCAGCTTGCGAAATAGAGCCAGGAGAAGGCGGTGAGGCAGGGGAGCGCCTATTGCAGCTCATCCACTTCGGCCATTTTTCCCCGGTCCCGCCTGGAGAATGGCTTGTGAACTGCGGTCCCGTCATCAAGCTCCCCAACCCAGTCCCCGAGCCGGCGGGCCTGGGCTTGGTCGGGCTGGCGCTCAGAAGAAGGTTTCGAGTGATGTCGAGGAATAGGATGGACACCGAAGTCGAGGGAATCATCAGAAATCGGAAGCAGCGATGGGCCAAGTTCTATGACTGGAATGAACCGCCGACACATATGCTGTTCATTCGCTTCAGCGAGAACACAACAGCACGTCCGTTGCCCCACCCCGACAGGAAGCAAGCGCGCATCGAATGGGCATGGAATCAATATCTTGCGCAACGGGAGCAGGCGGCATGGCTGGAGGACGACGCCATCCCCTATCTCTCAGTATACAGCGGCACGGAGATCTTTGCGGAGGCATTCGGCTGCCAGGTACATCGCTCAGAAGACGATATGCCCTTTGCGTTGCCGCGCATCAGTAAAGCGACGGAGGTGTCCGGGCTGCGCGTCCCGGATTTGGATACGCCGTGCCTGCGAATACTGTTCGAGATCGCCGATGAATTGCGGGCGCGCGGCGGTTCACACGCCGCACTCGGGATGGTCGACATCCAAACTCCAATGGACGTTGCAGCCCTCATATGGGAGAAGACCGCATTCTACGTCGCGATGTTGGACCAACCTGAATCCGTCAGAGAGCTCGCTGCCAAAGTGCAGCAGCTCGTGACGGCTTTCCTTGACGAGTGGTTCTCGCGGTATGGTGCGGACTTTGTAGCCCATTGCCCGGACTACTACCTGCCCAAGGGCATCACTCTCTCAGCGGATGAAGTCGGTGCTGTGGGCCCCGACATATTCGAAGAGTTCTTCCTGCCCGAATTGTCGGATCTATCGCACCGCTATGATGGGATTGGGATTCATTGTTGCGCCAATGCCAGGCACCAATGGGGTCACTTCAAGCGAGTTCCGGCTCTCAGGCTTCTCAATCTGGTGCAGCCCGCTGAAGTAGTGCGGGACGCTTATCCGTATTTCGCTTCCCACGTCCCCCAAATGCACAGTTGGTGTGGTGACAGTGACCCGAGAGACTGGCAAGCGTCTCTTCCTGCGCAGAGTCGGGTCGTACTTCCAGTAAGTGCGGACACCAGGGAGAACGCCCTCCGACTCTCTGTCGACCTCAGAGAGGTTATTGCCCGAAGAAAGACATAGCGCGGCCTCCCGCCGCAACCAAACCCCTTTCAACGAAAGGCCCTTGCAACGAAAGGCCTTTGCAACGCAAAGGCGTTTTCAACGCAAAGGCGCAAAGACGCAAAAAAATCAAAAAGGTCTGTAGTGGCCACGATCATCTGTCACTGAGTACCTGGCCCAAACGCCCGTGAAGGCCTCAAAATGGTTCTGGTTGGGGCGTTCAGAAGCCATTCTTGAGGAAGACGCTGCTGCGACATGGTCGCGGCCACTACGAATTACACGAATTTGTATTGGGCAGAGACGGGGTAAACAATGGAAAAGTACACCGCATGTGTCTGAGAGGCGGCTTTTCGCCAGCGAAAAGCTACGCCAAGCCGCAAAGAACGCCAAGAAGGTGTTACTTTGCGCCTCTGCGCCTTTGCGTGAGATATTTCCGATCCCAGCACGTCATTGACCTCTACACGAATTACACGAATTCCACTAACTTATCATCTTGTTTCGTGTGAATTCGTGAGATTCGTGGCAGATTTGCGGCTCTCCCCCAAGGCCAAACAACAGAACCGAGACCGACTGGGGCCGAACGTTCCAGTTGGTGATCCCCAGGCTCATGGCGGCCACCCTGACCACGACCGCGGCTCGAGTGTCTCCGACGCGGCGTAAGCACGCCAACCCGACCAGCAGGTAACCCAATGTGATCGTCAGCGCGTGTACGAAAATGATCAGCGGCAGGCCGCCGACCGTGTAGAGCCCATAGAAAGCCACCTGGGTCAGCCAGCTTTGGTTGATCCAGGTCAAGCCTGCCCGCGTGAAGGTAAAAAGATCGGTGGAGGGGATGGCGCCGCTTTGCACGATGATTTGCCCGGTGCGCAGGTGTCACCAGAAATCGTTGGGCCGGATGAACGAGAAGTTCAGCGCCGACAGCAGACCCAGAGGCGGCGCCAGGAGCCACAGATCTGCCAGCGTCAGCCGCCCGCGCACCAAACGCCGGACTGCCAACCAGAGCCGGTTGCCCCGCTCTGCGTCGTCGTGCAGTACCGCATCATCCGGGGAGACTCGTGCACGTTCGGATTCGTCAGCGCCGTGACCGGGGCCGGCTCGGGCCAGCCATGAAGATCTCGGCGGCCAGCGGCGCGCCCGCGGCATCGAGACGCTCGGAGAACTTCGGCCGCATGCCGGTGGGCTCCAACGACCCGATGATTCTGCCATCTTGAAAACCCGTTTGCTGAAAGGTGAAGATGTCCTGCATCACGATGGTATCCCCTTCCATGCCTTGGACCTCTGTGACGTTCGTGATGCGCCGGCTGCCGTCGCGCATGCGCTCCTGATGGATGATCAGATCCAGGGCGCTGGCGATCTGCTCCCGAATGGCCCGCAGTGGCAGATCCATGCCGGCCATCATGACCATCGTTTCCAGGCGGCGCAAAGTGTCGCGCGGGCCGTTGGAGTGCAGGGTGGTCATGGAGCCGTCGTGGCCGGTGTTCATCGCCTGAAGCATGTCCAACGCCTCGCCGGAACGCACTTCGCCGACGACGATCCGGTCCGGCCGCATGCGCAGGGCGTTGACCACCAGGTTGCGGATCGAGACCTGGCCCGCGCCCTCGATGTTGGCCGGCCGGGTTTCGAGCCGCACGACGTGATCCTGGCGCAACTGGAGCTCGGCCGCGTCCTCGATGGTGACGATGCGCTCGTCGGACGGCAAGAAGCTGGACAGGATGTTCAGCGTCGTGGTCTTGCCGGAGCCGGTGCCCCCGGACACGATGATGTTCAACCGGCCGACAATCGCCGCCTTGACCAACATCGTGAACCGCTCGTCGAAGGTGCCGTTGCGGATCAGGTCGGCCACGGTCAATGGGATCTTGGAGAACTTGCGGATGGTGATGGTGGGGCCGTTCAAGGCTAACGGCGGGATGATCGCGTTGACGCGGGAGCCGTCGGGCAGCCGGGCATCCACCAATGGGGAGCTCTCGTCGATCCGCCGTCCCAACGGCGTGACGATCCGCTGGATGATGCGCAACACGTGGTCGTCATCAATAAACTCGATCTGGGTCCGCTCCAGTTTGCCCTTGCGCTCCACGTAAACCTGCTTGGCGCCGTTGACCATCACCTCGTCCACGGTCGGATCATTGAGCAACGGCTCGATCGGCCCATAGCCGAGGATCTCGGCGACGATCCGGGCGAACAGTTCATCGCGCTCGACGCGGCCGATCAGTACCTTCTCCTCGGCCAGGACCTGGTTGTAGATCGCCAGGACATCCTGCCGCACCTTCGCCGAGTCGAGGACCTCGGCCGCCGGGTCCATTTCTGCCAGCAACCGGCCGTGCACCTTCCGGCGGATCGCCTGGTAAGGCTCTTCGGTCAACTGAGAGGGCCGCACCGAAGCGCGTCCGAGGGTCTGCACCGTATCGGTCGGCAGAATCGGCTGGGCCAACTCCGGTCGCCTTGGGGGCGGTTGCACATCGGCCGTCTGTGGTGTACGCCAGAAGATCGACATCGGATCTCCCTCTCCAGTTGGGATGTTCAAGACTATACATTCGTGAGGTCACACGCACGTGACCTCACGCGCACGTGACCTCATGTCAGGTCTGCACGCGCCCTGCTGAAAAGACGAGACCAACGCGCCAAGGTTACGTTTCATTTTTAGGACATTGGTCCTATTGAACTGGGCCCCCAAATGCGATAAACTACAGGCAGTTGAGCGAAACGCAGTCACCGACATCATCGCAGCAAGAGTAGATGGATCACCGACCTCCATGGCCGGGCAATCGTCGCCCAGAGGAGGTGCGTTATCAGCAATACCGGGAACATCTCACACTGTTGAAGAAGTCGAAACATGATCGTCGTAGGGGTGAATGAGCCTGGCACGAGGGAACCGATGAACATCGACGCTGGAACAGACCGTGCTGGCCCGAGTGTAGATCGAGCGTGATTGAGTCGGATCGAAGTAGAAGTCGGTAAGAGAAAACGTCCGCACGGGGTCCGCCCTCGCGGACGCGGGGGCTGTCGTGCAAATAACAACCCACCCAGTCCCATATTCCATAAGGAGGTAACGAAATGTTATCCCTATACACGTACCTGAAGAATTGGCTGAAGAACGAAGAGGGCCAGGGCATGGCCGAGTATGGCTTGATCATCGCCTTGGTGGCAGTCGTCGTGATCGTCGCTCTCACCGCCTTGGGTGGCGGTCTCACCGGCATCTTCGACGCTATCACTGCCCAATTGGGCCTCTAAGACTAAGTCTCGGACTGGGACCGAGTGTTCCGAATTGCACACAACGCAATCCGCGCAGGATATGATGTTCTTGGGCAAGGGGCGGGGGTGGCGGGCCGAAAGGCCTCTTGCCCCCGCCCTTTGCTGTATCCGGAGTTAGCGATTGGACTTGCGTTGTCATGCTGAGAATCCCGATGCCGCGCGGTGGCATATCTGAAGCAAGAGATTCCGCCGCGCGTCATGCTGAGCGGGTCGACCGGCCAACAATCGTTGCGTCGAACGTCCAGCGAAGCATCTCGTTGCGGAACGGAGACTCTTCGCTGGTGTCACGCCGTGACGCACTGCTCGCGGCAAACCCGCTCAGAACTTGTCCCTTCGTTGCACTCAGGGCAGGCTCTGAGAGAAGCGAAGGAGTGATAGCCGTCGAAGTTCATGAGCAGTGCGCGTGTGACGATGACCCTGGCGGTAGAACCCGTTCAGCATGACGTCGAAATCTTCTCTCGGTCATTATGGGCGCTCTCTGCGCCTTGGAAAACTCAAGATGCCAGAGGGAATTTTGTGGTACTGCATAGAAATAAGCGAGGCAGCATGAGCAGAGTAAGTGGATGTCTATGGCTGGTTGTGGGGCTGGTTCTGGCCCTGGTCGCGGGGGGCGTGGTCTTCGTCACCCTCCAACGCGCCACCGTATCGAATAATCAGGGCGGACCGGCGGTGACCACCTCGGTTGTGGTTGTCGCGCGCCCCCTGCAGGCCGGAACTTTGCTGACGGAATCCGATCTGACCACCCAACAACTGCCGGCCACCGCCCTTCCGGCCGGCGCGCTGACCCGGATCTCGGACGCCAGCGGCCAGGTCACCACCATCGACCTGGACATCGGCGAGATGATCCTGGCCCATCACCTGACCCAGCCCGATGTGACCGGCGCGAATCTGGGGTTCACCCTGTCGGAAGGCCAGGTCGCGGTGACCCTGGCGGCAGACGACCTGCTGAGCCAGGCGCAGCTCATCCAACCCGGCAGCCGCGTGGATATCCTCTACTCTCTCGAGATCGAAACCCTCGCCAACAGCACCGCCTTGGGTGATAACTTGGGCGATAATGGGGCCACAGGCGCGAAAAGAGAGAAACAGTGGTTTACTTTCGGAACGTTGCAGGGGGTCACCGTCGTGAGCGTGATCCGCAGTGGCACGGCCGGCAAGGCAGAGGCAAGCGGGCTGCTGAGCGGTGGGGGCGGCGCCCCAGTGCTCGGCAGCGCTTACGCCTACATCCTGGCATTGGACTCGCAGGACGCTTTGGCGCTAAAATACCTGAAGGACGCCGGCGCGGTGATGGATTTGGCAATCCGCAACGTTGCCGATGAAACCGAACACGAGACGCGGCCGGTGGACCTGCCGTACCTGATCGACAAATACCAACTGCCGGTTCGCTAGAGACTGACATGGCTCGGTCGCAGACCGGCCAGAGCAACGCTCAAATGCTGGGGCCAACCAAATGCTGGGGCCAACCAATTGCTGGGGCCAACCAATTGCTGGGGCCAACCAAATGCTGGGGCCGGTTTGCAACCGTGCCCCCG
>PHCA01000099.1:32570-37994 GCA_002842085.1 Chloroflexi bacterium HGW-Chloroflexi-1
GTCACCTTGTCACCTTGTCACCTTGTCAAGTATATCATCCATTGCCCGTCGGAGAGACATGTCACCCGTAGCCGCACCCATCCCGCTCCTGTTGGTTGCCGATAGCGCCGAAACGTGCGAGCGCATCGCCTCGGCGCTGTTGAGCGCGCCGACCTTCTACCGGGTCGAGCGCGTGACCTCCGCGGAACTGAACCAGAAGACGCCGTCGAAGGAGATCCGCCTGGCGTTGGTGGATCAGGGACTGCGCGCGGCCAGGCAGGCGCAGGTCGTGGAGCGGCTCGCCACTGCAGGTGTGGCCGCGGTGGCACTGGTGGATGCGCGGGACGTCCAGGCGTTGCAAGAGGTTGTGCTGGCCGGCGCGGCCGCGTTGGTGGCCACCCCGTTTGTCGACACCCAGCTCTGGGAAACCGTGGGGCGCGTGTTGCTCAGCGACAGCGGTCCGGCCTTGCCTCCCATCCTGAGCCAGGGAGGCCGCAAACGCGACCAAAGCGGCCTCATCGTTGCGCTCTACGGGCCGAAAAGCGGCAGCGGCGCCTCGGTCATCGCGGCCAATCTGGCCGTCACCCTGCAGGAGCGCGCCCCCCGCGGCGCGGTGCTGATCGAGGTGGGCGAGGGCGCCGGCAGTCAAGCCGTCCTGCTGAACCTGCGCGCCGAGCGGACGTTGGGTGACCTGCTCGCCCGCTTCGATCCTGAGGACACCGAATTCTTGGCCGAAGTGCTGGCAACGCACGAAAGCGGCTTACGCGTCCTGCTGGCCCCCCCCAGCCAGGGATTGTGCCTGCCTCCCGATCTGCTGGATGAGATCATCGATCTGCTGCAGAAGATGTTCGATTTCGTGGTGATCGATCTGCATACGGCCGCCAAGACGAACACGATTGCCGTGATGCGCAAGGCGCACGCGGCGTTGGTCTTGATCGTGCCGGAGATGACCTCTCTACATTACGGCCAATTGTTCATCGAGATGATAACGGCCACTTTGCCGGAGGTCGGCCTGAACGTCATCTTGAACCGCTCTACCTTGCCGGCCGGGGTGCCCGCCGAAGCGATCCGCAAGCACTTGAAAATGAAGATCGCCCATGAGATCCCGGATGATCAGGCGTTGGTGACGGCCAGCGTCAACCGGGGCGTGCCATTCGTGATCAGTCACTGGCGCAGCGCGCCGGCGCGGGCCATCCACAAGTTGGCCGATGACCTGGCGCCGGCCAAAGCGGAGGACAAGGCCGGGGGGCTGGCCAGTTTGGTGAAGGGTAGCGGCCCGCGGGCCAGGCTGATGGGGCGGGGGCGGCATACTTGACAAGGTGACAAGGTGACAGGGTGACAGGGTGACAGGGTGAAGGGGTGACACAGGGTTAGAAAACCTCGCTTCATGACCGTGGCGAGTATCAGTTGTGGAAAAACATCGTGATTCCAGATCAAATGCACGTAGCGCGTATTTCGTAGCCGGTGTTTTCACGCCCCACGCAGTACGCAATACGCAGTACGAGGAGCGATTCATAATGTCGATCATGCCCTTCGTTGCCGCTGGAGCGATCGGATTGGCGATCCTGAGCCTGTTCGTCGGGCTCTATCGCCTGATGAAGCCGGCCGGCGAATTGGACGAGCGGATGGAGCAAGTGCTCCATCGCAGCCCCGCGCCCGTGAAAACGCCCAAGTCCGCGCCGTTCGCCGATTTCCTGAAGGGCACCAGGCTGGAGAAGAAACTGGGCGATCACTTCGCGCTGGAGATCCAGCAGAGCGACATCGCGCTCACCGTCAGCGAATACGTCCTGGTGCGCCTCGGCGCCGCGTTTCTGGGTTTGCTGTTGGGCGCCATCCTGCTGGGCAATTTCCTGTTCGGGCTGGCGTTGACGGTGCTTGGCCTGCAGATGCCGGTGTTCTACCTGCATAGCCGGCGGGGCAAGCGGCAGCATCGTTTTCAGGCCCAACTGGTGGACGTCCTCACCATGATGGTCAGCGGCCTGCGGGCCGGTGTGGGACTGGTGCAGGCCATGGAACTGGTGCGCCAGGAGATGCCGACGCCGGCCAGCGTCGAGTTTGGCCGCGTGGTACGGGAGATCAGTCTGGGCGCCTCGCTGGAAGAAGCCCTGGCGCACCTCGTCCAACGGATGCCCGGTGATGATCTGGCCATGGTCGCCACCGTGATCAACATCCAGGCCGAGGTGGGCGGCAATCTGGCCAACGTCCTCGACGGCGTCATCACCACCATTCGAGAACGGGTGCGCATCGCCCAGGAGATCCGCACTCTGACCGCGCAACAGCGGATCGCCGGCTACATCCTGGCGGCCATGCCCTTTCTGGTCGGGGGCGTCGTGATGATGATCAACCCGGGCTACATGCAGCCGCTTTTCTCGCCGCAATGGATCTGGCTGCCCGGCATCGCGCTGGTGATGATCGGGATCGGCTTCCTGGTGATCAACAAGATCGTGAGTATCAAGGTGTAATATGGACCTACTCTTTTCTCCCATCGGCGCCGCGATCGCGGTGGGGTTGGCCGTGTTGGCCTTGGTCCTGGCGGCTCGCTCGAACCGGACTTCGCGGGCGCTCGAAGACCGCATGGAAAGCTATGTCGCGAGGGATGCCGAACACCAAGCCGCTCAGGCGAGCGCGCCGGGCGAGTTGCGGGGATCATTATACGAACGCGCGATCTTGCCCGGTGCACACCGTTTCGTCCAGGCGCTGGGGCGCCTGGCGCCTGGCGCCAACGTGGGGCACATCCAGCAAAAACTGAACGTCGCGGGGCGGCCAGGCAACTTGAGCCCGGCCGACTTCCTGGGGTTGCGCATCCTGTTAGCGGCCGCCGGGCTGGGCCTGGGCTACTTCTACGGGCAGGCGGCCGCCAACCCGCGCATGGCGTTGTTCGGTCCGCTGATTGGCGCGGTGGTCGGCTTCATGGCGCCCAACTATTGGCTCCAGTCCCGAATGCGACAGCGCCAGGACGTGATCCAGCGTGCGCTCCCCGACGCTCTCGACATGCTCACTGTCTGCGTCGAAGCCGGGCTGGCGTTCGAGTCGGCGTTGCAGCGAGTCGGCCAACAATGGAAGGGCGCGCTGAGTGATGAATTTTCCCGACTGGTGGCAGAGATAAGGCTGGGCGTCGCGCGCGGCCAGGCGTTACGGCGCTTCTCCGAGCGCTGTGACGTCCCCGACGTGTCGTCCTTCGTGGCAATCCTGATCCAGGCCGACAGCATGGGGACCAGCATCGCCCACGTCCTGCAAAGCCAGTCCGAACAGATGCGGGTGCTCAGGCGGCAGCGGGCCGAGGAAAAGGCCAACAAGGCCCCGATCAAGATGCTGGTGGCGATGATGCTGTTCATCTTCCCGGCGCTGTTCATCGTCATCCTGGGACCAGCAGTGCCAAAAATCGTCGAGGCGTTTTCAGGTATAAGTGGCAAGTGATGAACGATCAAAAACCAATTTCCCGAGGCGGTTGGCGTGCCAGTCCGGCGTACCAACAGGCGATGGCGCACATGCAGCGCGCCGAATGGGCGCAGGCGCTGGCCCTGCTGCATGAGTTGGCAGCCGAATACCCCGATGACCAGGGTCTGCAATCGACGATCGACCAGGCCCAACTGCGCGTCGAGACCGACAAGACCCTCAAGGTGCGCGCGCGGCGGCGGCCCCTCCTGAACCGGCGCACCCGGTTCGTCCTGGCGCTGGTCGTCGTGTTGTTCGGGCTGGCATGGATCGCACTGGGCTTCTACCGGAACACGATCGCCCCCTCGATGGCCCAGATGCGCGCCGAACGCCAGCAGGCGGAGATCGCCCTACAGGCCGCCCAGGCGCTGGCCGCCGGCGACTACACTCAGGCGTTAGAGCTGTACGACCAGTTGGCCGCCCTCAGCCCCACCCATCCCGCCCTGGCCGCGGGGATCGCCAGCGCCCGGCAAGGACAGGAGCTGGACGCGGCCTACGAACAAGCGCAGGCGCAACTGACGGCCGGGCAGATCGGCGAGGCCCAGGCTACCCTGGTCGGCATCCTGGAGATCGCCCCAACCTATCGCGACGTGAGCGCCTTGCTGAACAAGATCGAACAGAACCAACGGCTGCTGTCGGTGCTGCGGCAGGCCGAGGACGCCCAGGCCGCCGGCGATCTGGAAGGGGCCGTGCTGCACCTGGAACAGGCGCGCACCCTGACCCCGCGCACCGAGCGCATCGAGATCGACGCCCGGCTCTTCCAGGCCTACATCACCCTGGCCGGGCAGGTGGTCGACCGGTCGGCGGGTCGCGTCGATGAACTCCAACGCGCGGAGGGACTCTACACCAAGGCGCTGGGGCTCCGGCCGCAGGACTCGGCGGCCACCAACCCGCGCGAGTGGGCGCGGCAGTACATGGACGGCTACGCGGCGTTCACGGCCGGCCAGTGGGATCTGGCGATCCATCGACTGGGGCTGCTCTACGCCAACCAGCCGAACTACCTCGACAACCAGGCGGCCCAATTGCTCTACGACGCCTACATGCGCAGCGGCGACGGCCTGCTTCAAGCTGGCGAGCTGGCAATGGCCTGGGAACGTTACTTCCGCGCCAGTCAATTGGAGGGGGTGGACACCACCACTGCCCGGGCGCTGGCCGCCAGCCTGGCGACCCAGATGACCCCCACCGTCACGCCGACACCGACCGCCACGATCACGCCCACCCCGACCATGACGCCTGTGCCCACGGCTACTCCCACGCCGGGCTACGTGCCGCTCAGCCGTTACAAGGGCAAGATCGTCTACTACAGCAACCGCACGGGTGCGGACGCCCTTTGGATCATGAACCCGGACGGCAGCCGTCCCTTCCACATCTGGCAGCAGGACAAGGCCCGGGCGGAATATGAGAAGCTGCGTGCCGCCGAAGGCCGTTCGCCCGATGGCCTGAGTTCACTGTACGTCACCAAGCCGCGCAACGAGAAAAACGACCAGATTTTCATCCTGTACCCGGACGGGAAATCGTTCCAGGTCACACACTGGGCCGGCGAGAACTGGGACCCAGTGTGGTCTCCCAAGGGCCATTGGATCGCCTTCGTCTCCAACGAGCCGGGCAACGACGAGATCTTCCTGATCGGCGCGGACGGGGAGCACCCCAAACGACTGACCTGGAACTGGTGGGAGTGGGACAAGTACCCCTCGTGGTCGCCCGACGCCGGCCGGCTGGTGTTCTGGTCCAACCGCGTCACCGGCTACGCGCAAATCTGGCTGATGAACGACGACGGCAGCGGCCAGGTGAACCTGAGCAACAACAAGTTCGAGGAGCATGACCCGATCTGGATCAAATAACGCCCCGCGCCAGCCCCTGCCAGCCCGCAGCATGACGAATAGGACTGCTTGGGGATAGACAGCGCCCCAGTGATTATACTGAGTTGTCTATCCTGAGACTGTAACCTGGACAAGCCAGCAGCGCCAGCTCGACCGGAGCCGCCTGACCGTGAACGGCTCAGGCTACGAG
>PHCA01000100.1 GCA_002842085.1 Chloroflexi bacterium HGW-Chloroflexi-1
CGAACTGTCTCAATGTGCTTGACACATTCCGTGACTCGCTGCACCCATTTGACTTCTGACCAGTATAGTGTACCACCTGGGGGTCATTTGACACAATCTCCTGACCGAGCCACCGTGGCTCGGTCAGGAGACCGGCCACAGCCACCCCGGATTACTGAGAAGATACCAGGAGACGACTACAAGGCGGTGTTCTACCGGCAATTGAATGACATTGATATCAGACTGAAAAGGAGACGTTACACCATGCGTACCACCATTATTCCGGATGCCGACTTTCAGGATCGTATCGAGCGCCTGCAACTGGAGTTGGCGCGCGCCGACCTGGACGTGCTGGTCACCTACTCGTCCGAGTCCGAGGCGGCCAGCAGCCGCTACCTGGCCGACTTCTGGCCTTTCTTCGATTTTGCAGGCGTGATCGTGCCACGCGAGGGCGCGCCGGCGCTGGTCACCGGTGGACCGGAGTCATACGAGTTCGCCCGGCAGTTTTCGCGCATCAAGAACATCCACATCCACCCGCTCTTCGTGGAAAGCTCCGCGCCCGACTGGGTGCCGCCGGTACGCTACGAGGACTTCGATGCGATTTTGTCGAGCGTGTGCGGCCGCCTGCCGAAACGGGTGGGGGTGGCCGACTGGAACATCTTCCCGCACCCCATCTTCGCCGATTTGCAGCGCGCCGTGGCCGGGGCCGAGATCGTGCCGGCCGACGACGTGCTGCTGCGCGTCAAGTGTATCAAGTCGGCCTACGAGATCGCCGCGATCCGCCAGGCTTACTGGATCACCGAGCAGGCGATGATCGACGTCTTGGACTCGGTAGCCGAAGGCCAGGCGGAGTGGGAGATCGAAGCCCGTGCACATGCGACCATGCGTCGGCTCGGTGCGGAAGGCACGTCCTACCCCATCTGGGTCTGCTCTGGCCCCAACACCCATCAGAGCCTGTGTCGCTCGACCAACCGCCGGATCAAGCGCAACGAGCTGGTGCAGCTCACCTTCGGCGCGCGTCACCTGGGCTACTGCGGCAACATGTGCCGGCCATTCGCCATCGGCAAAATGCCAGACCGGGCCCGCACCCTGATGAGTGTCGCGCTGGAAGGGGTCCACGGCGCGCTGCGGGACATCCGCCCCGGCGCGCCTGCCAGGGTCGTCTTCAAAAACTACTACGACACGCTGGCGAAGTACGGGTTCGAGCAGTTCACGCTCTACGGCCCGGCCCATGGGTCGGGATCGTCTGAGGTGGAGGGGCTGTGGCTGGGGGCGGGCAGCGACCTGATCATTCAACCTGACATGCAGTTCAACATCGACATCTGGCTCAGCGACGGGGAGTATGGCCTGCGCTACGAAGACGGGCTCGTCGTAACGGCAGACGGCATCGAGGAGCTGACGTCGTATCGGCGAGAGATCATTGAGTTGGGGTAGGTTGGTAGATTGGTAGATTGGTAGGTTGGTAGATTGGTAGATTGGTAGATTGGTAGATTAGTAGATTGGTAGATTAGTAGATTGGTAGATTGGTACTCACGGTTTGCTGATATTTCCGTTGCTATTCAAGATTTGATTCGTAGCAACGCACGGCTTTTTTTCGTCATCACTGCATATATAGCGCCAAGCCATCATGGTATGATGAAATCTGATCCACAAAACCAGGCGCACGCTTATGCCATGAACGGATTACACTGCACGGTCAAATCTTGAATACTGGGTTAAAAATGAGCGAACCGTGAGTGGTAGATTAGTAGATTGGTAGATTGGTAGATTGGTAGGTTGGTAGGTTGGTAGGCTCACCAATGTACCAATGTACCAATGTACCAATGTACCACTGTACCACTGTACCAATGTACCAATTTACCAATGTACCAATTTACCAATGTACCACTGTACCAATTTACCAATGTACCAATGACCAATATACCAGTCTACCCAGCCCACAGGAGCACCTTATGGACCCACGCACATCCGCAGGCCAGATGCTGGCGGAATACCGAGACGAGATCATGCAGGTGGTGCAAGATCTGATCCGCATGCCGTCGCGCAACATGCCGCCTGGCGGGGAAGAGCAAGCTTGTCAGGAGTACCTGGCCGAGTATCTTCGCCGTTCCGGCCTCACTGCTGACCTGTACGAGCCGGATCAGGCGCCTGGCATGGTGGAGCATCCGGCCTACTGGCCGGGCCGGGATTACCGCAACCGGCCCAACCTGCATTCGCGCCTGCCGGGGCGGGGCGGCGGCCGCTCGCTGCTGCTGTCCGGGCACATCGACACGGTGGCCCTGGGCGACAACGTCTGGACCCACCCACCCTTCGCCGCGGAAATCCACGACGGCAAGCTGTTCGGCCTGGGCGCCATTGACATGAAAGGTGCGATGGGGGCTATGGCGGTGTTGTTCAAGGCCATCGCACAGAAGGGCGTGCCGCTGCGGGGCAATCTGAGCTACGAATGCGTTGTGGACGAGGAGGAGGGCGGCGTCAACGCCACCATCGCCGGCCGGCTGCGTTACGGCGCGGTGGACGGCGCGCTGATCCCCGAGGGCACCGACTTGAAGATCTATCCGGCCGCGCGAGGCGCGCTGATCAGCGACTTCATTTTCCGTAGCACCAAGGGTACCTGGCTCGATGTGGGTAAGAGCGCGGAGAAGACAGCGGATGCCGTCAAGCAGATGGGCATCTTCTTGACCCACATCGACGAGCTGAGCGCGATCCGCCGCCAGCATCCGACGCATCCGCTCTACACCAGCTACCCTGACCCGGTGCCTGTACAGGTGACGAAGGTCTATGCCGGCGGCTGGGGCAGCCAGGTGCCGATCGCGGTGCCACCCGAAGGCCGCATCGAGCTGATCATCCAGACCTTGCCGGGCGAAACGCGGGAAGCCGTGTACCGGGAGATGACCGACTGGCTGGAGGGCGTGATCGCCCGCCATGAGGACGCTTTCTTGACCCGGCCGGAGATCCGCTACCGCATCCGCTGGATGGCGCCCACCGCCATCGAGCCGAACCATCCGCTGGTGACGACGATGGCGGACAGCGCCCGGCAAGTGCTGGCGAGCGATCCCCAGGTGCTGGGCGCGCCGTTTGCCTGCGATATGTTCGCCTTGCATCAGATTTTCAATATCCCCGGCATCATCTTCGGGCCGACCGGGGCCCATGCCCACGCCGCTGACGAATATGTCGACGTGGCAAGCCTGTTTGCCTTTTGGGAAACGCTGCTGCTGTTTGTGATGGACTGGTGCGGCGTGGAGGGTTAACCGCCGCCTGCGTGTCCTCTCAATAATCTGGGGGCTGTGGCCGGTCTGTGACCGGGCCACGGTGGCTCGGTCACAGACCGGCCACAGCATACCCCGAAAAACTGAGAAGATACCGCCTGCGGTTGCCCGGAGATCGATTCGACAACGAAAGCCGAGGACTATCCACACAACATCATGCCCAGGGAACTCAGACTTATCGCCCCGCGGCAGGTGGCGTTGGTGTCTTACGAAGACGCCCCGTTGCAGCCGGACGAGGTGCGCGGACAGGGTATCCTCAGCGGTATCAGCCACGGCACCGAGATGAACCTCTACCGCGGCACATCGGCGTTCGCCGACAACGAGTTCGACCCGGATCTGCGCCTCTTTCTACCGCGCAAAGGCCCGGCGCCCGCAGGGGCGCTGGGCTACGAGTGGGTGGGCCGCATCACCGAGGTCGGAGCCGGTGTGTGCCACCTTAGACCCGGCGACCTGGTCCACATGTTGATCCCCCACCGCGAGACGCACACCTTCGTCCCGGAGAACTTCCCCTACCGCGGCCGCATCGAGGCGCTGCCGGCGGACGTGACGCCGGAGCAAGCGATCATCCTGGCGCTGGCCGGCGTGGCGCTGCAAGCCGTCCACGATGCACGGGTCAAGGTGGGCGACCGGGTGGCAATTTTTGGGATGGGGGTGATCGGCTTACTGGCGGTGCAACTGGCCCGGCTGGAGGGCGCGGGTTGGATCGACGCGATCGACCTATACCCCGCGCGTCGCGGCCTGGCTGAACAGTTCGGCGCTGATCGAACGCTCGATCCCGCCACGTGCGACGTGGGCTACGAAATCAAGACGGCGAGCCACCACCGGGGCGCCGATGTCGCGATCGAGCTGTCGAGGCACTACGCGGCGCTGAATGAGGCGATCCGGTGCGTGCGGATCGCCGGGACGGTCGTCGCGGGCGGCTTCTACTCCGGTGGCGGGACCGCGCTGCGGCTGGGCGAGGAGTGGCATCATAACCGCGTCACCATGATTTCGAGTATCCTCTCAATACGTAGGGGCGGCGCCTCTGTGCCCGCCCTGGGCGACCACGGAGGGCTCGCCCCTACCCCAGATTATTGAGACGATACGATTTCGAGCATGGCGTGGTGGGAGTGCCCGCACCGTGACTACCCGTTGTGGAACCGGCCGCGGATCAATCAGGTAGTCACCGACTTGTTGGCGGCGGGAAAGCTCAACTCGGACGGCTTCATCAGCCACCGTTTCCCCTTCGCCCGCGCCGCGGAGGCGTATGAGCTGATCGACCGGCGCCCGGATGAGGTGATCAAAGTTGCATTGGCGTACTGATGGCAGTCACCCCGGGACAGGCACAGAGGCGCTGCCCCTACCCTGTATTATCAAGAGGATACACCGTCATGTTGCCAGGTGCCGGGTCAGCACCTGGCAACCCGTCTCGGTCACCAATACCACATCCTCCAGGCGCACCCCGCCGCTGCCCGGCAGGTAGATGCCCGGCTCCAGCGTTATCACCATGCCCGGCTCCAGCGGCATCGCGTTGTACGGAACCAGGCGTGGCTCTTCGTGGAAGCTAACGCCCACTCCGTGTCCAGAGTGGTGCGGGTACGGCGCGAAGCCTGCGTCACGGATGACGGCGCGCAGCAGCGCGTCAAGATCGCGCGAGACCAGACCGGGGCGCACCACATCGATGCCACGGCGCAACGCGTCGGACACGACACCGTGAATGCGCGCCATCTCGGCGGAGGGCGCGCCGACGAAATGCACGCCGCAGTTGTCGCCCCAATAGCCGTCCAGCCGCGGCACGATGTCGGAGAGCACAGGGTCGCCTTCCCGGAGCACGTAAGTTCCCGGCGGCCCACCCATATCACCGGTACGAGCGCCGGCCACCAGGTCCCCGAAGAGCGGCAGCCGCGCGCCGACCCTGGCCTCCAGCCTGGCTTTCAACTCGCCCCACAGCGCAATCTCGCTCACGCCCGGCTGTGCGAGCGCGCGCACCTCGGCCTGGGCGAAATCGCACGGGGCCAGCGCGGCGCGCAGCCTGGCGATCTCCTCCGGGGTCTTGACCGCGCGCAGCGGCTCCACCTGGCCATCGATCGGCATCCACCTTGCGCCGGGCAGCGCCTCTTGCGCCGCGTCAAACAGCGCGGCCGGCAGAAACCGCAACTCGACTGCAACCCTGGACCCGCGGCCATCCCAGCCACCGAGCACGTCCCGCACGACCGCGGCCTGCCGCTCGACGACAGCCAGCGGTTCATCGAAGGTGTAGCCCGCGTATTCGCGCACCTCGACACCGTCTCCGCCTGCGACCCGCACCGGGCCGGCCTCCGCGTCCGAGCAGATGAGGGTGAACTCTCCGCGGCGCCACCACGCCAGGGCCGGACCACCCTCGAACGGGCTGGGGCCGGTTTGGATGGGCGGCGCGTAGCCGGTCAGCCAGGCGACCGTCCAGGGGTTGGCAAGCAGTGCAGCGGCCATGCCGCGCTCGCGAAAGAAGTCTTGAATGCGGTCGAGATTTGTCTGATTCATTGTCAAGCTCCTCTACCCGGCCGGTCGGTTTCTGCGGCCGTCGGGCTGTCCCCGGTGCCGCTCTGCATGATCACCCGACGGCGTCTGCGCGTGCTCATGGTAATGCCCCTGCTGATGCATGCGGTTGTGCAGGGTGCGATGGGCCGCTACAAGCGCCTGGCGCATGCGCTTGTAGGCCCGGTCGGCGGCGCGGGTACCCACGGTGTCCAGGTAGACCATTGCGCCTTCGATCTGGTCGAGGATGGTGACGGCGTCAGCGGCGGCCAGCAGGGGAGTACCCGCCACCGTGATCATCACCGGCGTGCTGTGTGCGGCGATTATTTCGGGCTTGCCGGGACGCTGCCCGCGCACCAGCAAAGCCAGCCAGGCGCTCCGATCGACCTTGACCGACCAGTGGCCGCCCCCGGCGTCTGGGGCCACTGCCACGCTCTCCCGGATCTCCCCGTTCACCACCAGATCGACGCGTGTCAGCGGGCCGTAGGTGACGAACGTCTCGCCCCGGCGAATCGCTTCCTTCCAGGCCTCGTAGCTGAATTCGGTGCGAGGGTCGATCCGGGCGTAGGTGCGCACGGTCCCCACCGCGGTGATGGCGGCCATCTTGTCTGTGCCTCCCACGGCCGGGACCAGGTAGCCGCAGTTGAGATACCGGTACCAGTCGGAGATGGAGTAGGGGTCGATGCCGCTATAGTGATCTTCCCACGACGTCATCTCGATCGCGTCGACGTCGCCGCTGACGATCGCGGCGGCATGCTCGGCGCGCGGGTTCGGGAAGTGAGGCGCCACCACGAGGCCGCCCTGCTTGCGGCACTGCCGCGCCCATTCGGTCAATAACACATCGACCGGGTCGCCCAGGGCCGATTCGTCCGGGCCGCCGGTGGTCATCGGCGCGATGATCTGCCCGCGGTAGCCCAGCAGAGAGATGTGCCCCAGTACGTGTTGGCGATTCTCGGTGCCCACCCGCACCAGATATTCGCCGTCGCCGCCGGCTTCCTTCGATCCCCAGGTGTTGTGGCCGTCGAAATCGCCCACGTTGGTCATCAGCTCGCCCCACTGGCTGGCCAACAGGTTGATCACGTTCACGCCCTCGGCCGCGCCCTCCAGCATGGCCGACATGGGCGAGAGGAAGTGCACGTGCGTGTCAGCCGTCACCCAGCCCTGCTCGCGCCAGGGCAGGACCTTTTCCAGCTCGATTTCGATCTCCTGCGTCTCGGGTGTCACCTCCACGACCTGCCGCACCGGTCGGATTTCGAAGCCTTTGGAGACTTCGATGTAAATCTTGCCCAGCGGCAGCTTGATCATCGTCTCCCCGCTAATGTAGGTGCAGGCATGGAAGCGCGCCCGGTCCTCCCAGTTCAGGACGTGAGGGAAGTCCACGCTGTAGTCTTCGAACCAGGAGGGGTTGAGATGGCGGTGGCGGTCCACCGGCGCCAGGTATTCGCCCCACGCGCCGTGCACATGCAGCTTGACCGGCACCGGTTGGCCGCGGCCGCGCTCGACCACACGCAGCGTGACTGTCTGGGCTGCGGGCGCGACCGCATGGAAGCCGGTGAACGCGGCTGCTTCGACCCTTCGGCGTTGCTCAGGACGTGCTTCGCTCGGTGCAGGCGCTTCCACCTCGGATACCGGGACGATTCGGCGGCCGGCGGCGCCGGACAGGTGGAAACAGGCTGCCGGGTGCGCCGTGTACTCGATCAGGATCTCGCGGGAGGACAGCTCGGGTAGTTGGTTGTTGTAAGTGACCTGCCAGTCGTCGTTCGGGTAGACCAGGCGCGGGGTGGCGGAGATCACCTGGCCCAGGTCGATCTGGATCTGCTCGAGCAGGCCGTCTCGATCCAGATCCGGCCGGAAGGTCTCCCCTTCGGACAGCACCAGGCGAGCCTTGCGCCGCGGTCCCCAGCGCAAGGGGAGATCAATGACATCCCCGGCCGAAATGGCCGAGATCATCACCACGCCCGCCGCCCTGCCATTAGGCGGTTCGAAGCGAAAGCCAGCGATCATTCGGTCGGGATGGGGGTTCTCCCACGCCCACAGCCAGTTCACCCACGGGCCGTCATCCGCGGAAGCAACGCGCGTCTGGCTCCAGCCCCATGACGGCATGGTCTGCTGGTGGCTGGCGCGTTGCGGGTAGGGCTTGTGATGCGCGACCGCTGCGAAGCAGTTCTCGCCCCAGCGCCGCCGGAACGCGCCTAACTGGTGGCGTCGGCGGATCGCGGCCCGCGCTTGGCTGCCATCGGTATAGCGGATCACATAGTCGGCGGCGTGCTCCGCCAGCCGGCCCTCCCCGTGCATCGGGGAGATGATCCCGCCCGGCCCCGGCAGCACGGGGCGGAGGTCCGACGTGTGCAGGAAGACGAGCCAGCGCGCACGGACTGGGCTGATCTCGATAGAAACCGGCCGGTCGGCCAAGATCACGGCCTCATCGATTTCGAACGGGATACCCCAGGACACGCAGCTTCCGACCGGCGCATCGCTCAGCGCAGCCGACATCTCACCGGTCATGCCGAGGGGCGCGGTATCGCCTGCATTGCCCTTGAAGGGCAGCGGCGCAAAATGGGCAGAGGAAGGGCCATCGTGAATCACAGACATAGGGACCTCATTTCAACAGTATAACCGCCACTCTGCGCCAACGCAAACGTCCTTCCGTATTCAATGAAGCAGGACTACCGCTTCGCCTTCTTCTTCACCCGGGAAGAGGGCGCCATCGTGGGCAGCTACACCGGCGCCACCGCGACCAGCGAGTGGCGCCCGACCCCGCCTCGCCGGCCGACCGGCTGCGCGCCGTCACCCCAGTCGGCGATCAGCCCGTCGAGATCCTGGTGGACGGCGCCCTGCTGAGACTGTATACGTTTCCAGATTGACCCGCGTGCGCGGCCAGCAGTGTAGTACTTTGCGGCGGAAATCCTTGTGCAGTTGAAGGGTATGCGCAAAGTACTTTAAACAGTTGGGCGGCGTGTTCTGCAACTGCCAAAGGACTTACG
>PHCA01000101.1 GCA_002842085.1 Chloroflexi bacterium HGW-Chloroflexi-1
ATTCGCTGATTCGCTAGTACACCATCTCGCCCCGGACGAACGCCGCGGTGCGGGGATCACGCGGGGCATCGAAAAACGTTTGGACATCCGCCACTTCCACCACGCGGCCTTCGAGCATCAACGCCACGCGATGCGCCAGCCGTTTGGCCTGGAAGACGTTGTGGGTCACCAGGACCAGGGTCGTGCCCCGTTCGCGGTTGAGCTGGCGCGCGGTGTCCTCGATCAGCCCCACGTTGTACGGGTCCAGATTGGCGGTCGGCTCATCGAGCAGGAGCACGTCCGGCTCCAACACCATCGCCCGCGCCAGGGCGACGCGTTGCGCCTCACCGCCCGAGAGGGTGCGCGCCGGCTGCTGCGCCAGAGGCTGCAACCCCACCTGCCCCAGCGCGGCCGCGATGACGTGATGGCCGTCGCGCTGGCCGCGCAACCGCAAGCCGTAGCTGACATTGGCCTGCACGGTGCGCTTCAGCAGGATCGGGCGCTGAAACACCGTGGTGACGCGGCGGCGCAAGGTCACCGGGATCTCCTGATGGGGGCCGAACTCGGCGTCCAGGAACCGGATGCGGCCGCTGGTGGGGGACTCCAGGAAGTTGAGCAGCCGCAGGAGGGTGCTCTTGCCCGCGCCGCTGGGACCGACCAGCGCGAGAATTTCCCCCCGGCGGACATCGAGGCGCGGCACGTCCAGCACGCGGCGCCCTTGATAACACTTGGTCAGATCATGAATCTGGTAGATGGGTTCACTCATTCGTCAAAAGGCTTTCCCTGCAAACGGAGCATCACCACGTTGGTCAGAAAGGTGATCCCCAACAGGATTACGCCCAGCGCGATCGCCAGGTCGAAGGTTCCTTTGCGGGTCTCCAGCACGATCGCGGTGGTCAACACGCGTGTGCGATGCTCGATGTTGCCGCCCACCATCATCACCGCGCCGACCTCGGAGATGATGCCACCGAAACCGGCGATCACTGAAACCACCACGCCGACCCGCGCCTCCAGCAGCACGGTCAGCGCCGTCTGCCAGCGGGTGGCGCCCAACGAGAGGACCTGTTGGCGCAGTTGCGGGTCCACCCCCATCACCGCGGCCATGGTGAACCCCGCGACCAGCGGGAACGCGATGATGCACTGGGCCACGATCATCGCCGCGGGCGTGAACAGGGCCGGGATCAGCGGCCAGTCCAGCCTGCCCAACGGCCCGCTCCGCGAGAGCATCAGATAGACGAACAGGCCGACCACCACGGGCGGGAACCCCATGCCGGTGTAGAGCAACGTGATCACCAGCCGCCGTCCGGTGAACCGGCTCAGTCCCAACGCGGCGCCCAGCGGGATACCGATCACCGTGCTGAACAGCAGCGCGGTGCCGGAAACCCGCAGCGACAACACCACGATCTCGAACAGGGCCGGGTCACCGGTGGTGATCAATCGGATGGCCTCGAGAAGGCCGCGCCGGATTTCGTCGATGGTCGCTGCTCCCTGGGGTGAATCGTATGATTGTATCGGTACAATTATAACGATAGTGGGGAGGTTGTCAAGTTAGCAGACCTGACAGGTTTCGGAAACCTGTCAGGTCTCTTCTCGCTACGCGATCCGCACCGGCTGCCGGATCACCGTCTTGAGCTTCTCGGGCGGGGTGCGCCGCGGGTCGCCCAGGTAGATCTCGTGGTGTTTGCCGGCCGGCTGGTAGCCCTGCTCCGCGATGAACGCGTGCAGCCGGGCGATGGTCGGGCCTTCGTCCGCGTACGCGCCGACGTACATGAGCTGGGCCGCCAGCCCCTCGTGGTACGTCTCGAAGCGCAGCCGGGCCAGCGCGGGCAGCTCCTTTTTGCGCGCCACCTCCCCGCGCATCCGTTCGACCAGTTCGGCGGTCACCGGCTCGGGCTGCATGACCATCATCGTCCAGAGCCAGTCCCCCTTGTCGAGCAGGCTGAACTTCGACATCTCCTCCGCCCACCACAGCCCTTCCAACGGTGGCACAACGTATTCGACGCCCTGGGGCTTGAGCGCGAACTTGAGCCCGTAGGCCATCGCGTACAGCGTGTTCATCACCTGCTGATAGTCCGGGTTGGTGTTGGGATCACCCTCGCCGTCGATCATCAGGAAGTTCATCGGCGGCACGTCCACGACGGTGAACGCCTGCTGCGACGGGTTGTACAGATGTTTCAATTCTTTCTTGAAATCGATAACGGACATGTTTGACCTCCTTGGGTGTTCTGCGAATTTGGAAACGCCTTACACGTACTGCACCACATTGTTGACCCACCGTTTGGAAAAAACGCGCCGGAAGGACAGCACGGACTTAACAGCCTCATCGCCGATGACCAGGAGCACGACCCAATAGACCGGCAGGTGGAAGTAGAACGCGCCCAGAAACGCCAACGGGACGCCGACAAACCACACCGAGCCGGCATCGACGAAGAACGCAAACCGGGTGTCGCCCCCGCTCCGCAGGATCCCAACGATCATCATCAAGTTCGACACCTTGATCCATAGGACCAGGGCCATGACCGTGAGGACGCCGCGCGCCGACGCGTGCGTCATGGCCGAGATCTTGAAGAATGATAGGATCGTCTCCGCGCTGAGCAAGATGGCCACGCCCACGGCCAGCGCGCCGATCAAGCCCAGAGCCAGAAATCGCCAGGCATAGACGTGGGCCTTCTCCGCCTCGTCGGCCCCGATCTTGTTACCGATCATGATCGCGCAGGCGTTGCTCATGCTGATGAAGAGCACGAACGCCAGGTTCTCCACAGTGCTGGCGATGTTCACGGCCGCGATCGACTCCGTCCCGATCCGGGCGTACACGGCGTTGTAGGTCGTCATCCCGAGCGACCAGGCGACCTCGGCCAGCACCACCGGCAGGGTGGTCTTGAAGAATTGGCGCAAAAACGGTGCGTCGAGCGCGAACAGCTCTCGGGGCCGGGCGGCCGCGGGGGACGGCCGCGCGTAAGTCAAGGCGAGCAGAATGATGCACTCCAGATAACGCGCCACCAGCGTCCCGATCGCCGCGCCCATCACCCCCAGCGCCGGGAAGCCCAGATGCCCGAAGATCAGCAGATAGCTCAGCCCGGTCTTCAGGCTCAGCGCCGAGACGCTGACCGCCATCGGCAGCTTGACGTTCTCGGTGCTCCGCAGGACAGACGAGTAGATGAAGGTGATCGCCGTGACGACGTAGCTCAGCCCGACGAGGCGGAGGTACCCGCTGCCCGCGGCCACCACCGCCGGGTCTTTGGAGTACACCCCCAGCGCCCATCCGGGCGCCAAAGTCGCCAAAACCGTGAACAACCCGCTGCCGGCCACCCCCCACAGCAAACTGATGCCCAGGACCCGGCGGATGTTTCGGACGTCCCCCCGCCCCCAGAACTGCGCCGCGAAGATCGTGGCGCCGCAGCCGATTCCGAAGAGCAGCAGCGCCAGGAGAAAGTAGATCTGATTCGCCAGGCCCACCGCGGCCACCGATGTCTCACCCAACTGGCCGATCATCACCACGTCGATCGCATTGAGCAGGGACATCAGCAGTTGTTGGACCGCGATGGGGACCGTGATGCGGAACAGGGTGGCGTAGAATGATTTGTCACCAAAGAGACGACCGAACATTCTCAGAACCCCTTCCGGTGCGGTCACGGCTAAACGGATGAGCGAATCAGCGAATGGGCGAATGAGCGAATCAGCGAATGGGCGAATGGGCGAATGGGCGAATGGGCGAATGGGCGAATGGGCGAATCAGCGAATGGGCGAATGGGCGAATGAGCGAATGGGCGAATGGGCGAATGGGCGAATGGGCGAATCAGCGAATNNNNCACCCCGACACCTTGTCACCTTGTCACCTTGTTACCTTGTCACCCCGTCACCTTGTCTACTTGTCTACTTGTCTACTTGTCACCACGCCCCCCGCTCCCCATCTCCCCCCGCACCGTCTGCACCAGTGCGTCGGCCTTCAGCTCGGGCAGCGTCAGGCACGAGCCGCCGAGCGCGACCGCCAACTGCTCGGCCAGGCCGCGGTCGAAGGCCGGGTGCTCCATGTTGATCACGATCGTGCGCAGGTGGGCCTGGTGGATCAGGTCGGCCATGCGGCCGGCCTCTTCCTGGGGTGGCATCCCGGTGACCGAGACGTTGCCAGCGCCATCGGTCAGGATGATGATCAGCGGCACGATCTCGGGGTTGCGGCGTTTGGCGTTGGCGCACACCCGGTACGCGGCCAACAGCCCGGCCGAAAGCGGCGTCTTGCCGCCCACCGGGATGTCGCGCAGCGCCTGCTGAGCCAGATCGACGCTGGAGGTCGGCGGCAGCACCACCCGCGCTTCCTCGCGTTGGAACACCACCAGCCCCACCTGGTCGCGGCGCTGATACGCGTCATGTAACAACGACAGGATCGCGCCCTTGGTGGCCTCCATCCGCTCGGCCGCGGCCATGCTCCACGACGCGTCCACCACGAAGAGCACCAGGTTGGCCGCCCGGCGCACCCGCACTTTGCGCTGGAGGTCCTGGCGTTTGACCAGGAAAGCCAGTTTGCGACCCTGGCGTTCGCGCTCGGCGCGGCGGCGGCGCTGGAAGGGCGCGGCGGACCGCAAGGTCGCGTCGAAGGCCAGATCTTCGGGCCGGCCCACCATTGGCCGGGCGCGCACGTAGCGCCCGCGTTTGCGCGCAGTCAACGTGAAGCTGCGTTTTCCGGCGGATCGTCGCGTGAGCTTGTCCAGGGGGGTGTCGAGTCGCCTGGCCCGGAAGTCCTTGCCGACCTGCACGCCGCGCTGCGCTTGCGGGCCTTCACCGGCGCTGTGCGATTGGGCCTCCCCCTGGTCCAGTGGGACGCCGCTAGCTGTGCTCTGCGCGTCTTCAGCTAGCGGCTGGGGGCTTTTTTTGCGCTGGGAGCCGTCTTCTCGGCGCCTGGCGGGGGCGGAGACAGATCGGGCGGCGCGTCGGCGCGCGCCTTGCGCAGCCGTTCCTCCAACCACCCCGCGTCCATGGCGGCCTCCTCGAACGGCTGTCGTTTGAGCCGGTGCGGCAGCGTCAATTCGGCAGCCAACAAGATATCCTGCTCGTTGATCGCCAGCCAGCCCGCCCAGGCCGCGTGCGCCCGCGCGGCCTTGAGGATTACGATGTCGGCGCGGTGGCCGTCCACGCGGAAGGAGGTCGTGAGTTGTGCGATGGTGAACAAGTCGCGCTGGGTGTGGGTCACGTGGGGCAGCCGGTCCCGCGCGGCCCCGATCTCCACCGAAAGCTGCGCCTCGCGCGGCAGCCACTCCCCGTAAAAGCCCTCCGGGTCTTGCTCGTACGCGACCCGGCGCTCGATGATGGCCACGCGCTGCCGGGGGTCCACGATGCCGTGCATGTCCACGCACAGCGCAAAACGGTCCAGGAGCTGCGGCCGCAGGTCCCCTTCTTCCGGGTTCATGGTGCCCACCAGGATGAAGCGCGCCGGGTGGCTGAAACTGATCCCCTCCCGCTCGACCACGTTGACGCCCATGGCCGCGGAGTCCAGCAGCAGATCCACCACGTGATCGTCGAGCAGGTTGACCTCGTCCACGTAGAGCAGGCCGCGATTGGCCGCGGCCAGCACGCCCGCCTCGAAGTGGCGCTCGCCCTGCTGGATGGCCCGCTCGATATCAAGCGTGCCCACCACGCGGTCTTCGGTCGCGCTGACCGGCAGATCGACGAAGCGCGTGCGCCGGCGGGTGGTGGGCAGCGTCTCGCCCGCGGCCAGCCGGTCGCGGCAGTTGTCGCACAGGGTGTCGATGCCGCTGGGGTCGCAGGCGAAGGGGCAATCCGCGACCACCTCGATCTCGGGCAGCAGCGCGGCCAGGGCGCGGGCGGCCGTGGACTTGGCCGTGCCGCGCTCCCCGCGGATCAGCACCCCGCCGATGCTGTTGCTGATGGCGTTCAGGATCAACGCGCGCTTCATACGCTCCTGGCCGACGATGGCGGTGAAGGGATAGGGTTGAATGCTTGACACAGGATCACTCCGTTTTCAGGATTTGTGTGAGAATTATACCATTGGAAGCTGGATGCTGGAAGCTGGGGATTGGAGATTAGGAATTAGGGATTGGGGATTGGGGATTGGGGATTGGCGGTTCGCTCCGGCCCCATTGACCTAAACCCTATCTTGTGCTAAGCTTGAACCATGACCCACCCCACCCCCCTCCTCGACCTCACTCACGCCGAACTGGCCAATCTGCTGGCCGGCTGGGGTCAGCCGCGCTTTCGGGCCGACCAGGTCTGGGACTGGCTGTACGGCAAGCTGGCGACCGATCCCGCGGGGATGACCAACCTGCCCGCCGCGTTGCGCGACCGCCTGGCCGCGGAGACGACCATCGACCCGCTGGCGCCCATCCACGCGCAACGCTCGGCCGACGGCCAGACGATCAAGTGGCTCTTCCGGCTGCCGGACGGCCAGACGATCGAGACGGTGCTGATGCACTACGATGACACCAGAGCCTCAGCCCGGGCGCGGCGCACCGTCTGCATCAGCAGCCAGGCCGGCTGCGCGATGGGCTGCGTGTTCTGCGCCACCGGCCAGGCGGGGTTGGCGCGTAACCTGACAGCCGGCGAGATTGTCGCCCAGGTGCTGTACGCGGCGCGCTGGCTTCGGGATCCATTTCAAGACCTGACAGGTCTCCAAAGACCTGTCAGGTCTGACGATCGCCTAACCAACGTCGTCGTGATGGGCATGGGCGAGCCACTGGCGAACTACGAGCGCGTCTGGCAGGCGCTGCGGACCATCAACAATGAAGCTGGTTTCAACCTGGGTACCCGCCACATCACCCTCTCCACCGTGGGACTGCCCCAGGGCATCCGCCGCATGGCCGGGGAACCGCTCCGGATCAACCTGGCCGTCAGCCTCCACGCGCCGAACGACGCGCTGCGGGAGAAGCTCGTCCCGGTCAACAGCCGCTACCCCATCGCCGAGGTCATGGCCGCGGTGGGCGACTATATCGCCCGCACCAACCGGCGGGTCACCTTCGAGTACGCGCTGATGGCTGGCATCGACGACACGCCCGCCCTGGCGCACGAATTGGCCGCACTCCTGGCTGGCCTCCTGTGCCACGTCAACCTGATCCCGCTCAACCCCGTGGCCGAGTCCCCGTACCGGCCATCGACGTCGGAGAACGCGGCCGCTTTCCAGGCGATCCTGGAGGGACGCGGCATCCCGACCACCATGCGCACGCGCCGCGGCATCGACATCGACGCCGGTTGTGGGCAGTTGCGCCGCCGCCTGGGCCAGACCTGACAGAATCAGACCTGACAGGTTTTCGAAACCTGTCAGGTCTCGTTCGGCAAGGTACCAAACGCTTTGCCTTTTTAATCATTCCGTTGTATCATCAGTCCTTAGCGCCACTCAAGAGCCGGACCGCGCGTGTTCGGCCCATGTAATGCCTGACCGGGAGCAAAGGTTTGATCAAGATTGCGCCATCGATCCTGTCCGCAGATTTCGCCGACCTGGGCGCGGACGTGCGTGCCGCTGAGGCCGGTGGCGCGGACTACATCCACGTGGATGTCATGGACGGCCGCTTCGTGCCCAACATCACCATCGGCCCGCTGGTCGTGGCCGCGGTGCGCCGGGTCACCAGCCTCCCGCTGGACGTGCACCTGATGATCGAGGCGCCGGAACGTTACCTGGCCGATTTCGCCCAGGCCGGGGCGAACATCCTGACCGTGCACGTGGAAACCTGTCCGCACCTGCACCGCACCATGCAACAGATCCGCGAGCTGGGGGTCAAACCGGGCGTGACGCTGAACCCGGCCACGTCGCTGGAGTCCGTGCGCGAGATCCTGCCGTACGTCGACCAGGTGTTGGTCATGACGGTCAACCCGGGTTTCGGTGGGCAAAGCTACATCGCCACCATGACGGAAAAGATCGCCTGGCTGGCCGAGATGATCGCCGGGGGTGGCTTCTCCGCGGAGATCGAGGTAGACGGAGGGATTGACGCGTACACCACGCCGGAAGTCGTCAGCGCCGGGGCACGCGTGCTGGTGGCGGGCGCCGCGGTCTTCGGCCATCCGCAGGGGATCGCCGCGGGGATCGCCGCGCTACGCCAGGTTGTACCACGTGTACACTGAATCTGAAGATTCGTTGATTTCCCCATTCGCTGTTTAAAACAAACAGCCGGCCATGATCGAGCCGGCTGCCAGACCTTGAATAGGGAAGTTTCAGCGAGTCTTCTGCCTGGTCTTGATGCACCTGGCACAGAGATACTGGCGCTTCTCTACCCCGCCCTCCACCACGCGAACGCGCTGCACATTGACGTTCCAGCGGCGCCGGGTATGGCGCATGGAGTGGCTGACGTTGTTCCCGAACTGTGGCCCTTTGCCGCAACCGTCACACCTGGCCATGAATTCACCTCCTGATAAAGCTCGATGTCTCGTACAAATCGGTGACCGAGCCAGCGAGGGCTCGGCCACAGCGGGCACTATATTACCACAGCGGGCGCATTCGTGCAAACCTGGTCGGAACGGTTTTGGGCTACATTTCACGGAAAGGTGGCTGCATGACAATTGAAGGAATCAAACAGGGCCGGATCGAGATCGCGCCGCACGCCATCGCCACCATCGCCGGTGACGCCGTCTTGCGCTGCTACGGCGTGGTGGGCATGGCCAGCAAGAACCTGATCGGCGGGCTGGCCGATCTGTTGCAGCCCGACCGTTGGGGGCGTGGCGTCGATGTGCGCGTGCGAAACGGTGCAGTCGTCGTCGACCTGTACGTGATCGTGCAGTATGGCACGCGCATCTCCGAGGTCGCGCACGGCGTGATGAACGGCGTCAAGTACGCCCTGGAGCAGGCCCTGGGCATCCCGGTGGCCGAGGTCAACGTGCACGTGCAGGGGCTGCGTCTGCCGAACGACCAGGAATAGCCGCGCGGCCGGGATGGGCGGAGGAAACGCCCCCTGATAGACGCCCTATGATTTACGGAGGTACATAGCTTGGTAGCGACAGATAGCCCTGCTGCGCGCGGGAAACCGATCGCGACCGCCACGGCGCAACCCCAAACCGGGAACTCCCAAGATGGCACACCGGTGATGGTCGTGGACGGCGCCAGATTCCGCGATTTACTCAACGCTGGCCGCGTCTGGCTTGACCGCCATCACGAAATCGTCAATGCCCTGAACGTCTTTCCAGTGCCAGACGGCGACACCGGCACCAACATGTTGCTGACGATGAAATCGGCGTGCCAGGAAATCACGGCCGAAAGCCTGCGCAACACCGGTGAGGTCGCCAAAGCCGCGGCCCACGGCGCGCTCATGGGCGCCCGCGGCAACTCCGGCGTGATCCTCTCCCAGATCCTGCGGGGCGTCGCCCGCAGCCTGGACAATGAGCCGATCCTGACCGGTCCACGCTTTGCCGCCGCGCTGAGCGAAGGCAGCCGCATCGCGTACAAGGGCGTCAACCGGCCAGTGGAAGGCACCATCCTGACCGTCGTGCGGGAGGCCGCCGCGGCCGCCGAGAACGCTGCCGAAGTAGATATGGACCTGCGTTTCGTCATGGTCCGGACGCTGAAAGCTGCCGACGAGGCCGTGATCAACACGCCCAACCTGTTGCCGGTGCTGGCCAAGGCCGGCAAGGTGGACAGCGGCGGCAAAGGGCTGTATTACATCCTGGAAGGGATCTATTACGCGCTGCTGGGCAAGACCGTCGAGGAGGGCGGCCCGGCCATCGAGCCGATCGCGGCCCCGGCGGCCCCGGCGCGCCCGTCCAAGGGCCAGCGCGCGGTGCCCCCGCTGGTCTATGGCTTCGACGTCCAGTTCCTGATCGAGGGCCAGGCGTTGGACGTGGAGGCCATCCGCGAACAGATCTCCGCCATGGGTGACTGCCCGCTGGTCGATGGGGACGAGCACCTGGTCAAGGGGCACATCCACGTGTCCAACCCGGCCGTGCCGCTGTCCTACGCCATCAGCCTGGGCTTCGTCACCGACGTGATCGTCGAGAACATGGACGACATGCAGATTCCGGAGATGCCGGCCGGCTACGACCCGGCGCCGCCGCGCTTCGAGACCACTGAAAGCCGGCTGCCCGGCAGCACGCCGGAAGTGGCGCTCGAACCGATCGAAGGGCCGGGCATCATCGTCGTCGCGCCCGGGCCGGGCCTGGCCCAGGTTTTCAAGAGCCTGGGGGCGCACATCGTTGTCTCCGGCGGCCAAACCATGAACCCGAGCACGCAAGAGCTTTACCAGGCCATCTGGAAGCTACCCGCCGAACAAGTCATCATCCTGCCGAACAACGGCAACATCATCATGGCCGCCCAACAAGCTCGAGCGCTGATCGACCAAGACGCGGCCACGAGCTCGGGCAAGGCCGTCGCGGTGGTGCCCAGCAACAGCATTCCCCAGGGCATCAGCGCGTTGCTGGCGCTCAACCTGCGCGTGGACTTGGGCCAAAACGTCCGCACCATGACCGCCGCGTTGAGCCAGGTCCGGACGGGCGAGGTCACCATCGCGGTGCAAGACGCCCATTTCGACGGCATCGATGTGAAGGCTGGTGACGTCATTGGCTTGCTGAATGACAGACTCACCGCCACCGGCCCCAGCGCGGAAGAGGTCGTCAAGACGTTGCTCGAACAGATGGTGGCCTCCGAGCTAGAGGTCATCACCCTATACTACGGGGAGCCCACAAACGCCCAAACGGCCGAGGCGTTACAGGCAGTATTGAGCGAGTTGTACTCCGACCAGGAGATCGAAATCATCGACGGCGGCCAACCATTCTATCACTACATCATCTCAGCCGAGTGAGGTATCCTCTCGATAATCCGGGGGCTGTGGCCGGTCTGTGACCGAGCCACGGTGGCTCGGTCACAGACCGGCCACAGCATCAGCGCCACAGCCTCAGCGCCACAGCATCAGCGCCACAGCCTCAGCGCCCCCCGAAAAACTGAGAGGATACCGAGTGAGCGATTGCGGAGTTAACTGTGGCACAGGTCAAAATCGTTACCGATAGCAACGCCTTTTTTCTTGACCCGAACCTGATCGAGGAATTGGGCATCGAAGTCGTGCCGCTGCCGATCCACATTGGCGGGCAGACCTACCCCGAACGCGTCAACTTCACCGACGAAACCTTCCTGCGCAAGCTGACTCAGGACCAAAAAGGGGTCTATGTGGACGCGCCCTCGGTAGGCCAGATGCAGAAGCTCTTCGGCCGGCTGGGCCAGACCGCCGATCAGATCGTCTGCATCCACGTTTCCAGCGCGCTGAACGACGTCGCCGAGGTCATGCGCAAGGCCGCCGCGAACTTCATGGGCCGGCAGCGGATCATCGTCCTGGACACCGCCACGACCTCCGCCGGGCTGGGCCTGATCGTCGAGGCCGCCGCGCGGGCCGCCGCGGCCGGCGCGGCCCAGGCCGAAGTGGTGCGGATCGTGCGGGGCATGATGCCGCACATGTACGCCCTGATCTTCTCTGACGCGCTGGAGTACCTGGAAGCCTGGGGCCGGCTGGGCGCCGCGCAAACCCTGTTGGGCGTCATGTTGGGCCTGAAACCGTTCACCATCATGGAGGACGGCGACCTGCTGCCCATCGAGAAGGTGCGCAACTACGGGCGTGCCGTCGACAAGCTATATGAGTTCATCATCGAATTCTCCAACGTCGAGCAGATGTACGTGCTACAGCACGAGTTCGAGACCGAAGCCGCGCAACTATTGGAACGGCTGGAGCTGGCTTTCCCTGACCGGGAGTTCCCCGTCATCGGCTACCCGCCATCGCTGGCAGTACATATCGGCCCCAAAGCGATGGGCGTGATCGTCTACGAAGGGGATTGGTAGCGCGTATCGGGTAATCTCATAGCGCGGCGCCTGCCGCAACCAAACCCCTTTCAATGAAAGGCGTTTTCAACGCAAAGACGCAAAGGTGCAAAGACGCAAAGAAATCAAGAGGTCTTTGCGTCTTTGCGCCTTTGCGTCGAAAGATTTGCGCAGATGACGCAAATGTTACAGGGTAATACTATATGAGCAACAACGCTTTCTCCCGTTTATTGAAAGTCCTGAGCCTGGAGCGCAAACAGGGCTATCGCAACAAGGCCGTCATCGGCGGGCTGGACAAATTCGCCAGCCGCTGGGAGGCCGACGCGCTGGCCGAGGCGCGCAACCCCGGCGCGGTCTCGGAAATCGTGTCCCTGATGCTCGGCTATTCGGCCATCGGCGACGTCACCGCTCGCGAGCGGATCCTCGATCAGATCGTGCGCCGAGCCAGGGACGCCACCAGCTCCGACGCGCTGACAGCCGGCAAAGCGCCCCCCCCCGCAGAGGCCCCCACAGGGGCCGCCCCCACAGGGGCCGCCCCCACAGGGACCACCCCCACAGGGGCCACCCCCACAGGGACCACCCCCACAGGGACCACCCCCACAGGGACCACCGTAGCGGAGGCTCGGCCCGCGCCGCTGCCACCCACCAGTCGGCCGGCCCCGGAAGAGCTGCCGGCCGAAGAGATCACACTGCCGCCGTTCAGCAAACCCGCGCCGGCCGCGTCTGAGGTCAGCACGCCACCGGAGTTCGCGCCCACGCGCCCCATGCCGGCCCTGAGCAAGCCGGAGACCGAACCGCGCACGCCCGCGCCAGGCCAGGCGCCGCTCTCAACCGGTCGGGCGGTCGCCCCGGGGCGGCCGACCATCCCGAAGGATGCCGAACCCCAGAAATTGGCCAAACCGGGGATCGGCGGGTTGGACGCGCCGGTCACGCGCTTGCCGAACATCGGCGTCAGCTTCGCCCAAAAACTCACCAGGCTCGGCGTGAACACCGTGCGCGACCTGTTCTACCTGCTGCCCCGCCGGTACGACAACTTTAGCCTCTTGCGCACCATCGACAAACTGCGTTATGGCGAAGAGGTCACCGTTATCGGCACCGTCTGGGAGCTGAAATCGCGCACCATCGGCGACAAACGCCGGATGATCATCGCCGTGGTCGGTGACGGCACGAGCGAGATGGAGATGACCTGGTTCAATCCTTATGTCGAGCGCCGATTGCGCGGGGGCCGGGCCTACAGCTTCAGCGGCAAGGTGGACAGCTACCGGGGGCGCCTGCTGATGCGCAACCCGGAGTTCGAGCCGTTGGAAAAGAGTCAGGTGCACACCGGGCGGCTGGTACCCATCTACCCGCTGACCCAGGGCATCACCGCGCGCTGGCTGCGCCTGGTGATCCGCAAGGCCGTGGACGCCTGGGCGGTCAACCTGGGCGATTTTCTGCCTGAAGGGGTGCGCCGAGAGAACCGCCTGCTGCCGCTCTCCGAGGCGCTGGAGCAGATTCACTTCCCGGTCAACGAAGAGCGGTTGCATGCCGCCCATCGCCGGCTCAGCTTCGACGAATTCTTCATCCTGCAATTGGGCGTCCTGGGCCACCGCAAGCAGTTCCGGGACCGGCCCGCCCGGGCCTTGCGGGCCGATGACGCGGTCTTTGCGCCGTTTTTGGCCACCCTGCCCTTCGCGATGACGGCCGCGCAACGCCGGGTGCTGGGGGACATCGCCACGGACTTAGGGCGCGCGCAGCCGATGAGCCGGCTGCTGCAAGGCGACGTCGGATCCGGCAAGACCGCGGTCGCCGCGGCCGCGCTGTGGGCCGCGGTTGCCAACGGCGCCCAGGGCGCCATCATGGCGCCTACCGAGATCCTGGCCGAACAGCACGCCCGCTCGTTTGGCGCCATGTTCGCC
>PHCA01000102.1:0-9081 GCA_002842085.1 Chloroflexi bacterium HGW-Chloroflexi-1
GGAGACCGGCCACAGCGAGCGGGCAGCGTGGCTCGGTCAGGAGACCGGCCACAGCGAGCGGGCAGCGTGGCTCGGTCAGGAGACCGGCCACAGCGAGCGCATCGTGTCACCTTGTCACCTTGTCACCTTGTCACGTATATCCAGGAGTCTGCCATGGCCACACTGCCTGACGGCACGCCCTTGCCCGGCAAGCTATTCGTCGTCGAAGGGATCGACGGCTCGGGCAAGAGCACGCAGCTCGACCTGATCTACAAGTGGCTGATCAGCCAGGGTCACCTGGTGGTCTTCACGGAGTGGAATTCCTCGCCGCTGGTACGCCGCACCACCCAACGCGGCAAAAAGGGGCAGTTGCTGACCCCCTTGACCTTCAGCCTGATCCACGCCGCGGACCTGGCCGATCGCATGGAACGCCAGGTCATCCCCGCGCTGAAGGCGGGCGCGATCGTGCTCGCCGACCGGTACATCTACACCGCGTTTGCCCGGGACGCCGCGCGCGGCATCCGGCCGCAATGGGTGCGCCAGTTATACGGCTTTGCGGTGCGGCCTACGGCGGCGTTCTATTTCCAGGCGCCGTTGGACGAGGCGCTGCGGCGCATCCTGGTCGGCCGGCCGCAGTTGAAGTGGTACGAGGCCGGCATGGATCTGGGGTTGAGCCCCGATCCCTACGAGTCGTTTCGCTTGTTCCAGCAACGCATCCTGGGCCATTACCAGGATATGATCGACGAGTTCGGCCTGACGGTGATCGAAGCGACGCGGCCGCTGGTCCAGCAACAGCAGCAAGTGCGCGCGTTGCTGACGCCGCATCTGCGCAACCTGTTGCGAGCCAATCTGTCACCCTGGCAAGAGGCGTTGGCCAAAGAAGGGCTGTACGGGCGCTATCTGAGCACCACGGGACGCGGTCCCAGGGGTGAGCCATGACCAAGATTCATTACTATGGCACGGGGGACATTCCCGGTTTTGACCGCGCTGAGCTGCCCGGCCGGCTGATCGTGCTGGAGGGGACGGACGGCGTGGGGCGCTCGACCCAGGTGGCGCTGTTGCATGAATGGCTGGAAACCAACGGCTACGCGGTCACCCAGACCGGGTTGGCGCGCTCCTCGCTGGTGGGACCCGGCCTGACGCGGGCCAAACAGGGCCACACGCTGGGGGACATCACGCTGAACCTCTTCTACGCCACAGACTTCGCCGACCGGCTGGAGAAGGAGATCATCCCGGCGTTGCGAGCCGGCTTTGTCTGCCTGACCGATCGCTACATTTACTCGATCATCGCCAGGGCCAGCGTGCGCGGCGTGGACTATCAGTGGCTGCGCGATCTGTTCGGGTTCGCCATTGTGCCGGACGCGGTTTTCTACCTGGAGGCCGATCTGGAGCACCTGGTCCCGCGGGTCCTTGCGGGTGACGGGTTCGACTACTGGGAATCGGGGACGGATGTCCTGCGGGGGGACGACATCTTCGAGAACTATCGTGTTTATCAGGAGCAACTGTTGGCCCAGTTCCGCAAGATCGGCCAGGAGTACAACTTCATCTGTGTGGACGCCAATCAGTCGGTACACGAGATCTTTGTCGATCTGCGCCAGCAGCTCATGCCGATCTTGAGAGGCATGCGGCCGACCGTGTGACGCGCATCGGCCCGAACGGCGGGTGCGTTCGGGCCGATGGCGCCGCGGGTCTGGATACACAGAACTGCCAGTCCTGACAGTCCTAGCTCTTCTTGTCCTTCTTATCCTTCTTGTCTTTCTTGTCCTTCTTATCCCTTTTATTCTTCTTGTCGCCCTGCTTGTCTGCTTTTGCCATGCGGGTTGCCTCCTCTGGCGTGGCGTCCCCGACGCCCTTCGGCTTGCGCCGCTTGTCACCGGCTTGATCGGCGCCGGCAAGGCCTGTGTTCGGTGTGTACTTCAACTCCTTGGCAAGCGTATCCACGACCGTGCGCAACGTCTTGACCTGGGCCCAGCGCGGATCGTTGCTCTCCACGATGGTCCAGGGGGCCGGCAAGGTGCTGGTTTCGAGCAGCAGCTCCTCGACCGCCGCTTCGTACAGATCCCACTTCTCTCGGGCGTGCCAATCGGCCTCGGTGACCCGCCAGGCCAATTGCGGTGACGCCTCGCGAGCCTGGAGGCGCCGCAATTGCTCATCCCGGTCGATGTGTAGCCAGAACTTGATGATCACTGTGCCGATCCGAGAGTATCCGATTCACAGAGCTGCCACGGCCAGGCTCAGGGCGCGGCGGAAGTCGTAGCCGATCAACTCGGCCCACGGCCCGGGGAAGCGGGTCAGCAGCTCCTGCTGGGTGGCTTGCTGCGCGGTCCGGTAGCTTTCCCGGCCAGGATCGCCTCGTAAGCCCGTACCGCCTCGAACCGGGCGAAGATCAGGCCCGGGACCACGTGGCGCACCTGCTCGAGGGGCGGCTCGCCGGGTGGCATCTCCAGTGCGCTTGCGCCGGGAGTGCTCAGAAACACGGCGAAATCCTCGGTGAATTCCCGGTAGGCCCGGCTATCCAGGTATTTGAGCATCTGCCGGCGCGCAACCTCGCGGCGCGCTTGCCAATGGACCACGAGCAGTTCCAGGGAAGCAGCCTGGTCAGGCGACAGCCCGGCTTGATAGGCGCGGGCTTTGTCGATCAGCACGTCCAGATCGCGGACCGCGCCGAGTGTCCGCCCGGTACGGCGCAGGCGTTTCTGGAACGGCGCCAGGGCCTTGGCGGCGTAGTACGGGGCGAAGACCTGGAAAGCAGCCCGCATGCGCCGGGTTGCCACCCGCATGTCGTGCAGCGCCTCGATGTCTTGCCCCAAGCGGGTGCCCGGTTCGTTGGCGAGCATGCGCGTGAAGTGGAGGTAGAGCACCTTGCGCCCCGCTTCGCTCATCGGATCGTCCGGCTGAATGGGTGGTATCTCTGGGCCGCCCGACGTGACCGTGGTTTCAGGCGCCGTGACCGCTGCGGACGAGGCGGTCAGGCTGGCGTCGATCGCCTGGGCGGGCTCAGGGGCGAGGGGGGCGAACGTCAACTCTTGGTTGAACAGCTTATACCACAGGTCGGCCTGGTTGGTGGCCTGGATGGCGTCGACATCCGCCGCGGGCCCGCTGACCTGTATCTCGCACGCCTCGGCATCGACCCCTTCGACGGCTCGAATCTCGGCGCCTTGCGAGCGCGAGAAGTCCAGCGCCTCGGCCACGCGCAACAACGCTGTGAGCGCGAGCACATCCGTGCGCAGCCTGTCCTCCAGCGCGCTCATGGTCGATTCCCGCTCCGGCCGCACTTTCTTGCGGTTGAACGCGACGATGCAGGCCAACGCCAGGCGGTCGGCCGTGCTGATGCTGCGCAGCGGTTGGGCCAGGATCAGGTCGCGTCCGGCCCGGTGCGGCCGCTCGGGGTCAGCCGTCGCGCCCACCGTGTTCAGGAGCGCGGCCAGCTTGAGCAGTCGCCGGCGTTTGCGCGGCAGCCGGTGAATGGGTTTCAGCGCGTCGAACAGGATGCGTGCTTGGGCGGCCACGTGCCGGGCGTGGTCCATGTCCACCCCGTTCTGGCGGCAGAAGGCGGCGACGCTCGGCAGGCGGCTTTTCTCGTGGCCCTTCCTGGTCGGCGTGCCGGACCGGCCAGGCGTTGGGGCAGGATGTAACGCATCCTGCTGGTCGATCGGCTGCGGGGCGGGTTCGCCGGCCAATTGGTCTTTTTTGGGGGGCGCCGGTTCGAGGGCCGGTGTGGCGGTCTCCGCGCCTGTCTGGCCCGGGATCGCCGCGTCTCCGAAGATGGCCAGCCGCTCGGCCCGGAAGGTCCGCAGCCAATAGCGGACGCGGCCATCGGAGAGGCCGGAGCGCTCGCTGATCTCCCGGGTGGGCAAGCCATCGGCCCAGCCGAGCACCACGGCCGCTCGCCGGGCCACGTCAGCGTCCGCGCTGGCCGCATAGGCCCCCAGTGCGGCGCGTTCCTCGGCCGAGAGCCGGTCCTCCACCGCCGTGCCACGGGTGCGCAGCGTCTCCAGAGCTCGCTCGAACTTGGAACGCGGTTCCGGGACCAGCCCCCACGTGCTCTCGAGCTCATCGACCAGTGCGGCCAGGTCGGCCTCGGCGCCGGTCTCCGTCAGCTCGACCTCCAGCTCGTAGTACAGTGCGGGCCGACGGCCCACGACAACGCGCACCGCGTCCAGGCTGAGCTGCGCCACGGCGCGGGTCCCGTCCATCACGTTCGCCTGGCTGCGGCTTTGGGTGAGCTCGAACAAGCTCTGGAGCGCCGCGCCGCCGGTCAATTCCAGGACCAGCCACCGGGTCGGGCCCTCTGGCCAACCCTGCGGGTCGGGCAGCGGGGTCGCCAGCCGTACTTCCTGCTCGTCGCGGCGGTGCACCGCGCCGTCGGCCCCTCCCACCCCCTTGAGCGTAGCGATCACCGCGTCCTGCTGGACGCGCAGCCGGCAGGCGTATCCCGCGGCCAGCACCCGGCCGTCGGCTGTGTCGAGGTACTGGTCGGTCACCTTGACCGTGCCGGTCGACACCACCGCGTAGCTGGCCAGGTCGTGCAGGCGGGCCAGTTCTCGATAGACCTGGCGATTAGGGACGGCGAACTTGGCTTCGATTTCCATGATCAGCGCCTCGCGGAATGACGTAAGTGTGTGGAGGAGGACAGGCACACAGCAAGTATACCACAAAGAGGAGGGGAGAATCAAACGAGGTTTTTTAGATCTCTAAGGACTGAGAATTAAATAACTTGCGCAAGTCCCCTCTTCATTTGCCGGAGCAGATGAGTAAGTTATTTAGTCCTTAGCCCTAAGTAACGTGGTATCTTCTCAGATTTTCGGGGGATCCATCCGCTGTGGCCGGTCAGTGACCGAGCCACCCGTGGCTCGGTCACTGACCGGCCACAGCTACCCCGGATTAGTAACTGCTCAGGCATAGAACCCTTGCGAAGGTTTGTGAGCAGATTTCAGGCCGGAAGTGCCCTCGTCAGCCAAGAATCGCTCTATCGGTAAGGCTATTTTGAGAAGATACGTAACGTGCAACGTTCTAACGCTTCCGGTCACGTGTGGTCTTGAACGGCCTGGCACGCCCGGCACAGCCCTGGGATCGACAGGCTGCCCAGGTCGACCTCGAAGCCGGACGCCTCGCGCACGCACGTCGCGAAGACGCGGGCCGGCTCGATGTCCGCGCCGATCACCTGGCCACAGCGGCTGCACACCAGGTGGATGTGCGAACCGTGCGCGCCGATCAGCTCGTAACGGCACTGCCCGTCGCCCGGGTCCACGCTGGCGACCAGCCGGAAGTCCTGCAAGAGGTTCAGAGTCCGGTAGACGGTGGAGATGTCCACCGACGCGCTGAGCGTCTGGACCCGGGCATAGATTTCTTCGGCCGTAGCCAGGTCCTCGATCTGGTGCATCACCGACAGCACCATCTCGCGTTGCGGCGTGAGCCGGAACCCCCGCTCGCGCAGCTCCTGAAAAAAGGTCTCCTGGCAGGACATCGCGTTGCTCCTTTTTAGGACGTTACAGGCTTCGTATCTTCTCAATAATCCGAGGGCTGTGGCCGGTCTGTGACCGAGCCACGGTGGCTCGGTCACAGACCGGCCACAGCCTGCCCCGAAAAACTGAGAAGATACCAGGCTTCGGATTGCGGGTTGCGGATTGCGGATTGCGGATTGCGGATTGCGGAAAAATGTGCAGACATGGGCTACGGAATACGCCCCACGCCCCACGCCCCACGCACTACGCACTACGCACCCCGCACCCCGCACCCCGCAGCATCCAGCATCCAGCCTACATCTCCAGCCCGTGCGCTTCGAGCAGGATGGCATCGGCCAGGATCGCGGCGGTCAGGCCGTCGGCCACGACCGCGCCCTGGTCCATCACCACCGTGCGGGGCAGCAACTCGGCCACCATGCGGATGTCGTGGGTGGAGACCAACATGGTCTGGGGCAGCTCCCGCAGCAGGTTGATCAGGCCGCGCCGGGCGCGGGGGTCCAGCCCCGCGGTGGGTTCGTCGAGCACGAGGATCTCAGGATTCATGGCCAGCACTGTGGCGATGGCGATGCGCTTCTTCTCCCCCATGCTCAGGTGATGGGAGATGCGCGGCGCGTAATCCCCCATGTGGATCGCGGTCAGCGCGGCGTGCACGCGCGTCCGCACCTCCGTCTCTGGCAGGCCCTGATACAACGGGCCGAAGGCTACATCGTCGAAGACGGTGGGTGAGAAAAGTTGGTCGTCGGGGTCCTGAAAGACCAACCCCACGGCCGCGCGCACCCGGCCCAGGTTCTTGTCCTGCACAGCCAGGCTCGACACGTGGACCGAGCCGGTCGCTGGGCGGAGGATACCGTTGAGGTGCAGCAGCAGGGTGGACTTGCCCGCACCATTCGGCCCCACCAGCGCGACCTTTTCGCCGGGTGCGATCGTCAGCGAGACGTCCCGCAGCGCCACCAGCAAACCTGACGCCAGCAGCCCAAGCCCCAGCACGGCCCAGCCCCCGGGCGTGATCGGCGGCAGGGGCAGCGTCCGCACCTCGCCGTCGTAGCCGCGGGAGGCCATCGCCGTGTAGATCCGGTCGGCGCGGTCGAACGAGCGCAGGAACAGATTACCGGCCATGCCGCCCGTCACTCGCGCCCGCCAGATCACGCTGCCACCGACCCGCGCGCCGGGCGTGTCGGGATGGCCGCTACGCGCCTCCCGCGCGCGCATCAGCCGGACAGCCTCATCGACCAGCACGAACAGATAGCGCCACATTAGCCCGATGATCGCTACGATCAGGCGCGGGATCTTCAGCGCGCGCATCGCCAGGAGCAGTTCCGGGAAGCGGGTCGTGGCGGTCAGGACGATGGCCATCTGCACGGAGAGCCACGACTTGGCCGCGATGCTGATGAAGCGCGTCAGGCCCGCGTCCGTAATCGTCAGCCGCCACGGTCCCAGGGGCAAGGTGGCCAGGGAGGCGCCTTTGATCGTGAATAGCACCGGCAGCGCAGCCAGGACGAACGGCAGGGCCAGAGCCGCGCGTTTCAACACATAGCCCACGCCCAGCTCGGACAGGATCTCGGCAGAGAGCGCCAGGGCGAGGAGCAGGACGTAGGCCGGCCATGCGGCCGGCGGCAGCAGCGCCGCGGCCAGGATGAAGGCCAGCGTCAGAACGAACTTGACGCGCGGGTCCAGGTTGTGGATCAGGCTGGGCCGCGGTCGATACAGGTCGAGGAAGTGGACGTGCATGTTGAACTTTCTTGAAACTCCCAACCTTGCGAAGGTTACAAACCTTCGCAAGGTTACACAAGGTTACAAACCTTCGCAAGGTTGCGGGATGTGACGCTTACGGCGGGTGTAGGCTACTCCGAGCGCCACCCCGAACACCAGCAGCGCGCCGAGGACCCCCGCCAGGATCGTCGCCAGCGCCTCGTTGGAGATGCCCGGCAACACGTAGTCCGGGATGATCTGGTAGAGCGGCCCGCGCGCGCTGTCGATGAAGCCCTGCTGTTCGGCCACCCACTCCAACCCGTCCGGGTGGGCCGAGGCCAGCGGCGAGATCACCGCCAGCGCCAGCGCGATCACCATGCCAGCGCCCCAGGCCCACCGGCCGCCCACGGGCTGTGCCGCGCCGATTTGCAGCAGGTCGCGGCGGGTCGCGTGGAGGAACGCCAGCGCGCCCAGCGTGATCAGCCCCTCGCCGATGCCGATCAGCGCGTGGATGCCACCCATGGCCGGGACCGCGACGTTGGCCGGCGACGAGCCCGAAAGTGCAAGCTGCAACGCACAAGCCAGCGAGGCGATGAAGATCGAGAGCCACCCCGCCGCGAAACCGCCGGCGAACACGCCCCAGCGGCTGCCGCGAGCCAGCCTCTGGACCGTCTGGTAGGTGAAATAGGACACAGCGACACCCACGATGCCCATGTTGAAGATATTGGCCCCCAAAGCCAGCAGGCCGCCGTCCTGAAACACCAGCGCCTGGACCCCCACCACGCTGGTGATCACCAGGATCGCGGCCCAGGGCCCCAGCAAGATGGTCGCGATGGCCGCGCCCATCAGGTGGCCCGATGTGCCACCCGTCACCGAGAAGTTGAGCATTTGTCCGGCGAAGATACAGGCTGCCAGCACGCCCATCAGCGGCGCCTGGCGCTCGCCCAGGTCTTCGTTCGCGCGTTTCAGTGCGTAGCCGATGATAGCGGCCGAGATGCCCCACAATATGACCGCGACCGTGACGGACAAGAACCCGTCGGGGATGTGCATGGGAGCAGGTTTGTACAGCATTTGAGCCTCCTTTGTCTTATGTCTGTGGTGGTTCTTTTCCTTATTGCAACTGATTGCAATTGCAATTATAATACAATTGCTGTCGTTGTCAAATTCGGGTATCCTCTCAAGCGACAGCCATAATCCGGGGTGGCTGTGGCCGGTCTCCTGACCGAGCCACCGTGGCTCGGTCAGGAGACCGGCCACGCCAGCGATTCCCCCGAAAAATTGAGAAGATACAAATTCGGACATGCCGCGTACCGTGCGTGTCAAGTCAAATGATAATGTTACCGAAGCGCGATGGTTCTCTCAAATGATAATGTTACTGGAGTGCCTCTCCTTTCCAAGTTGTCACAGGATTCGTTCGGTGCTTGTGACCCGTCCTCATGATGCGGGTGACCTGCTCCCGTTATGAGGGCCACCGGCTGTGTTAGGGTTTGGCCTCCTCGGCCAGCGCCGACCTCTACGACCCGCAATCGCGCAGTTGGCGACCCACCGGCGCGTTCAACGTCGCCCGTGCGTTCCATGCCGCGGTATGCCTGGCCGCTGGCCGGGCGCAGGCCCCGGCCAGCCCGGAACCGCCCTGCCTGGCCGGCCATGCGCCTAAACTGACGCTGCGCTATCATCTCGTCGGGCCCGCGCCGGTGAAAGCGACCTTCCAGCGCGGCGCGGCCGGCTACACCGGCAACAGCGCCACCTACTTCGACGGCGCGGCCGGCTACAACAGCTCTCCCTACCTGCGCGTGAGCGCGGACAACTACATCAAATCGTTGCTCCGCTTCGACGTGACGACCATCCCGATCACCGAGACAGTGGCCGAGGCGACCCTGCGGGTGTACCCGATAACTCGCACTAATGGCAACAGCCTGACCCTGGCCGCCCACCAAGTGCTGGCGGA
>PHCA01000102.1:9167-18577 GCA_002842085.1 Chloroflexi bacterium HGW-Chloroflexi-1
AGTGCTGGGGGCGCAACATCGCCGGAAATCTGGGTGATGGCACGACTGTGGATCGGCTGACGCCGGTAGATGTGGTGGGACTCACCAACGGTGTACAAGCGATCAGCGCCGGTTCAGAGCATACCTGTGCGCTCATGGAAAGCGGAAGCGTCAAGTGTTGGGGGCGGAACGACTATGGGCAACTGGGTGATGGGACCACGACGTCGCGCCCGATGCCGGTGGACGTAGTCGGGTTGACCAGTGGGGTGCAGGCGCTCGACGCTGGAGACGACCATACCTGCGCCATTATTTTCGCATGCGCACGATCTCTCATGCCCACAGCTACTATGAGAACGGCAGCGGTTGGGACGTGTTCGACCACGCTTACATTCAGCCGAACAACCTGTGGAGCGACTACACGCCGGTTGTCAGCGTCGGCGGCGCGCCACCGTTGCAGCGCCGCTGGCTGCCATTGATCGGAGGGAGAAAAACGGAATCTTGAAAGTCTGGCGTTTTCTTTTGCTACCAGCTTGCACCGCGGACACTCCCCCACTGCGTTCATCACGAACCCGCAGATGCCGCAGGTGTACGTCACCGGCTCCGCGTCCCCCACCGGCGCGAAAATCAGCACCAGCCGCCGGTCTCGGCGGAGTGGCGCAGGTTGCTGACGCGGTCGATCGGGCGCACAACGTCACGTGCGCAACTGATCCAGGCCCTCCCGGAAGCGCGTGAGCAGATCGCGTAGTTCGGCCAGCTCTGTCTCGCTCAGGCCCGCCCATGCTGCGTAGAAATAGCGATCGGTGTTGGCCTCGGCTTGCTCTCGGAGCACTCGACCGTCGTCGGTAAGCCGGCAGGTTTCCGCGTCTCTGGTGACCCACGCGCGTCTGACCAGCTCATCCAGGGCTGCGGAATACGCCTCCCACGGGTAGCCGCGGTGCAGCAGCCTGGTATGCAGCGCATCGAGCGTCGTCGCCGCGCCGCGCCACAGGCAGGTGAACGCCTCCCACGCCTGTCCGCTGACCCCGTACGGTTGCCAGGCGGCCAGGTGGGCGTCGTCGCGATAGGCATTCAGATCGCTGAGATACTGGTCCAGGCGCACCATGACCGGGGCGCCGGCGCCGGGATCGTAGTGGCGAGCAGTTCGCAAGCACCATTTGCCGGGTGGCTCCGGCGCAGCCAGGCTGGCCTCGACCAACCGCTGCAGCAGGCCGGCCAGGCGTGCCAGGTCACCTTCCGGCAGGGGCCGGAGGGGGGCCATTGCGGCGTAGGCCGTCTCGATCAGGCGTTGGACAGCCGCGCCGCCCGCCTTGTTCAGACGATACTCGCCGGCGCCCACGGGCTCCAGGAGCCCCAGGCGCCGGCCCTTCGCCAACTGCTCCTCCAGTTTGGCTGGCGAGGTGTACGCCGAGCGCCTCTGCAAACGCGCTGCTGAGACCGGATCGGGCTCGAAGATGCGCGCCGCCATCAGCCACCCGTACCACTCGCCGAACGGGATGCCGACCCCTTCCGCGGCATGGTCAATGGCTGGCCCGTAGTGCGCCGTGAGGGCCTGCAATGCTTCCCTGGCCAGGGGCCACAGATCAGTGTGCACCATTTGCGCCTCCCATCGAAGGATATACTTGACAGGGTGACAGGGTGACAAGGTGACAGGGTGACAGGGTGACAGGGTGACAAGGTGACAAGGTGACAAGGTGACAGGGTGATACGTGACCGTCCCAGTCACCAATCTACCAATCTACCAATCTACCAATCTACCAATCTACCAACCTATAAAAGTCGGTGTAACAGCCTGGCTTCCAACTTCCAGCTTCCAGCTTCCCCCTCAACCGATCCATACGCCCGTCAGCTACGCCTGCCGCCGCGGCCGATACTGGATCGCCTCCGCCAGGTGCGCAGTGTGGATGCGCTCCTCGCCCGCCAGAGCCGCGATGGTGCACTAGCCAAGGCTCGCGGAGATGCGCCAGCGCGCTGAGGCCCATCTGGCTCATGGTCATGCCCAAAAGTTGCCACCGGCGACCTCTGAGGGGGAGTGCAAGTTGCCTTGCAGGACGTCAGCACCCACCTCTTCGGCGGTGGTGGCCGGTTCTTGGGCGTTGGCTCGGTCCATCAATAATTGACTCCCCTGGCGCTCACCACGACCGGACTTTCACCGGTTAGCAGACGATGACTTTCACGACACACCAGCGACTTGTTAGAGCGTGTTTGGGAAGTTTATTTGCGCTTTCACCAATCAACAACGGAATCACAGGCTATTACCCACAACACCGCACGCACTGTTGAAACAGGGCCCTCAGGGCGTGTCCTGAAGCAACGCCCCACGGTCAACTTTACAAATCCGCCATCTCGACTTATCCTTGGCCAGCACCTACGTGCAAATCCCAACGTGANNNCGCGACTGGCGCACGAGCGGCCTCTGGGAACAACTGAATGCCGCGCTGCGGCCGGCCGTGCGTGAAGAAGATGAGCGCGAGGCCGAGCCCAGCGCCGCCCTTGTGGACAGCCAGTCGGTCAAGACGACGGCCGTAGCGGGCGAGCGGGGCTACGATGCCGCCAAGAAGGTTACCGGCCGCAAACGGCACATCCTGGTCGATGTCTTGAGCCTCCTGATTGAGGTGGTGGTGACCAAAGCCAGTGTGCCGGAGCGGGAAGGGGCCAAGCTGCTCTTGACCCAGGCCTTCCAACAGCAACTGGAACGGCTGGCCTTGATCTGGGCCGACGGCGGGTATGATGGTCAACCGTTCGCCGACTGGGTGTTGGAACACTGTGGCTGGCTGGTCGAGATTGTCAAGCGCAGTGATGATGCCAAAGGCTTCGTGGTCCTGCCCCACCGCTGGATTGTCGAACGCACCTTCGGCTGGCTGTACCGGTTTCGGCGCTTGAGCAAAGACTATGAGGTGCTGCCGGAAACCAGTGAAGCCCTCATTTATGCCGCGATGGTGCGGATCATGCTCCAACGTCTGGCTCGCAATCCTGCTATTTATCTATAAGGATGCAATTTTACTTTCAAAACACGCTCTAAAGGCTCGACTCCGTTTGCACTGCATCCATTTCCGTTCAGTATAGCGGTGTGAATCCCCATCAGTCAGCTTCGCACCGTTGTTGGGCGGATTGTGCTTAGAACAGCCAATATTGGTGTGTAATTCATTCGTGACTGGCTTCATTGGGTAAAAATAGTAAAAACTCAAATATCTGTTTTCACGGCTTTATTTCGGTCAATCCGATTGCCATAATCACTGGTTTTATCTTTGGGTTACCGAGGATGGAGAAGAATCAGCGTCTAGCAAACACCGTCTTTGTTGCAATACATCGATCAACTGTTCAGAGCTGATGCCATGACGGCGAGCAATGTCTTTGGCGTAACTGAAACCGGTAGCAGGCGACGGGATAATTTTGTACGTGCGTTTGACTTCATCGCTGGTTCCATTCCCTAGCACCGCTCCAGCTACCAAGCTGATCGCCAAGCTGTCGCCGGGCAAGTCATTGATGACATCGGTCTTGGCTAATTCATGCAGGTGGGTGGCATAGACAGTGCGTACCCCTAACTTGCGCAGCACCTGCATCAGATCGCGGGCCAGGTAGAGCGATTCGCCTGGGGAGGTAGCGGATAAAGTCTCATTGAACAACACCAGGCTGTGGCGGGTGATCCGCTGGAAGATGGCGTTCAATCGTTGGGCTTCTTCGCCCAGACGACCTACGTTGAGATCGGGTTTCTCTTCAAGCGGAAAGTGGGTGAAGATGCCGTCCACCGGGCTGATGCGCGCCTTCCTGGCTGGCACGTACAGCCCCGCCTGGCAGAGTATTTGCGCCACCCCGATCCCTTGTGTATAGGTGGTTTTACCGCCCCGATTTGGCCCGGTCAGGATGAAGATGCGCCCTTGTGAGCCAAAGGCAACGTCGTTCAAGACAATCTCCTGGCTGAGATCCTGTTCTTTGTAGGGATCAGGGTCAAGCAAATTCAACGCCAACTCCAGGTTGTAGAAATCTTCCAACTCACACATGCGCTTCTCTGCTGGGGCGATCTCGGGGCGGCACACAGGCAGCCCGGCGGCGCGCAGGCGTTGAATCAAGCGCACGGCTCCCAGGTAGAAGACAATCTCTGGGCCCAGTTTTTCCAGGAAAGAGGTATTCACCTGAACGTACTGCGCCAACGCGGCGGCAATAGGTCCAGTGACTTTTTGGAGCACCAGGTCTAAATCTTTGAACAACGGAAACATCATTGGATTCTGGCGATCAGGAAGTTCTATGCCATGCATGATTTGGAACGGAACGCTGTGGAGTTGGCCGATTCCCTGATATTCGCTCTTCTTTTTCTGTAAATTCAGCAAGCGCCCGAAGAAGGAATTCTCATCTCCCTGGAAGCTCCGCGTATTGATCGAGAGCAGTGTGGCCTCCACCGGACGGTAATCGTGGTCCAGGTTAACGCCGATGGTGATGCTGCTAATCAGTCCTTGCATTTTCGCGCGCAGTTCGGGCAATTCCTGCACCAAAACCTGAAATATCTCGCCGGCTTCAATCTTGGTGACGATGTCACGCAGCAAGAGAAGCCCCTCCGAATGAAGAGCTGGCCCTGCCTGAGTAAAAACAGATTTGAGCTTTTGGATGCACTCGGTGTACATTTCCATCTTGCTCAGTTCCCCGGCTATTTCCTGGAAATTGGAACTGGCCTTCTGGATCCGAAAAAGCGCTCTCTCAAACTGTCTCAATAAGTCGAGCAGTTTTTCCATTTCTTCAGCCAAGCCCGGGCAGTTTAGAAAATCGTCGAGGACGTTCTGGCGATAGAAAATTACACTGGGGTTGTAACACAGAGCCGACAAAATGTTCTGCATCTGGCTCACGTGGCGGCTTTGTAGGTTGAGTACGTTGACAATTTTTCCTATGCCCAGGTCAATGGCGCTGTGTTCGCCCCATTGACCTATTTCTTTACAAGTGAAATCGTCCAGGCCGGGTGGCCAGAGCAGGCTGACGTTGGGCTTATTTTCGGAAGCGTTTGAGGTGTCTGACACGGCAATTTTCTCCGGGTGATCAGGGGTCAACATAATTCTCGTCAGGGCTGAGCTAAGACCTGCCGGGTTTGATGAACTTACGTTTGACAGAGAAAAACGAACCTTAGCGGGCGCAATATTGACCTTAGCTTGATTGGGAGCATTTGGGCATGAATCTGACAAAAATATGCGGCGAAAGATCAGCCCAACCACTGATTATGCGGAATACATATCTAGCGGCAACTGATAATCCGCTCGGCTTCCGGCCGTGTGTCAGAGAACAACGTCGTCATGATGACTTTACGCCTGCCGCCGCGGCCGATACTGGATCGCCTCCGCCAGGTGCGCAGTGTGGATGCGCTCCTCGCCCGCCAGGTCGGCGATGGTGCGCGCCAGCTTGAGCACGCGATGATACGCCCGCGCGCTGAGGCCCATCTGGCGCATTGCCGCGCCCAGCAGTTGCCGGCCGGTCTCGTCGATGGGGCAGTGATCCCGCACCTGGGTGGGGCCCATGTTCGCGTTGGTGGTGATCTTCCCTTCGCCGAAGCGCGCGGCTTGGCGCGCCCGCGCCGCCTCCACCCGCTCGCGAATGCTGACCGACGGCTCCCCGCGGCGCTCGTCGCTGAGCTTCTGGAACGGGGCTTCTGTGCATCACTCATCAGGTGGACGGGCGGCATCCTGCCTCACTCGCTCGAGCAGGTCAGCTATGCCCAACGTGTGGGCCCACCGATCCAGGTAGTCGTGTTCGAGATAGGGTTCCTGGATTTCGTAAACCTCGAGCACGTCCTGGAACTGCCGGTGCAAGGCTGGCGCGGCTCGATACCACAGGAGTTTGCTCAGGATCACATCCTCTGGACTGCTGACCCACACGTCGCGGTCGAACATGACGCCCAGAAGACGCCGCTGAAAACTCACGGTATCGTACGGCAAGCCCTTCAGTACCCACAGGTCTACCTTGAACGCGTAATCCAGATGGATCACATTGAACTGGTCCCGTTTGCGGACAGCGTCTTCGATCACGAACGGAGGCGCGTAAAAGTTGGGCGCCAGCAGCCGAGCCAACTCGGCAACCTGATCACCCGTGATCTCGACAACCAGATCCGCGTCGTGGGTCAGGCGCGGTCGGCCCCAGAATGTCGAGGCGAAAGACCCAACGACCATGTACGGAATCTGCAGCGCTTCCAGAGCGTCAAAAACTTGGAACAGCGCATCACGTTCTGTTTCGGCCACGCGCCCTCCAGGCTTCTTCGGTAAGCTCAGCCAGCCCACGCGGTAGGACACGCCGTCGTATTTCGTATTCCAGGTCCTCAGGAGAAATGCCGGGGTCTTGGTGGAGGATGGACGACCGGACGAGCGAAACGGCATCCTCATACATGCGCGCAGCGATTTCCATGCGCTCAGCCGGGGTCATGCGCCGGTACGTGCGTGCACGCAGCCACTCGGTCTCGGGATCTCGAACCGCCATCTTGCCTCCATTTGAACGGATTCAATGTACGGCATGCAACGGCCGCCTGTCAATCCTGCGGGGATTCCTACCCCTGCCTCCGCGGCCGGTACTGGATCGCCTCGGCCAGGTGCGCGGTGTGGATGCGCTCCTCGCCTGCCAGGTCGGCGATGGTGCGCGCCAGCTTGAGCACGCGGTGATACGCCCGCGCGCTGAGGCCCATCTGACGCATGGCCGCGCCCAGCAGTTGCCGGCCGGTCTCGTCGATGGGGCAGTGATCCCGCACCTGCGTGGGTCCCATGTCCGCGTTGGTGGTGATTTTACCTTCGCCGAAGCGCGCGGCCTGGCGCGCCCGCGCGGCCTCCACCCGCTCGCGGATCCTGGCCGAAGGCTCCCCGCGGCGCTCGTCGCTGAGCTTTTGAAATGGGACGCGCGGCACCTCGACGTGGATGTCGATCCGGTCGAGCAGCGGGCCGGAGAGCCGTTTTTGATAGCGGCTGATGAGGGTCATGCTACAAGTGCATTCGTGCTCCGTGTCGCCGAAGTAGCCGCATGGGCACGGGTTCATCGCGCCGACCAGCATGAAATTCGCCGGGAAGGTCAGGCTGCCCTGCGCCCGGCTGATGGTGACCACCTTGTCCTCCAACGGCTGGCGCAACACCTCCAGCCCGTGCTGGCCGAACTCGGGCAGCTCGTCCAGAAAAAGCACGCCGCGATGGGCCAGGCTGATCTCGCCCGGCCGCGGCCACTGCCCGCCGCCCACCAGCCCGGCGTGCGAGATGGTGTGGTGCGGCGCCCGGAACGGCCGGTGGCGGATCAGCGGCGTGTCGCCCGGCAGCATGCCCGCTATCGAGTAGATGCGGGTCACGTCCAACGCCTCGGCCGGGACCATGCGCGGCAGGATGGAGGGCAGCGAGCGGGCCAGCAGTGTCTTGCCCGCGCCCGGCGGGCCGCTCATCAGTATGTTGTGCCCGCCGGCTGCGGCGACCTCCAGCGCCCGCTTGACGTGCTCCTGGCCTTTGATGTCCTGAAAGTCGGCCGCGTAGTCCGGCGGCTCCACGTCCAGGTCCATTTCGGTCCGATACGGCTCGATGGGGTGGTAGTCGCGGAAGTGGGTCACCAGCCGGGCCAGCGTCTCTACGGGGTAGACGTCGATGCCATCCATCAGCGCGGCCTCGGGCGCGTCGGATTGGGGCACGAAGATCGACTTGTAGCCCAGCTCGCGCGCCAGGTGCGCCATCGGCAGGATGCCGTTGATGTGGCGCACGGAGCCGTCCAGCGACAGCTCGCCCACGAACAGCGCGTCGTCCAGATCGGCGGGCAGTTGGCCGGAGAGCGCCAGCAGCGCGGCCGCGATGGGCAGGTCGTAGGCCGGGCCCTCTTTGCGCAGGTCGGCCGGGGCCAGGTTGACGGTCAGCCGGCCGCGCGGGTAGGTGAGACCGGAGTTGAAGATGGCGGCGCGCACGCGTTCGGTCGACTCCTTGACGGCCGCGTCGGGCAGGCCGACCAGGGTCACCGACGGCAGCGACCGGGGGTTGAGGTCCGCTTCCACCTCGACCACCGCGCCTTCCAGGCCGATCAGCGCGCAACTGAAGACTTTGGCGAGCATGTGGCTTCCTCCCGGCAAGCATCACGTGGGGGGAGGGACGTGACAGGAGCTGGGTTGATCGTGCATCGTTGCATCATGGCGATTGCCTGACCGCTGTGATACGATTGCTATTATACAATGACTGAGTGAATCTGCCAAAGCGCCCGGCGCCCATGTATCGATCACGTTGGCGCAAATCCACGATTGGGGTCTACGCCCCAACAGACGATTTGCGGTATCCTTGCGGCTACCGGCACAACGCTTTTGCAAGTCAGCGAGATGAAATCCCAACCTTACCTGCGCACAACCGACATCGCCCGAGCGGTCGGCGTGCACCCGAACACCGTCCGCCTCGATGTGGGGCTTTCTGCCGCCTGTCCCCCGCAGCCCGTCCGGCTACCGGCGCTACTCCGAGCGCCATCTCGACCAGATGCGGCTGGCCCGCACCACGCTGCACGGCGGCTGGCCCGGCAAGGCGATCCGCGAATCCGCACTGACGCTGGTGCGCCAGGCCGCATCCGGCGACCTGGACCTGGCGCTCGAGCTGGCGCATGAGCATCTGACCCTGGTGCAGGCCGAGCGCGCCCGCGCCGAGACCGCGGCCGGAACGGTGCAACGCTGGGCCGCGCCGCGCAAATCGGCCGGCCGTCCTCTTCCTGGACGAGCCGACGCTGGGATTGGATATCTCAATGCAAGCGCGCCTGCGCCGTTTCGTGGCCGAGTTCAACCGACGCTCCGGCGCGACCGTCATCCTCACCAGCCACTACATGGCCGATGTCGTGGCGCTCTGCCCGCGGGTGATCGTCATCCACCACGGTCGCCTGATCTATGACGGCGGGCTGAGCCAACTCGCGGAGCGGCTGGTGCTGCGCGGCCGCCGCAGCGCCGCGGCCGCGGTTACCGCGCAGTTGTTGCAGCGGCTCCCGGTCGCCGATCTGACCGTCGAAGACCCGCCGCTGGAAGCCGTAATTGATCAGATCTACCAGGGAGACCTGACAGGTCTGGAGGCGCCCCAATGACCCCTCTCGGCGTGTTCAACCATCGCGGCGGCTGGGCGCTCGTCAAGAGCACCTGGACCTCGTGGCTGCAATACCGCAGCTTTTTCTTCCTGCTGGCCTTCGCGCCCTCCTTTGGCTTCAGCGCGGACGAGGCGGCCCACGCCGGCCTGGTCACCATCGTCGCGGACCGGACCGCGGTCAGCCAGGAGAGCGAGGCGGCGCTGGGGTTGGACGGCACGCCCGTGCAGCGCATCGCCGGCACGGTGGCGGAGGTGGCCGCGGCGCTGGCCGCGCGCGTCGAAGCGGGACAGCCGTTTGTCTAGGGTTCGTCCAAGAATAAGTTCCCGCCAGGACTGGCAGTCCTCGTCGGACTATCAGCCCTCAAACGATGACCGGTTGGGAGTTATTGGGCGAGAATA
>PHCA01000102.1:18591-20892 GCA_002842085.1 Chloroflexi bacterium HGW-Chloroflexi-1
GCCGGGGAGCACCTGGCGCGGCAGATAGCCGGCCATGGTGCACGTCCCGCCCCAGCAGTAACCGACGCCGATCTCGGTGGGTTGCCAGGTGGTCGTGCCGGTGTTGTGCAGCCAGAGATCGACCCGGCTGCAGAGGCCGGTGGGGTAGCCGGATGGCCGGGCCCATTGGGTCCAGAGCACGTCGAAGCGGCGGTTGGGGGTCTGGATAGCGTTGCTGCTGCCGGCGTCCCGCACGTGGATACCGGTGTAGTAGTGGGTCAGGATCTGGAAACGCTCCGGCCAACTCACCGACCAGGCTCCCAAATCATTGCCCAAGTAAGCACTCAAGTTGCCGCGCGCCCAACGGCTGGCGCCCTTCTGACTCAAGCCGTGGCCATGTCCATCGGAAGGCACATCGGGATGCGAACTGATGGGATCAGCGACAGAAATAAGGTAGGGCTGCCCCCCATCCAGAGTACGCAGGGGAATATCGGCAAAAAATTCGGAGAAAATTGGACTATCGTCGGAAGCCTGGCTGAGATAGTAGCGGTCTTGCAGCGCATTGGTGATGATGGTCTGCTGGCCGGTGGTCAGGGTGTCAAACTTGTAGGGCACAAACATTTGCTTCTCGGCCGAGTTGTTGATGTCGTAGTTCGGCCACGCCAAAGGATGCAGTACGAACCAATAGGCATACGTGTGCGCGGCAATAGCCTGCGCGCGGATCGCAACTTCGTGATAGGCCGCCGGCCCGGTTTCCTGCGGAATGACGTCGCGCAAATAGCGGTTGTTGGCCGCATCGCCTTCGATCGCTACCGTCGCGGTATCTGTGCCGAACGGATAACCAGCGGTACCGCCCGTGCTACACGGGCTGCCTAAGAAGTCGGTGCAGTAGGCCGTGCATCCCCAGTTTCTGCTCCCCTGGAAGCAAAGATTACCCGTGGAGGCGCCATTAGCCCTCAACTGGTACATCTTCACTTTGATAGTAGAAGGCGGCGGGAAAGATGCGGGTCTTCCGGCATTGACCTTCAACGGTACAGAACCTATTGTTAGCAGAACGAGTGCTGCAACAGCGACACCAAGTAACGCGGTTCGTCTCATGACTGCACTCCTTTTTCGCTCAGGGACGGACTTTGGCTGAAATCAAGCACACGCGGTCTTCAGTTATCGTGGGCTCTGTTTCGAGCCAGACCGGACACTTGAGAGCAATGATTTGGCCATTGGGTGACCATGCCATCTGCTCGCCCTCGATACTACCACCTCCAAAAGCACGCTCTGGTAACATCGGGCGCACATTACCTATAACTGTGTCCACCAGAAACAGCCTTTCAACCGGTCTTTCCTGAATGACTTCAACCTGAGCAAGTGCGATGAGATAACGGCTGCTAGAATCCCAAGACAAGTCCGTGATATACACTTGCTTTGCAGCAAGTTGGATCTGGCGCGATGCTCCCGTGTGTATATCCATTACCACTAAATCGGTAAACCGAACCAATTCACCTGGCAGACGCGCGGTAGCGATCATTGCTAGATACCGAGCGTTGGGGCTCCAGTGGCTATCCAAGGCGAAGCGGGGAACACCGCTTTTGGATCCAAGATTGACTTCGCACACGCGATTCGGACCAGGTTCTACGAGGAAGAGGGTGGGATACGCAAACACGGCCAGTTGTGCGCCGTTTGGACTCCAACGCGGCAGGGCGTTCTTTGCGCTGTCTGGGTAGGGAAACTCGCGCCATTCAGTCACATCAAAGAATGCGGCTTGGGTCGCGCGCCCGACGCTGTCCCAGATCTGCGGTCGCCCGCCAGAGCGATCGACCAGATACATCAGGTGACGTCCACCTGGCTCCACCGCCAGCGAAAAACCCAATGCGATATTGTTACCCTCAGAGATTACGATGATCTCCGTCTCGGAAGGATGGAGGCGGTTAATGCGTAATTCTACCTGTTGGCCGGGAATAGTGGAATAAGCCACGCCCTGGATGGCCGACAACCAAACCGGTTTGCCGTTGTGGTGATCCCGCTCGGCGTACACTTGCACCTCGCCGCTACGTATGTCGAGCGTCTCGATGCGTTCACGGTACGATTTGGGGTAAGAGCGCGTGATCAGCAGCCGGTTCCCATCCGGCAGCCAGCCAGCGATGTCTATGCCGGCCGTGTTGGTGAGCACGACGCGCGGCTCCGAGAACTCATACTTATCCAATCCTGGCCCGCCCTTGTCTGGCGGATCGCCGCCAGGGAAAGTGCATAGTGGAATGAGGCGTGCGGCTTCGGTGGGTGTGGCAGTGGGACGTGGCGGCGCCTGGGTTGGCTCATGGCGGCTCGCAG
>PHCA01000103.1 GCA_002842085.1 Chloroflexi bacterium HGW-Chloroflexi-1
GAGGTTGGTCACCGGCGCCTCGGCGGTGGGAATCCACCAGAAGTCCTCCTCCGCGTCGTGGTAGAGGTTGTCGCCGAACTTGGGCAGGTTGCCCGTGCCAACCAGCACCTCGGCCTTGACCATGTAGGGCGGGTAGATCTCGGTGTAGCCGTGCTGTGTGGTGTGCAGGTCGAGCATCCAGGCGATCAGCGCCCGTTGCAGCCGTGCGCCCGCCCCCTTGAGCACATAGAAGCGCGTGCCGCTGAGCTTGACCCCCCGCTCGAAGTCGATGATATCGAGCGCGGTCCCCAGGTCCCAATGCGGCAGCGGCTCGAAGTCGAACGCTCGCAGCGCCCCTTCCTGGCGCACCACTACGTTCTCGCTCTCGTCCCGGCCCACCGGCACGCTGGGGTGCGGCAGGTTTGGGATGTGCAACATGGCGTCCCGGAGATCAGCCTCCACCCGGCCCAGCTCCTCATCCAGGCCGGCGATCCGCGCCCCGATCTGCGTCATGCGCGCCTTGAGCGCCTCCCCCTCCGCGCGCTCCCCTGCCCGCATCGACGCGCCGATCTGCTTCGAGCCGGCGTTCCGCTCGGAGCGCCACGGGCGCGTCCTCGGCCCCCAGGCTGACCATCGCGGCCAGCAGTTGCTCCCGGTTCTCCCGCATGAACTTTATGTCTAGCATGTTGTTCCCTCCGTGAATAGAAAGCGCCCCCCATCCGATCCAGGACGAGGGGCGCTCGTGGCGCCACACTGGTTCGCCGGAGCCTCACGGCCGCGGCCTCAGGGGGTCAGCCCGCGGGGGGTGATCCCTGGCCCGCTAACGGGGGCCGGTCGGCAGCCCATACTGCCTCGGACCAAACCTGTCAGGTCTAGGGTGTCAATTGAAGTGCGCTGCGCCTGAGTTCGCGTAGATGTGGACGCGGTTGGTTATTTGGACTATAATAGCCTCACATGGACCCCGACCAATGGATCCATGAATGGGATGAAGACGAAAGGTATCATCTCGATAATCTGCGGTGGCTGTGGCCGGTCTGTGACCGAGCCACGGTGGCTCGGTCACAGACCGGCCACAGCGGGTGATCTACCCCCGAGAAATCGAGAAGTTGTCACGGGCATTAGCCCACCACCGAGGACGAGAATAGAACTGGCTCGGTCGCAGACCGGCCAGAGCGCTATTTTCGAAGTAGATACGACGAAAGCATCTTGGAGACTATCGATTCATATTTCTTATTCTATGCAAAGCCCTTACTCCCTTGGCCTCGACATCGGCTCGGTTAATGTCAAGCTCGTCCTGTGCGACGCGAGCGGCGGCGTGCTGCATACCGACACCGAGAAAATCACCGCCAGCCCCCACGTAGCCGTGGGCGCGCTGCTCGAGCGGCTCGACCGGCACGTGCCGCTCTCGGCCATCCCCTCGGCCGGGGCCTCCGGCACGGGTAAAGGGCTGATCCCCGCCGACTTCGGCTGGGCTGAGTACAGCAGCCCTCTGGCCCTGGCGGCCGGCGTGCTGCATGCCCATCCCGACAGCCGCACCATCATCCAGGTGGGCGGGCAGAGCTCGCTGGTGGTCCGGTTGAAGGACGGCCTACGCCAGCCCTGGCAGGTGGCCACCAACCCACTGTGTGCGGCAGGCACCGGGCGTTTCCTGGAACAACAGGCCTACCGACTGGGCATCGATGTGGACGACTTCGCGGGTCTGGCGTTGCAGTGCCAGGGCCGCCCGCCCCGCATCGCGGCCCGCTGCAGTGTCTTCGCCAAGTCCGACCTGATCCACCTGCAACAGAAGGGCGTGCCGGTGAGCGCGATGCTCTACGCCCTCTGTGAGAGTATCGCCCGCATGGTGGCCTCGCTCACCCGAGGGGTCATCGAGGAGCCGGTGTACCTGGCTGGCGGCGTGGCGGCCAACCGGGCCTTCGTCAAGGCTCTCGACGAAGTGCTTTCCGCCCGCAACGGGCGCCCGGCGCACGTGACCGTTCCCGAGAACTACCTGCATGCCGAGGCCCTGGGCGCGGCGCTGCTGGCGCGCGGCCGGCCAGCCCGGGTAGCCCTGCTGCCTGAGGGCGAGGCCCGCCGCATCTACCGGCCCATGCCACCCCTGGAACGCCTGCCGGCCCCGGATCGGGGCGCAGCATCCGTGCCGGGACCCGCCGGGACCCGGGCCCTGGCTGGTGAAGGGGTGCTCGCCACGCTCGCCACGCCCGCCACGCTCGCCACGCCCGCCACCGCTTTGGCAGATGCCGCGGCAGATGCCGCGCCCATCGCCTCCCGCTTGCCCTGCCCCGGGCGGGATGAGAAGGGGGTGGGGGGTGAGGCCAGATCCGGCTACCTGGGCGTGGATGTCGGCTCCACCAGCACCAAGGCGGCTATCATCGAGGAGACCGGCGCCCGCGTGCTGGCCAAGCATTACCTGATGACCGCGGGCCGGCCCATCGACGCCGTCAAGGAGCTGTTTCGCGGTCTGTTGGCGGCCGGCGCCGGCGAGATCACCATCAAGGGGGTGGGGGTGACCGGCTCGGGCCGCTACCTGGTGGGCAGCTTCATCGGGGCCGATCTGGTCAAGAACGAGATCACCGCGCAGGCCCGGGCCGGGGCCGAGATCGATCCCGACGCCGACATCATCGAGATCGGCGGACAGGACTCCAAGCTGGTGCTCAAGCGCAACGGCGTGGTCGTGGACTACCAGATGAACAAAGCCTGCGCGGCGGGCACCGGCAGCTTCATCGACGAGCTGGCCGAGATGCTGGGTATTTCGGTCCATAACGGCGAGTTCGCCCGCCTGGCCTTTGCCGCGTCCCATACCATTGATCTGGGTACCCGCTGCGCGGCGTTCATGGCGCAAGCCGTGGCCACTGCCCAACAGGAAGGCCTGCCCATGGAGGTGATCACCGCCAGCCTGGCGGTGGCCATCACCAGCAACTACCTTTCCAAGGTGGTGGGGAATCGCAAGTTGGGGCAGAAGGTGATCCTGACTGGCGCGGTGTTCTACAATGACGCCGTGGCCGCGGCGTTCCGGGGCCAGCTCCCCGGCAAGACGCTGCTGGTGGCGGAGCACAAGGAGGTCAGCGGGGCCATCGGTGCGGCGCTGTTGGCCCGCGAAGCTATGCTCGCTGGCGAGGCGGCGTCCCGCTTCAAGGGGTTCGCGGCCACCGTAGCCAGCCAGCCCCGCCTGACGACCTTCACCTGCCAGGCCTGCGCCAACAACTGCGCCATCACCCGCATGCAGGCCCCCGACGAGCCGGCGACGTACTACGGCAGCCGCTGCGACCGCTACGAGGGCGCCGGCGCCGCCGCGGGTTCCGGCGGGCCGGGAGCGCCGGCGGGCCGGCAGGAGACGTTCTTCGACGATCGCGAGCGCCTGCTGTTCCGCGACGTCCGGGCGGCGGATCACGTCCCGGCGGCAGCGGGGCCGCGGGTAGCCATCCCGCGGGCGCTGTTGGTGTATGACTACGCGCCCCTGCTCGTGGGTTTCCTGAATGCCCTGGACGCCCAAGTCGTGCTTTCGGGCCGAACCAACCAGCAGATCATGGAGCAGGCCGTGGAGCTCAGCTATACCGATAGCTGCTTCCCGCTCAAGCTGCTCCACGGCCACATCGCCACGCTGGGCGAGGCCGACTTCATCCTCTACCCCTCGCTGCTACGCCTGGCGCCGAAGGACGGGGACGAAAACCAGCACTACACCTGCCCGCTGGTGCAGGCGGCGCCCTTTATCGCCCGCACAGCCCTGGAGCTGGACGGCCAGCTGCTCGCCCCGACCATTGACCTGAGCCGCGGGCCCGAGCCGGCGTTGCGCAGCCTGGCCGGCGCCGCCATCCAGATGGGCTACAGCCGGCGAGAGGGACTGCAGGCGGCCCGGGCCGGGCTGGCCGCGCAGGAGCGCTTTGCCGCCGACGTGGCCGCGCTGGGCGCCCGGCGCCTGGCCGAGCTGCGGGAGAGCGACCGCCTGGGCGTGGTGCTCTTCGCCCGCTCCTACATGTCGCAGGACGCCGGCGCCAACCTGGGCATCGCCGAGAAGCTGGCCCAGCTTGGGGTTGTGCCGGCGCCGCTCGACTTCCTGCCCCTGTCTACCGTGGACCCCAAGCAGTACTCCGACCGGCCCTACTGGCACACCGAGAGCATGCAGATCGCCGCGGCGGCGCTGACCGCGGCCGACCCGCGCCTGTACGGCCTGGCGCTCACCAATTTCGGCTGTGGCCCCAACTCTTTCATCCTGCGCATCGTGGAAGACATCATGGGGGCGAAGCCGTTGGGGCAATTGGAGATCGACGAGCACGCCGCGGAAGTCGGTATCGTGACCCGGTTGGAGGCGTTCGTGGACACTATCCGGGGTCACGCCCGGTCGGTGGCTGGCCGGGCGGAGCCGGTTCGGCACATCTACCGGAGCGCCACCGCGGCCATCAGCACCGGGAAGACCTTGCTCCTGCCGCGCATGGCGCCCCATGCGGAGCTGCTGTGCGCGGCCATGGAAGCCTGTGGCGCCAGGGTGCAGGTGCTGCCCGAGCCGGACGCGCGCAACCTGCTTTACGCCAACCAGGTCACCTCGGGGGTGGAGTGCCTGCCCTACCGGGTGAGCCTGGGCGATTTCATCCGCGCCCACCACGAGATGAACGGCGACCTGCAGGGCGCCGAGGGCTTCATGGCCGGTTCCTACGGCCCGTGCCGGCTGGGCAAGTACGCCATCGAGCAGATGCGGGCTCTCGAGGAGCTGGGCATCCACCTGACAATCCGCTCCACCGTGTCCAACAACGCCTACCGCGACCTGAATCTGGGCCCGGGCTTCGAGCGCCTGGCCTGGCGCGGCATTGTGGCCATGGATTGCCTGGAGAAGCTGCTCTGGCGGGCGCGCCCCTACGAGCGGCAGGCCGGCGCGGCCGACGCGCTGTTCGCGGTGTACACCCGACGGCTGGCCGACCGGGTGCGCCGCAAGGAAGCGTTCGACGACGTGTTGCGACAGGCGACAGCCGACTATCGCGCGCTGATCGACCCGGCCCTGCCTCGCCGGCCCCGGGTGGGCATCAACGGCGAGATCTTCCTGCGCGCAAACCGCTTCGCCAACAGTGACCTGGTGCGGGTTTGCGAGGCCGCCGGGCTGGAGGTCGTGGTCTCGCCGCTGGGCGAGTGGTTCAAGTACACCGCGTTCCGCAACGTGGAAGACGCGGCGCGCGACCGCAAGCTCAGGAAAACGGTGACCGCCTACATCAAGCAGCTTGTCCAGGAGCGCGACGAACGGGTCATCGCCGCCCTGTGCGGTGACCTGGCCGGCCAGCGCGAGCCCTCCACGGCCGAACTCCTGGCCCTTTCCTCCCGCTGGTTGTCGCCCCTGTGCGGCAGCGAAGCGGTGCTCAGCCTGGGCAGCGGCGTCGAATGGCTGGAGAGCCCGGAGCTCGCCGGCGTGATCTCGGTGATGCCCCACGGCTGCATGCCCGGCGGCATTGTGGCGGCGATGTCCGAGAAGCTCAGCGACCGCTACGGCAAACCATGGATCAACCTGACCTACGACGGTTTCATGGAGACCAACAACCTGGCGCGCATCAACAATTTTGCGGAGGTGATCCGCTTCTCCGCGGGCGCGCAGTAGCGCTCAGCCTGTATACTTGACAGGGAAACAAGGAAACAGGGAAACAAGGAAACAAGGAAACAGGGAAACAGGGAAACAGGGAAACAAGGAAACAAGGAAACAAGGAAACAAGGAAATCCGGCGCGGGATCCTTGTCTACTTGTCTACTTGTCTACTCGTCTACTTGTCTACTCGTCTACTTGTCTACTCTCTCCTTGTCTCCTTCAGCATCGTCAACAGCCGCTTGCCGGGGATCTGCCGGAAGTTGGCGCCCTGGCTAACCGCGGTCAACGTCGCCGGGATGTCGACCACCAACGTGCCGGAGATGGCGTCCACGCCGTAGTCGAACAGGATCGGCGATAGGGGCGTGGTCGCGCCGAGGACCAGGACGTACGCGTCGGGCCGACACAGCGCGGCCAGGTCCTCGAAGGCGCCGTTGACCAACGTCATGCCGGTGATCGCGACCACGTCGGCCTGAGGCAAAATCTCCGGCGCGCGCGCCGCGGGCAGATCCCCCGGCCCCAGGTTCAACTCCAGCACCCAGCAAGTCCCCGCAGCTTCGCGCACGCGGGGCACGAACGGGAAATGCCCGACGATGGCGACGCGCTTGCCCGACGTGCCAGGCACTTCACCCGACGTGCCAGGCACGTGACGCAGCTTTTCCAGGATAATCTCCTCCGCGTTCATAGTCACGCAAGCGGCCTCGTCCACCGTCAGCAGCGCGTTGAGCGCGGCGAAGCCGATACAGCGCTCCGTCAGGCTCTCCGACTGCACCAGCGCGGCCAGCTCCGACGCCGGCTTGCCGATCAGTTTCCCCGCATCGCGCACCGCCGGACGGCCATGCTCCAGGTCGTGCACGATCTGGGTGGACGACAAGCCGGCGCGCAAGCCGCCCGGCGTCTCGACCACGACAGCCGTCCAGTGCGTGCCGACACGGACGTCGATCACGGGCCCATCGAGGCGCGGTAGGGCGATGAGGCGGCTGACCACGGAGCACGACACGGAGGGAACGGAGGCCACGGAGCCTGACACGGAGGGAGGAACGGAGGGCGCGGAGCCTGACGCGGATGGGGGAACGGAGGGCGCGGAGCCTGACGCGGATGGGGGAACGGAAGCCACGGAGCCTGACACGGAGGGAGGAACGGAGGGCGCGGAGCCTGACGCGGATGGGGGAACGGCAGCCACGGAGCCTGACGCGGAGGGGGGAACGGCAGCCACGGAGCCTGACGCGGAGGGGGGAACGGAGGGCGCGGAGCCTGACGCGGAGGGGGGAACGGAGGGCGCGGGGGGATGGGCGGCGCGTTCGGCACGGAGCCAGTCGGGGATGAAGAGCCACGGATACTGGACTCGGAATTCAGCGGCTTGAGTTGACGGAAAGACGCGACGGGGGATCATGCGCCGCTCTCCAAAATTGAGGAGCAGGCCGATCTGCAAACCGGTGTGGTTGAGATAGGTCACGACCTGCCCCAAGTAGCGTCGAGAGAGGGACGAGAAGGCTTTGATCTCGACTATGACCTTCTCCTCGTAGATGAAGTCGGGGATGTAGTAGCCGACGAGCAGGCCGTTGTCGTGCACTTCCAGTAGCTTTTGCGCTTCGAAGGCCAGGCCATCCTCGAGACTCTGTGTCTCCAAGGCGCGTTGGTAAACATCTTCCTTATGGCCTGGACCAAGACGACTGTGAACCTTCATCGCCGCGCCGATGATCCGATAGGTCAAGTCCTCGTGCGGCCCTTCGACCTTCTTGCTCCTGCTATCCTTCTTCATGTCATACCTCCAATCGTTATGAGTTGTGTTCGTCGCGAGAAAGCTCGACACGGAACGAACGGATGCCACGGATGCCCGCGCGCGCTGGACAGGCCGTGCCTGCGCTTCAACCGCGTTG
>PHCA01000104.1:0-6990 GCA_002842085.1 Chloroflexi bacterium HGW-Chloroflexi-1
GGGATTGCCGCAATCCCCGCGTTCAGTGCCAGGAGATTGCGGCAATCGAGATTGCTTCGCAAAAAACGCTCGCAATGACACGGCGGCTGAGTAGTTACGTTTTGTTTCAATAAGGAGGGTGGAGATGGTGCGCAATATCAACAACGGCCGATCCGAGTGGTTGCTGCCCTTGATTGCTTTCCTGGTGGGCGTGTTGGTGGGGTGGTGGGTGATCGGCTGGGGCGTTTGGCCGGTCAAGTACACCAACAGCCTGCCGCCAGACCTGCGGGCCGCTGAGCGCGACCACTACTTGATCATGACGGCTGAATCGTACGCGGCCACCGGTGATGTCATGCTGGCGCGGGAGCGGCTGGCAACCTGGCCGGCCGATCAGCTTGCGACCGACCTGCAAACGCTGCGAGACCGCCTGATGACCGAGAACGCCCTGCAGGCCAGCCAGGTGCAACTGCTCACGGGCGTTTTGGGACTCTCCGCGGTGTCCGCTGCCCCCACGATGGCTCCCACTCAGGCCCCCACGCCCGCGCCCGTCCGCTCCGAGTCGCTGCTGCGCACTTTGTGCACCGCCGGCTTGTGGGTCGTGCTGGCCCTGTTGGGCATCGTCGTTGGGGTTTGGCTCTACAACCGGTGGCGCAACGCGCAAGCCCGGAAGTCGGGCCCCGCCATCGACGAGACCTATCGCGCCCCCAGGAGCCGGTCGGTGGCTGGCCTGGAGCGCATCTCTGTCACGGGCGCTGACCAGGTCAGTCCGGGTGAGGCGGGGACAGAGCCAGCGCAGCCGGACCTCTCGCAACCCTGGCCCAGGACCCGCCCGGAGGCCGATACCTATGGGGGCGAGCCGTGGACGGAAGCTGAGTTGCCGTCATTCTTAGATGGGCGTAGGCCATCCGATGCGCGCCGGCCAGCCGCTGCGCGGGAGTCAGCCCCAACCGCGCAGCCGGCCGCGCCGTCCGTTGTCCCGGGCGAACCGCCCGCCTCAGCCCGCCCACCGGCCACCAGGCGGGAGATCGCCCGGCCGCCCGCCCCGACCGCGCCCCTATCAGTGTCACCTGCCGCTGCGCCCGGCAAGGTGGGTGAGTACACTGCCCAGTTCCAGATGGGCGAGTCGGACTACGACGAGGCGTTCGACGTTACCGACGGTGGCGGCGTGTACCTGGGCCAATGTGGCCTGGAGCTGAACGACCCCATCGGCCGGGGCCACGATCAGGCCGCGGCGCTGCAGGTGTGGCTCTGGGACACCAGGGACCCGGACACGCAAGTGAAGGTCCTGATGAGCGAAGGCGCCTACCGGGACACGGCCCTGCGCGACCAACTGGCGGGCGAGCATCCGGCAGTTCCGATCCGCATCGGCGCTGAGTTCGAGCTGGAGAGCTACAACCTGTTGTTGCGCGGTCGGGTGGAGAAGCTGGAGTACGCCGAGCAGGAGCCGGTCGGCGGGGTTTTCGCCGAGCTCGCCGTGCGTATGGTGGTGTATCAGAAAGGACGTTGAGGCGTTACACGTTACATGATCAGGGGTCAGGGGTCATATGAAGGTGAGGTGAAGATATGCTTGCCAGACTGACAGTGAACGTTCCTCCAGACCTACGCCAACGCGCGCGAATCCTTGCGACCGCGCGGGGCGAAACGGTCGCGGAGGTTGTGCGCGCGGCTCTGGAGACGTATGTTGCCGAGCAGGAGTTCGCGCGCCGTACGGAACCAGAACCATCATACCTGCGGGAAGGCGCGCCGGTCTTTGACCCAGCCGGTCTGGCCCAGGGCCGCTATTCCGATGCGGAAGTGACGGAGGCGCTCAACCGGATCTACGCGACCGAGCCGTCATCATTAGACCCTGTTCTGATGCAGATGCAGATGATCACCATTGGGGGTGAGTCATGGTGATCCGGCGCGGCGAGATCTGGTGGGCCAACCTGCCTGAGCCAGTCGGGTCTGGTCCAGGTTGCCGGCGTCCCGTTCTCGTGATCCAGTCCGACGGTTTCAACCGTAGCGGGATTGCCACCGTGATTATCGTCGCCATCACCTCGAACACTAGCCTGGCCTCGGCTCCCGGCAACGTTTTGCTATCGAGAAAGGCTACCGGCTTGTCTGTAGATTCCGTTGCCAACATTTCCCAGGTGGTTACTGTGGACAAAAGCCTCCTGACAGAACGGGTAGGCTCTCTGCCCGCAAGCCTGCTGGCAGATGTCGAGAATGGATTGCGGCACGTGATGTCGCTGTGATGTTTACGCATGTCGGTTGGAGCGCCTGTCGCCTATGGAGTTGGAAAACTACTACGACTCGGCTTTTGAGGAGTGGCAGCGCAACTCGGCGTCGTTTGTGCAAGAGATGCGCAGCCGGTTGCAGCGCACAAGAGAGAAGGTGTTGGATGAGAAAGGGCCGGAGTTAGAACTCCAGTGCACCGTGAACCAGCGAGAACACCTCCGGCCGGGTCAGAAACCGCATCGCTACACTGGAACAAAAATGGCATCGATTTTATGGCAGAGAATCGCCTGAAAAAGGGCAATTTTCATCAGTCCACCCAATACTCAATCCGCGATCCGCGATCCGCAACCGGTATCTTCGACTCCGGCGTCGGTGGGTTGTCGGTGGCGCGGGAGATCATGCGCCAACTGCCCGCGCAGCCGATCCTTTACCTGGCCGACCAGGCGCACGCGCCTTACGGGCAACGCCCCCTGTCCGAAATCCGCGCGTTGTCCGAAGGGATCACCCGCTTCCTGCTGGCGCAGGGCGCCGGGGTCATCGTGATCGCCTGTAACACCGCGTCGGCCGCGGCCCTGCACTGGCTGCGCCGGCAGTTCCCCGATGTGCCGTTCGTGGGCATGGAGCCGGCGGTCAAACCGGCCACAACGCACACTCACAGCGGGCAGGTGGGTGTCATCGCCACGGCCGCCACGTTTCAGGGCGAGCTGTTCGCCAGCCTGCTGGCGCGCTTTGCGAATGACGTCATCGTGCACACGCAGGTCTGCCCCGACCTGGCGCCGCTGGTGGAGGCCGGCGAGCTCTCCACCGACCGGGCGCGGGCGGCCGTTCGAGGCTACCTGACCCCGCTGCTGGCCACCGGCATCGATCAACTGGTGTTGGGCTGCACCCATTACCCCTTCCTGCGCCCGCTGATCGAAGAGGTGGTCGGCCCGGGCGTCGAGATCATCGACCCGGCGCCGGCCGTGGCGCAGCAGACCGGGCGGGTGTTGGCGCAGCGCGGCCTGCCGGTCACCGCGCAGCGACCCGCGCACCGTTTCCTCACCACCGGCGCCCCGGACCGTTTTCGAATCGCGCTGCACGATTTGTTGGGCCTGACGGCCGCGGTCGAGCCCGTGCGTTGGGACGCCGCCAGCCGACTGGCGCTGCTTTCATCCTCGTAATCCCGGCCGCGCGTGGCGCTGCCGAAATTGGATACTGGAAGCTGGAAACTGGATCGCGTGATCCCGGCCGCGGCCCGCGCGGCTCGGGGCCGGCCAGGCACCCGAGTTCTTTAGGACCCCGAAGTTCTCCGCAAAGACACACCCCCGCGTTGCCGTAGTGGCAACACGCCCCCTGTAGACTGAGGGCAGATCGACAGCTCAGCCTACAGGAGGGCAACTATGGCCAGGGAAACCGACAAACGACGACTCGAAGAGATCGGCAGCTACGTGGTAGCACACCCGGGCGTGCGACCGGCGGAGATCGCGCGGGAGCTCGACCTGCACCGCTCCACAATCACTCGCTCCCTGTCGGCGCTGGAGGATGCCGGACTGCTGCTGAGCGAAGACCGGCACGGGCGGCTGTGGCCGTTTCGCAGATGAATTTGCCCTCGAATTTCCGATTTGTTGCGCAATGCCGAGCGAATCGGTGATATAATATGGGCAAGAGAAGTCCTCGTTTAAATAGAGGTGACTGATGAACCGAGCGCAAGAGAAAGCGATCCGTCTGTTGCAGATCGAGAAACTGTTGTGGGCGCATCCCGAGGGGTTGACCCGCGCCGAGATCGCGCGGCGCATCGGCGTGAATCGCTCGACGATCACCAAGTACCTGGCCAAGGACCACTTGCCGCCCAGCATCTACGAGGAGGACGACGGCAAACTGAAGCTGGACCGCGCGTCGGACTTGACACAGGCGTCCTTCAACCTGCACGAGGTGCTGGCGATCCACCTGGCGACGCGGTTGCTGGCGACGCGCACCGACAAGCAGAACCCGCATGCTGCATCCGCGCTGCGCAAGTTGGGGATCGCGCTGCAACGCCTCGACAAGAATGTCAGCGATCACCTGCTGCGCTCGGCCGATGTGATGGACGAGGATGCGGACTTCCGCGACCCGGTCTACCTGAAGGTGCTGGAGACGCTGACCGAGGCGTGGTCCGCGGGCCGCAAGGTGAAGCTGAACCACCAGATGGAGGACGGCCGGATCTTCGACTACACTTTTTCGCCCTACTTCATCGAGCCGTATGCCGTGGGCCAGACCGCGCACGTGATCGGCTGGCGCGAGCCGCCGGCCGCGGTGCGGACGCTGAAGATCGAGCGCATCCGGGCGGTGCAGATCCTCGCCGACCGTTACGAGATCCCCGTGGACTTCGATCCACAGGCGCTGCTGCGGGACGCCTGGGGCATCTGGTACACGGAGAAGGCGCCGGTGGAAGTGGTGTTGCGCTTCCACCCGACCGTGGCGATGCGGATCAAAGAGAGCCGCTGGCATCACAGCCAGCAGATCGAAGAACAGGCGGACGGCTACCTGCTCTGGCGGGCCCAGGTGGCCGAACCGCGGGAGATGCTGCCGTGGGTGAGGGGGTGGGGCGCGGATTGTGAGGTGGTGGGGCCGGTGGAGTTGCGGGAGATGATGGAGGGAGAGGCGAGGCGGCTGGCGGAAGTATACGGGTGGGAGGCGCATCGGTCTGGTCAGGAAGTATCAGACAGCGAGCATCATTTCTTCAATGATTTCTTCGGAGAGTGACAAGATGGATCTCTATCCCTTCCAAAAACGTGTCTACGAACTGATTTCCGCAGGCCGATCCGTCATTTTGCAGGCGCCGACCGGTGCTGGCAAGACGCGGGCCGCACTCTATCCCTTTCTTCGATCATGGGCGGAAGGCGCCGACTTCCCGCGCAAGTGTGTTTATTCGGTGCCGATGCGTGTGCTTGCAAACCAGTTTTACGATGAATTTGAAGGCCTGGTTCGGCGCTACGGCTGGCAGCGCGACATGGACGTGACGATTCAAACCGGCGCACGGCCGGAGGACACCAAACTGGAAGGCAATCTGATCTTCACAACCATCGACCAAACGTTGAGCAACTTCCTGAACATCCCATACGCACTCAGCCTGCGACAGGGCAACTTGAACGCCGGGGCAATTGCCTCATCCTACCTGGTGTTCGATGAATTGCATCTGTTCGACCCGGAGACGACGCTTCCGACCACCCTCCACTTGCTCAGATCGTTGCGTGGCATTGTCCCGTTCTTGGTGATGACGGCAACCTTCTCGACTGACCGGGTCAAGGCGTTGGCAAAAGAGCTGGGTGCAGAAGCGCTGGTGCTGTCAGCGGAAGAGGCCGCGGCAATTCCATCGCAGCAAAAGACCCGTCACATTCGCACCGTGGAAGGTTTGCTGACGGCCGGTGCCGTTCTGGATCGACATCGGACCCGGTCCATTGCCATCTGCAACACCGTGAATCGAGCCCAGGCGTTGTACGAAGATCTTTGCCAGCGAAAAAACGATGATGTCCAAGTACGACTGCTGCACAGCCGTTTTCTGCGGTCAGACCGCGATGCGGCTGAGGCGTGGCTGCACCGGGCGTTCGGCAAGGACAAGGACCAGTACACTGCTGAGAGCGCGATCCTGGTGGCGACGCAGGTTATCGAAGTGGGCGTGGACATCACCAGCGAGGCGTTGCACACTGAAATCGCGCCGGCCGCTTCTGTCATCCAGCGAGCAGGAAGATGTGCGCGCTATCGAGACGAGGCGGGTGAGGTCTTCGTCTACCGTGTGCCGCCGAACGCCAAAGGGGAGCCCAACTATGCACCGTACCATTCGTCGCTTGAGAGTCGAATCTGCGAGCTGACCTGGCAAGCCTTGCAGAATAACGACGCCCGGTCCTGCGACTTCGGTCGCGAGTTGGCGATCGTGGACCAAGCCCACGGGGAGGCCGACCGGGCGATGATCGACAAGTGGCGTGCGACACGCGGGGCCTTGGCCGCTCGTGTGGCTGACACCATCGCTGCCCAGGAACGCGGCGCGGCTGCCGAGTTGATCCGCCAGGTGGACAGCCGTACCGTGATCGTCCATCCGGCGCCGGAGGAGATCGAGAATCCTTGGGCACTGGATGGATTCGGCATCTTTCGAGGCAGCCTTTTGGGCGCCTACGATGATTTGGAGGCGCTGGCTGACCAGGCAGGTGAGCCCTGGATCATGATGACGGCAGATCCCGTGCCAGAAGACGAGGAGAGCCAGACGACTCGGACGATTTGGCGTTGGCGACACATTCGGGATAAGCAAGATCTACCGGGCGCGCTGCTGGTTGCTGTGAATCCTGCTCTGGCGCGATATCGCTCAGATACGGGCTTTCAACTCGGTGTCCCAGGGGACCCGAATTGGTGCTCGCCGCCGCGGGAGCGCACAAAACGTAGGGAAAGCTACCCGCCATACCGCCGCGAGACGATAGTCGAACATGTTTCGCGCATGATGCGGGTTTACCAATCCAACTACTACGATCATGGCGAGGACCAGAAACGCCTTGCTCTCGCGGACGAGGTCCGTTATGCGGCAAACCGCCTGGAACAGAGAAGTGGTTGGCCCGCTGGCACCCTGGACCGGCTGACCCGTCTGGCCATCGCCGTGCATGATCTGGGAAAGCTGGATGTGCGTTGGCAGGGCTGGGCGCATCGCTGGCAAGCCGAGGTCAGCAAACTGCGCAGAGTCGACCTGACCATCGCCGAGAACTACCTGGCGGCACACACCGATTATGATAGTCAAAACGAAGCGGAGCGCGCGCTGAATTACAAATTGGGCAGGCTGCGTCCCAATCACGC
>PHCA01000104.1:7048-12921 GCA_002842085.1 Chloroflexi bacterium HGW-Chloroflexi-1
GTGCGAGCTGTGCGGATGGCAGATCAGCGAAGCCAGGAGACCATGTAAGAAGTCAGGAGGTGCCATGTACCAATCTACCTACTTCGTCGACAAGACGACCGACACGTTTGCCGACACGCTGCTGACGTATGGCGTAGCGGGGCTGCTAGATAAGCTACTGCGTGACAACGGCGGCGCGGCGACGGTTCGTGTGCGCGATGCGGGCGGCGTCTTTGCTATCGCGCTGGACAGGCCGATCCAAACTGGTTTCGAGAATGTGGACTGGCTTTGCGACCTGCCGTTCATCGAAACCAAGAAGCAAAAGCCACCAGAGAAGTGGTCGGGCACGACAGTTGACTACGCAGCAACGAAAGACAAGCGCGCCGAATACTTCGCGGCGCGCAGACAACTGCCTGCCGAAGCACGTCGTCCTGGAGCAACACCCGACGAGCATCCTGCGTTGGCTGCACTGCCTGCGCTGCCCCGTCCAGACGACTGGGATATCCTGGCCCAGATCAACCAGATGCAGAGCATCACTGCCTACACCCAGGTGTTGGAGGCATGGTTTGAGTGTCGAGCCTGTTTCCCCGATCTGCTGCGACTGTTGCTACGGCTGTTTGCCACCACGCCCAACGACGAAGCGCAAGCGGCCGCCGATTGGAGAGTCGTCGCCAAGAAGCATAAACTGAAGGCAACGGAGACGCGCACACCGGTGCAGGTGCTCAATCCAGCAATGGGCAAGGGCCTGAACCGTGCCAAGGCCGATGGCGCGACCTCACTCGGCAACCCCGACAGCTTTTGGGCTTTGGAGTTCTTGAAGTTCTGGGGTATGCGATTGGCTGGGGTGCCACGGGTTGTGCAATCACCTCAGGGCGGCGGTGGCCGCGGTCCGCGTGACCGTAAGACCTACGTGTTGCATCCGGTCAACTGGACATCCTGGCTGCGCTGCGCTACGCCGACACATTTCTGGATCAATGGTTGGCGGGGCAACTCGCCGATGCGCGTTGGGGGGAGGAACCCGGCAACTACGTGAACGGCCTCACCGCGGCGTTCTACAAAGATATGGGCAGTGCGGTGGCGTTGCTCAACCTCTCTGAGGTCGCCTTGCCTCGCTGGATGCGCGTCGAAAGCCCAGAACACGGACGGCAGTACCGGGCTCTGCTCGAAGAGCATCGCCGTGTGGTCAGCCGCCTGGGCGAGCGCAACGCCGATGAATTCCGCTTGCTCGGCCACTATCGCGACTTTCTTTCAGGCCACGACCTGAGAGCGTTTTTCAAGTTTACCGGCGCCTACAGCGTATTGCTGATGTCCAGGATGGAACGTGGGCAGTGGGCGCCTCAATTCCTCATCAACAATCTGGAGGTGTTGATTATGGGCCATGATCGCAAGCTGAAACCGATTCTCGACGCGCCGGGGTTCCGGCACATTGCAACCGCCATCCGCCGGAGCACGGTCACACCGCAGTACTTCAAGGCGAAAGGGCAGAGCCGGGTCTACGATATCCGCTACGGGCTGGGCACGGAATTGCTGCGTCAGGCTGCTTATCCAGACCGCTTCATCCAGGCGTTGAGCGAATTCATGCACGCCTACAACCAGGAAAATGCGCAGATGAACGAGCGCTACAAAGGCAATCCCCCTGTGCGGCGGGCGAACATCACTACGGAAGACATCGCCGAGGTGGTCGCGCTGATCGATGAATACGGTGCACAGACGGTGGGCAATTTGCTGGTGGCGTTCGGCTACGCCCGCGAGCCGCGGGAGCCGGAGAGCGAGGGCGGCGAAGCTGGCAACGACGATGATGATCATAGCGATGCGGATGCGTGAGCGAAGGCGCACAATACCATCTGACACTTAACAAGGAGATAATCATGGCTACGGATATCTACTCTCTGTCCATCTCGGCACGACTTACTCTGGATATGCACAGTCTCAATAACGAAGGTGGCGAAGGCAACCAGATCCAGACGCGCATGGTCGACATCGTGGCCGCTGACGGGCGCCTGTACAACGTCAACGCGATCAGCGGCGACATGCTCAAGCACATTCAGGCCGAACACCTGTATCGCATCGCAGCAAGCAATGAAGCCCTGCCGCTTTGTGCCGCGTGCAAGCTGTTTGATGCCAACCGCATCAGCGCGGACACCGCTTACACCGAGCAGATCAAGGGCAAGAGTGACGGCGAGGCCATCGACCTGATGGTACAGACCTGCACACTCGACGACCTTGAAGGCAATTTGATCACTGCCGACCGGTCCACACCGCGCAAGAGCGTTGCTGAGTTCGGTTGGGTCGTGGGCGTTCCGGTTGACGAGGAGGGTCGCGAGCTGACCACAACCGGCTCCTATTTCCACGTCAAGTATGCCTCTGAACGGGGCGGCAGTGCGCGTGATGCGGCGAAGGAAGAAGGCGCCCGCAAGGCCAACCTGGGCCAGATCCCGTTCCATCGGCCCGCTTCTTCGGGTGTGTACGCGCTGGTGAGCCATTACGAGATCGCCCGGATCGGCTACAATGACATCATCCATCGGTATGGGCTCGACGACAACGCGCGCCTCGCGCGCCACAAGGCGTTGTTGGAAAGCGTCCTGTACACGTTCCTGCAGCCCAACGGCGCCATGCGCTCGGCACAACTGCCCCATCTGGTAGACGCTGCCGGGGTGATCAGCTACTCGACGGATGTGATTCCCGCGCCGACGGTGAGTCCGTTGAATCCGGGCTACCCGCGACGGCGCCGTTCCGCATGCCGGCTTAGGCCGACCAGGAGGCACCCATGTGGGTCTTTGCCGTCTACCAACCTACAACGCTCTTTAGCCTGCGGCCGGCCACGGCTACAAGTTCGGGTGGGAAATCGCTGATCGTCCCGACGCCTTTCGCCATCAAGATGGCGCTGCTGGACGTTGCCATTCGCACACAAGGCCTGGCTGCCGGGCGAGCGATCTTCCCGATGCTGCGCAGCTTACAAATTGCCGTCCGGCTCCCCGAACAGGTCGTTGTGAACAGCACTTTCACGAAGATACTGCGCTTGAAGGAATTCAAGATGGCTGCAAGTGCGAAACCGGCAGCAATCGAGAAAGCAAAGGCCGATCACCAGTGGCCGTTCCAGAAGACGATCGCGTACCGGGAGTACGTGCAGTTTGCCGGACCGCTCGAACTTGCGTTCGCCGGCATGTCGGTCGAGGCGCTGGCGCCATTGCTGATCCAGATCAACTACCTGGGCAAACGGGGCGGGTTTCTCCAGTTGCACGCGACACCAACCGTCGGCGATGATCTGCCGTCGGGCTTCACCGAAATCACGGCTGGCGTGCGAGACACTTTTCCACTGGGCGTGCTCCAGGTGTTGGACGACTTCGGGCCGCAGATGACGTTCGAGCATGCGGATATCTATGACAAGAAGCGGATTACATTGGGCAAAGAACGCGTGCTCCACCACGTCGTCCTTCCCTATCGCATGGTCCGCTCCAGCCGCGGCTACACCCTCTACCACCGCTTCGACCCGTGACCCGCGCCGGCCCATGAGGCGGTCACGGGGCCGGGGCGTGGGCTGAGGGCCGGTCAACACCCCCACGGTCTGGCCGGATGGCACTCTAACAAAAATCGCCCAGAGCCAATGCAATCGAATTACATTGGCTCTGGGCGAGGAATAGCGCCCGATAGGCTCTTGCCAGGCTCAAGCCGACTGTTCTCCGGCCAAAGCGGCCCCTAATTCGATACAATCGGCGATCAACGTCGCCAGGTTCGGCTCATCGAAGCTGATGCCGGGAGCGGGCCGGCGATTGTGTTTGATATCGGGCGGCTCGTGGCGATGATGAGGGAAGGTGGAAGCCAATTCCGGGTTCTCGGGGTGCGGTTCGGAATCGTACCAGCGTATTCGCTCGCCGGCGCAGAGGACTGTATAGCTGTAGCGCTGAATACGGCCGGACTTGAAGTTCAAAACTTCGACAACGCGCAGCTCCAGGGCATTGCGCAGATGTACGCTGCCTTCGACAATGACAAGCAGCGCACTGACGCTGTAGAGGCGCAGTGTCGAAGTGATGACCTCGGGATAGGTATCCAGAAGGCCATAGACCAGGCTCTCGTACTCAGATTTGGATGGAAAGCTCATCTGGCAGCCCAGTCATGCAGACACGAGTTCCAAAGCTGGTTCAAGTGGCGCGATCTGGGCTGAACCGAGCTGTACTTGCTCCCGCAGGTGGCGCATCCGTATTTGGGAGAGCTTCTGCAGGTCCTTTTCACGGTCCAACTTGATCTCGTAGAAACCCGCCCAGAGGGTGAAATCCTCGAGTCGCTCGCCGTCGTCGAGCAGGCCCTGCCGGTACAGTTCATAGAAGTCGGCCGAACTGAGCCAGTAGCGGCGCTCATAGCGTCGGGTAATCTCGTCAGCAGCACGAAGGTCATCCAAGATCTCTGAGATTGTAACCGTAGTCATGTCACGCACCTTTTCAAGAGTTTTGAGTCTGCTGGCATTATAGCCGAAAACGGAGACGACTACAAGCGGCCGATCTGATAGGGCCTGACTAGTTAAATCCTTGCACGACAGACAAGAATTTTCTGATGGAATTTGCCTGGTTGGCTCTGGCTTGTAAGCGCAGCGGCCTTGTCCAGGTCAGGTGTTGGGAACCCTATCAAACCTGAAGCCAGGGATGAAATCCTTCGATCCACATTCAGGATACTACACAGGAGGTACGACCATGCACACTTTCCAAGTCAACCAACTCCACATCACCTGCCAGGTGCAGACGCCGATCCGGCTCAACGAGCACAAAGGCTCGGCGATTCGCGGCGCGCTGTTCTATGCGCTGCGCGGCACAGCCTACCCGAACGCCCCGTGGAGCGGCTTCTGCGCCAACAAGGCCGCGGCCAACTGTTTCGAGTGCCCGGTGAGCGGGGTCTGCCCGGTGATGCGCCTCGTCTCCACGCTGGACGAAGCGGGCGTCCACGGCCACCAGGCGCCGCGGCCCTACATCATCAACCCACCGTTGGAGCCGCAGACCGCGTACGCGGCGGGCGAGCGGCTGTGCTTCGACCTGCTGCTGGCCGGAGACGCGGCCGATCTGTTCCCCTACGTCGTGCTGGCGCTGGACCGCCTGGGGCATGAAGGGCTGGGCGCCCGCGTGGCGGATGGCGCCGGACCGCCACGCCGCGGCGCCGCGCAGATCATCCGCATCGATGCCGTCCACCCGTTGACGGGCGAAACCGCCGCGGTGCTGCGTCCCAACGACCGCATGGTCAACGTGCCCACCCTGCCCGTGACCCACGCCGACGTCCTGGCCGCCGCGGATCGCCTGCCCCAGGCCGGCGACCTGACCCTGCACTTCATCACCCCCATGCGGCTGGTAGATCAGAAACAACTCGTCAATGTGCCCTATTTCCGGCCGCTCTTCCACCGGCTGATCGAGCGCATCAAGAGCCTGGTGGAGAACTTCGGCGGCGGGCCGGTGCCCTACGAAATCCGCGAGCTGCGCGATCTGGCCGACGGCGTGGCGCTGGTGGAGAATCACACGAGCTGGCTCGATCTGCGGGGCTACAGCACGCGGCTGGAGCGCCAGCAGGTGATCGGCGGGCTGGTGGGTCGGGCGACTTATCGGGCCACGGATTGGACGCCCTTCCGGCCGTGGCTGGTGTGGGGCACGATCTTGCACGCGGGTAAGAACGCGGTCAAGGGCGATGGCTGGTTCGGGATCGAGGCGGGGGAAGTGCGGGTGGGGTTGCCGGGGTACCGGGGGTGACACGGTGACAAGGTGACAGGGTGACACGGTGACAAGGTGACAGGGTGACAAGGTGACACGGTGACACGGTGACACGGTGACAGGGTGACAAGGTGACGCGGTGACAGGGTGACAAGGTGACAAGGTGACAGCCTGCCATCTGCTATTTGCCATTTGCCATTTGCCATTTGC
>PHCA01000105.1 GCA_002842085.1 Chloroflexi bacterium HGW-Chloroflexi-1
ACTCTTTGACCCGCTGCTGCAACTCATACAACTTGTTCAGCGCGGCCAGCGGGCTGAGGCTGTTCACGTCCAACGATCGCAGCTCGACGATGATCGGATCCTCGCGCGAGAAGAGCGAGAGTTGGTGGATGGCCGGCGCTGCGACGGAGCGTCGCGGGCCGGCCGCGCCCGAGGCCTCCAGGTCGGCCAGGATCTCCTGGGCGCGGGCGACGACCGGCTTGGGCAGGCCGGCCAGTTGCGCCACGTGCACGCCGTAGGAGCGGTCGGCCGCACCGGGGACGACCTTGTGCAGGAAGACGACCGTATCCCCCTGCTCGGCCACGGCCACGTTAAAATTGACCACGTGCGGCAGCCGCTCGGCCAGGTCGGTCAGCTCGTGGTAGTGGGTGGCGAAGAGGGTCTTGGCGCGCAGGCCGGGGTGGTTGTGGATGTACTCGACCACCGCCCAGGCGATCGCCAGCCCGTCGTAGGTGCTCGTCCCCCGGCCGATCTCGTCCAGGATCAGCAGCGAGCGGCTGGTGGCGTGGTGCAGGATGTTGGCGGTCTCGACCATCTCCACCATGAAGGTGGACTGGCCCCGGGCGATCTCGTCCGATGCGCCGATGCGCGTGAAGATGCGGTCCACCAGCCCGATGCGCGCCGCGTCGGCCGGCACGTAGGCGCCGATCTGGGCCAGCAGGACGATGTGGGCCACCTGGCGCAGGTAGGAACTTTTGCCGGACATGTTCGGGCCGGTCAGGATGACGATCGCGTTCTCCGGCGTCAGGTGCGCATCGTTGGGCGTGAACGGCTCGCCGGTGAGCAGCTTCTCCACCACCGGATGCCGGCCGCCCTGGATATCGATCACGGCGTTGTCGGCCAGGATAGGCCGGACGTAGCGGTTGGCCTCCGCCACCTCGGCCAGCGCCGCAAAGACATCCAACTCGGCCACCACGGCCGCGGTCGCCAGCAGCCGGGCCGCGGCGGTCGCGATCTGGGCCAGCACTTGCCGATAGAACTGCCCCTCCAGTTCCAGGATCCGCTCCTCCGCGTTGAGGACGAGCGCCTCGTACTCTTTCAGCTCCGGCGTGATGTACCGCTCGGCGTTGACCAGCGTCTGCTTGCGGATGTAGTCGGCGGGGACGAGTGTGGCGTTGGCAGTCGTCACCTCGATGTAGTAGCCGAAGACCTTGTTGTAGCCGACCTTGAGCGACTTGACGCCGGTGCGCTTGCGCTCGACGCCTTCCAGGTTGGCGATCCACGCCCTGGCGTCGCGGGTCGCCAGGTGGATGCCGTCCAGCTCGGTGGAGAACCCGGCCCGGATCACGCCCGAGTTCGCCAGCGTCGCGGGCGGCTCATCCGCGATGGCCTGAGCGAGGAGCGCGGCGATGTCGGAGCAGGGGTCGAGGGATTGGGTATTGGGGTTTGGGGATTGGGCATCGATACCCAATACCTGATACCTGATACCTTCATCGACCGACAACCTCTCGACAATCGCTCGAATCGCTTCCGCGCGGCCCAACGCCTCGCGAATCCCGACCAGGTCACGCGGAAGTGCGATGCCTTGCACGACGCGGTTCGTCCACCGCTCCAGGTCGCCGAGCCCGCGCAGGATCCCGCGCAGCTCGGCGCGGTGCGGCGCATCATTGTACCAGGCCTCCACCCGGTCCAGCCGCCGGTTGAGTGCGGCCACGTCCAGGAGCGGCTGGCTCAACCGACGGCGCAACAAACGGCCGCCCATCGGTGTCAGGGTCGCGTCCAACACGCCCAGCAGCGAACCCGGCGCCGTCCCGCCGCGGATGGTCTCGGTCAATTCCAGGTTGCGCCGGGTGGCCTGATCCAGCGTCATGAACTCGGCCGTGCTGTAGGTGCGCAGGCCGCTCAGTTGGGCCAAGCCATCCTTTTGCGTTTCTTCCAGATACTGGAGCAGTGCGCCCGCGGCCCGGATCGCCAACGGCTGGTCTTCGCAACCGTAACCGGACAACGAGCTCGCGCCGAAGTGTGTCAGCAGCGCCTGCCGGGCAGTTTCTTCTTCGAAGCGCCAATTAGCGTAGGGGGTGACGTGAGAGGGGGTATTGGGTATTGGGTATTGGGTATTGGTGGCCCGGCGCGGGTCTTTGGCCGGAAAGAGCAGCTCGGCGGGCGCCAGGCGGGCCAGCTCCTCGCTGATCCGGCGCAGCACGTCGGCGCCATCGACGATCTCGGTCGTGGCGAATTCGCCGGTGGAGATGTCGGCGTAGGCCAGGCCGGCCCCCCCACCCCCCCGAGTTCGGGGGGCGCCGTCCTCCCTCCAGGGTTGGGGGGCCAGGGGGGCGCCGTCCTCCCTCCAGGGTTGGGGGGCCAGGGGGGTGCCAGGTTCCCCCCAGGTTTGGGGGGTCAGGGGGGCGCCAGGTTCCCCCCAGGTTTGGGGGGTCAGGGGGGCGCCAGGTTCCCCCCAGGATTGGGGGGTCAGGGGGGTGCCAGGTTCCCCCCAGGATTGGGGGGTCAGGGGGGCGCCGTCCTCCCCCCAGGTTTGGGGGGTCAGGGGGGTGCCAGGTTCCCCCCAGGATTGGGGGGTCAGGGGGGCGCCTTCGATCACCAGTGCGACCAGGTAGTTGTTGGCCTTTTCGGGTAGCAGGCCGGGTTCCACGAGCGTGCCCGGTGTCACCACGCGACGGACGACGCGCGGCACCAACTTCTCGCCCCTGGGCGGCTCGCTGCCGACCTGTTCGGCGATGGCGACCTTGTAGCCAGCTTCGATCAGTTTGGCGATGTAGCCGTCCACCGCGTGGTAGGGCACGCCGGCCAACGGCACGCGCACGTCCTTGCCCACGGGCCGCGACGTGAGCACGATGTCGCACACCGTCGCGACGATCCTGGCGTCATCGTCGAAGGTCTCGTAGAAATCCCCCAGGCGGAAAAAGAGGATCACGTCGGGGTACTGTCTTTTGATCGCCAGATACTGGCCGCGCATGGGTGTGGTCATGGTAGATTGGTAGGTTGGTAGATTGGTAGGTTGGTAGGTTGGTAGATTGGTAGATTGGTAGATGGCCGGAGTCAGGGGGCAGGGGGCAGGGGGCAGGGGTCAGGGGTCAGGTGCAGCAGCTTCGCTCACCCTGTCACCCTGTCACCGTGTCACCCTGTCACCGTGTCACCCTGTCACCGTGTCACCGTGTCACCATGTCCCCGTGTCCCCGTGTCACGCCCCAGGCGCACGCGGCCGTACGGGTCGCCGTAAAGGGCATAGGCCAGCCAGGTCGGGTTGGCGGGATCGGCTTCCTTGATGATCATGCGTGCTTCGTAGAACGCCCGGCCGAGAGGCGTCGGGTCGTGGCCGGCCAGGCCCCAGAGGCGGTTGTAGAACTCGCGGGCGAAGCGGGTCGCGAGCGCGTCGTTGATCTCCCACAGGGAGCCGATGAACGCGCTGGCGCCCGAATCCAGAAACTGTTGCGTCCAGCCGCCGAGCCCGGTGAGGGCGAACTCCATCTCCCCGCCATGACACGCATTCAGGAACACCACCGGTTTGGCCCGCCGCAAGCCGGCCTGTTGCAGCCCAACGATCTGGCTGGGGCGCAGGTAGTCGCCGGCCAGCTTGAGCTTGGACTCGTTGGGGTCCTCGGTGTTGAAGTTGCCGTGACACGCGAAGTGGAACAGCTCGACGTTGCCCGCCTGGAACTGCGCCTCCACGTCCGGGACCGTGCTCAACGGGCCGACCAGGCTGACCGCCCACTGTTGGCGCTGGAGCTCGGTGAAATAGTCGGTCTCCTCCTGCGCGGCCACCAGGTTATCGGCCGGCGCAACCCAGGCGCCGCGCGCCACGTTCAACTGATCCGGCGCGCCCCGGCCCGCCAGCCAGCGCGACAGTTGGAACATCTCGCACAGCGGGGGGTCGTCATAGAGCACGATGCCGTTCTCGTCCGACTCCACCGGCTTGACCATCTCCCAGGGGATCCACGGGTCGTCGGAGGTGATCAGCAGACTCTTGCCCCGATACGCCTCGCGAAACTTGCGATATTCCCGCCGGAATTCCTCCGGGAACAGGTCTGCGTACAAATTCGCGCCGATGTTCGTCAGCTCCTGCGCCGCGCGCCGCGTCTCCTGCTCGGAGCGCGAGCCCGCCGAGATGCGCGCCAGCGTGCTGAGCCGGTCCAGGGTGGGCTGGAGAAACGCGCGCGGGTCGGTCATGAGCTCCGTTTTTCCCACCGGCTTGAAGTGGTAATCGGCGGTCCCCGGTGAATGAAGGGTGTAGGACAGCGTACGCTGATCCGCAGACAGGACGACCCGCAACTCCAGGTCGGGCGGCTGGGCATCCTCGCCGGGCGAGACGATCGGGACCGGTTCGATGCGCACGTTGGCCAGCTCGGTGATGGCCACCTGGTCCACCACATCAGTCTCGAAGGCCAGCGTGACCAGGCGCCGGTCGAACTGATACACGTCGATGCTGATCTTCTTCCGGCCCGGCGACTGCGGATCGAGGAAGAAAACCACCGGCTCGCAATCCCGCTCCGGCGCCACGCTGACCACACGCGCCGCCGGCACGCCCGCCAACGCCGTTCCGCCGCTGGCGCTGACGACCTCGAACCCCTCGGCGTGGACGATCAGCGTCAGGTCACCGACACGCAAGGTCAGGCGCGCCTGCTCTTCACTGATGACGACCCCCTTGGCCTGGAACTGCTGGGCGATGTGGACGATCAGCGGGACCATTTCCTGCGAACGCAACACCGTGGCCGGGAAGTATACGTTGGCGTAACGCGTCACATCCGCCGTCTGGTCGCCAATGCTCGGAGCCATCGCAGCTTCCCCGCTGGGCGCCCCGCGGGGCGCCCAGCGGGGCATCATCATGCGGCGGTAAGTCTCCGCCCGCCAGGTTTTGCCGCGCGCCAGGACTGCGCGCACGGTCGCGATCTTTGGCGCCAGCAGCGCTTCCACGGCGTGCAGGTAGACTCCGGCGTCGGCATCGCGCTGGTAAGCCGCATCCAGGGCCGACCACGCTGTCCGCTCGTCGGGCGTCAACCGGTCCTGATGCGCGGTGATCAACGCGCTGACATCCTGCGCCAGGATTTCCGGGTCCTGGAATACGCGGAAATCGACCACCCGCACCAGCTCGTCCAGCAGCGCCTGGCGTGCCGCGGCGTCCACGCTGAGCGCCGCGCGCGGCAGCCGCCCCGCCTCAGGCTCGGCTTCTCGGCCGGCGAGCAGTGCGGCGTTGGCCGCGTCGGGCAGGACGTCGCGCAGCTCCCAGAGCGCTTCGAGCAGCTCGATCACCCGGGAGACGAAGTTGAGCGCATCCGCGCCTGCGATCTCCGGGCCATGTCTGCGGAACAGCGCCTCCACCTCGTCGCGGGTCGCCCCGCTCAACCCGGCCCACGCTGCAGCCAATGCCTGGGCGACCGAGCGCAACGTTTCGACTGCTTTTTCACGGCGGTACAACATGGCTCTACCTCCCTGTCAGAACGCTCCAGGAGCGTAACTACTCAGCTTGTCATTGCGAGGAGGCGTTTTTTGCGGTTGCGAGGCACGAAGCAAAGCAATCGGGATTGCTTCGCAAAAAACGCTCGCAATGACACGGCGGCTGAGTAGTTACCCAGGAGTTCAGAATTCACCCATCAACCAGGCCACGAGCCGATCCCAGCCTGTCGCCTGAGCGAACTTGAGTCGCCGGTAAATGCCCAGGGTCTCTGCGCGCTGGGTCGCGGGCAAACTCGCCGGCAGATAGACCGACATCCCGGTGGCTCGCTCGTAGGTGGGCAGGAAGCCCACCACTCGCACCGGCGCCGTATCCCCCCGGGCGCGCAAGTGATCGCGCAGGACCGCGGCCGCGGCCGTCACTTCCGGGAAGTTGTCCCACTCCGTCTCGTCGGCCAGCTTTGCGGCGAAATCACCCAGATCGCGGTAGTTACGATCCTGAAAGACCAGCGTCTTGTCGCGCGCACACCGGGCCAGCCGCAGCAGGGTCGCGGTCGGGCTCGCCAGGATCGCATCCACCAATCGCTTGCACAACGCTTCGGTCTCCGCGGTGTTAGCCAACGCCACCGCGGATTGCGTGACCGTCTGTTCGGCGCGTGTGGCGCCCCCGAAGCTCTTGGCGAACTCGGTCACGATAGTGTCGGCCAGGGCCGCGGGTGGCAACGGGGGCTGGCCGTCCAGGGCCGCGGTGATCGGCTGGTACGGCCAGCCGGCCATCGGCTCGACCTCCTGAGAGGCCACGAAGTAGTCAGTGAAGGGGGCCAACTCCCGGGCGCCCTCCACCATCGCCATCAGACATGCGTCCATGCCGATCACGTCGAGCCGGGCGCCGGTGACCGTCTGGGCTTCGCTCAACGCCTGGCGCAAGTCCTGGGTGTCCAGGAAGTCCTTACTGGAATCGTCGTAGGCGATGGGGCGGGTAGTCTCGCCGGCGGCCAGCTTCCGGGGCGTCGTGCGGAAGATCGGCCGGTGTGACACGCCCTCGTCGAACGCCCGCACCACCGCGTAGGCGTCCACGTCCAGCCAACCGGTACCGTGATTCCACACCACCAGGGCGTAGTGATCGGCCGGATAGGCGGTGATGCTGCGGACGATGAATTCGCGCAAGGTGTCCGGGGCGCCGGTGTTCACCTCCCGAACCGGGCGCACCAGGCTGTCGTCGAACCCCTGCCCGCGGCGCACCTCGATCAGGTAGGTCTTCTCTTGCGTGTCAAAGAGACACACGAGAGCCAGGTTCTCGGTGGTGCCGACCGAGCCCATCTCGGCCAGGTCGCGGTAACCGGCCGAGGTCATCTCGGCCATCAGACGGAGCTTGCCGTGTTGGGTGTCGAAGATCTTGCCGTTGTCACCGGCCATGTACACCATGACCGTCCAGGGTCGCTGCTTGGGGGTATGAGGGCTCATCGGATCCTCCTGTCCCGGCCGCGGCCGGGGCGTATCATGACGCTGGCGGGGTTTGAGAAGAGTTGACAACCGATCCCAGAGTGTTTTCAACCATTTCATGGGGCGCCTCCTGCGAACGCAGCCAGGGCGACCGCCAGGGTGCGCCCCTGCGATTATAGCACAGCGCCGGGCAAAGAGCGAATCAATAGTGGTAGGGGCTGCGCGCACTCCTCGGCGATTCTGCGTTGCCGGAGGAGTGCGCAGCACGCCGTGGGTTACGCCAGGGAGCGCCTCGCCCCGCACAGCACAGGTTTATGGCGCTAATGCGCCACGGGCTTGGTTGCAGTGCTCCGCGAAGGATGCTATAATCCGCGCATGTCCCGTTACCGCATCCCTGCCACCCGCGCCCGCGTCGAGGAGATCATCCGGCGATCGCGCTTCATCACGACCGCGGCGCCGGCCGCCACGCCGGCCGCCGCGCGCGCGTTCATCGCCGAGATGCGGGCGGAGTTCGCCGACGCCACCCACAACTGCTACGCTTTCGTCGCCGGCCCGCCGGGATCCACGGCGCAGGCGGGCATGAGCGATGATGGGGAACCGGGCGGCATGGCCGGCCGGCCGATGCTCGCCGTGCTCCTGGGCAGCGGGGTGGGCGATATCGCCGTGGTGGTCACCCGCTATTACGGCGGCACAAAACTGGGGACCGGTGGCCTGGTGCGGGCCTACAGCGGCGGGGTCAAGGCTGTGCTGGCCGGGCTGTCGCTGGCCGAGAAGGTGGCCCTGGTCACGATCACCGCGCGCGGCCCCTACCACTGGATCACGCCGGTGGAACGGCTGCTGCCCGACTTCGAGGCGCGCATCACCGGCCAGACCTACACCGCCGACGTCACCTGGCAGATCACCCTACCGGAGGAGCGGGCCGCCGGGCTGGTCACGGCGCTCACTGAGCTGAGCCATGGAGAGATCGAGGGGCTTATTTGACAGGGTGGCAGGGTGACAAGGTGACAAGGTGA
>PHCA01000106.1:0-22807 GCA_002842085.1 Chloroflexi bacterium HGW-Chloroflexi-1
CTCCTGTCTCCTGCCTCCTGTCTCCTGCCTCCTGTCTCCTGCCTCCTGTCTCCTGCCTCCTGTCTCCTGCCTCCTGTCTCCTGCCTCCTGTCTCCTGCCCCCTGTCTCCTGCCCCCTGTCTCCTGCCCCCTGTCTCCTGCCCCCTGTCTCCTGCCCCCTGTCTCCTGCTGGCCCCCATTATACCCCATCCCAACGACCGGTAAAAACGCGCCCCCCCTTGCCCCCTTGCCACCTTGCCACCTCGTCACCTTGCCACCTCGTCACCTCGTCACCTTGCCACCTTGCCACCTTGTCACCTTGTATGCTAGAATGCACGCATAGCAAAAACCGGGCCTGGCGCGTCACATCCGCCGAGCCAAGACGGGAACTTAGCCACGTGCCAATTACAAAGGATTTGCGGGCCATGTTGGTGCTGCCCACCTACAACGAGCGCGAAAACTTGCCCGCGCTCATCGCCGCGATCCAGGCGCTGCCCAATCCGATCCACGTCATCGTGGTCGATGACAACTCCCCAGATGGCACAGGCGCGCTGGCCGACGAACTCGCTGGCCGTACGCCAGCCGGCGCGGGCGAGCCGGACCGCACCGTCCAGGTCATTCACCGACCCGGCAAGTCGGGGCTGGGAACGGCCTACGCCGCCGGGTTCCACCGGGCACTGGCCCAGGGCGCCGACCTGGTCCTGACCATGGACGCGGATTTCTCGCACCACCCGCAGTACTTGCCGGCGATCCTGGAGGCCAGCCGCCAACACGATCTGGTGATCGGCTCCCGCTACGTCCCCGGAGGCGGTGTCAAGGATTGGGGGCCACAGCGCCAGCTATTGAGTTGGGGGGCGAACACCATCGCCCATCTGGTGCTGGGTTTGTACGCCCGCGACTGCACCGCCGGGTTTCGTTGCTACCGCCGGAAGGTGCTGGAAACAGTGAATCCGGCATCGATTCGGGCCGATGGCTATTCATACCTGATCGAGATGCTGTATCGCTGCGAACGGCAGGGCTTCCGCGTCGGCGAAGTGCCGATCATCTTCGCCGACCGCCAACTCGGCCGTTCCAAGATCTCGCAAAGCGAAATCGTCAAAGCCGGAGGCACGGTGTTACGACTGGCCGTGCAAAGGCTCTTAATGGATCGGATCAAAACAAGGAGGCCCCATGCCTGGTGACAAAATCTGTCTCATGATCGTTGAGGATCACCCGCTGTTCCGCGAGGGGCTGCGCCGCGTCGTGGAAGTGGCAGAAGATCTCGAGGTGATCGCCGAGGTGGGCGATGGCGAACAAGCCATCGAGGCGGCCAAAACGCTCAAGCCAGACGTCATCTTGATGGACATCAACCTGCCCAAGCTCAACGGCCTCCAGGCAACGCGCCAGATCGTCGCGAACCAGGAAGATGCCAAGATCATCGTGCTGACCGCATATCACGATGACGAGCAACTCTTCCACGCCTTGAAGGCCGGAGCCGCCGCCTACTATCCCAAACACGTCAGTCCCGACACGCTGATCAAGGCCATCCACGCCATCCACGAAGGCAACTTCGTCATCGGCGATGACGTGATGGCCAAGCCCCAGGTGGCGGCCTGGTTGATCAGGCAGTTCGAGGAGCTGGCCGTTTTCGATGAAAGCCCCTACGAGATGTTCGCGCCGCTTTCGATACGGGAGATGGACATCCTCCAGTTGATCGCGCGCGGCGCCAGCAACAAAGAAATCGGCCGGGAGCTGAGCATCAGCCGCCAGACGGTCAAGAACCACATGAGCTCCATCCTGCGCAAGCTCGCGGTCAACGATCGCACCCAGGCCGCCGTGCTCGCCCTGCGGCGGGGCTGGATTCGCCTGGAAGACACCAAACCGCTGGGTTGAATCATTTGCCGGAGCGATTGGGTAAGTTATTAAGCCGTAGCCGTCCTTAGCCCTAACCAGCCCGACATCTATTTTTCCGGAACAGCATAACCTTCCCCCCGCGGACGCGGGGACCATCATGCTCTGAGAGGGAGCTCAGCACACCCGATGCGAAACCAAGGCTCAAGCGCTAGTCTGATCGAGCTGGCTTTGATCATCGTGCTCATCGCGATCATCGTGATGGCGATCCTGTTGATCATCGGCGATGACTTGCGCCTCTGGATCGTAAACACATTACAAGGCTTTCTGGCAAGCCGGTAACGATCACTCCCCCATGCGATCACGCGCCGTCGACACGGGCCAGGGTCCTCAAGGCGGGCGGGAGACAATGATGCCAGGGAGACCTATAGAAGCGCACACACCAGGCGCCCGGTGGCTGACCCAACTTCGAACCGCCGGACGCGCCTTGCTGGACTTGATCTACCCCCCACGGTGTGCCGGGTGCGGCCGCGTGGGGGATTTGCTTTGCGAGATCTGCCTGGCCCAGTTCGAGCCGATCCGGCCACCGGTCTGCCAGCACTGCGGCCGGCCGATCCCCCACGAAGGACTTTGCCGGACCTGTCAACACACCCCATCGCCCCTCGATGGCATCGCGGCCGCGGCCGTTTTCGCCCCGCCGCTGCGCGATGTGATCCACACTTTCAAGTATAACAACGGTCGCGGCCTGGCAACGCCGTTGGCCCAACAGATGGCCGTAGCCTGGCAGCAAGGCGAACTCTCGGCCGACCTGATCGCGCCGGTGCCGCTGCACGCCGCGCGCCTGGCCGAGCGCGGCTACAACCAATCGGCGCTGCTGGCGCGGGCCCTGGGCCCGGCGGTGGGCGTCCCTGTGGCAGAGACGTTGCTGGCGCGCCAGAGGGCCACCCTGCCCCAGGTCACCCTGGGCGCGGAGGCGCGCCGGCAGAACGTCAGCGGCGCGTTCGTCTGCCGCGGGGACGTGGCCGGCAGGCGGATCGTGCTGGTCGACGACGTCTGCACGACGGGCGCAACGCTGGAAGCCTGCGCGGCCGCGTTGAAGGCCAGCGGTGCGGGGAACGTGTGGGCGTTCACGCTGGCGCGGGCGCGGTGGAACGCGGACGATAGGGCGGGTTGACTTTTGGCTGAAACGCGGCTAGAATGACGGCTATCCACAGACAGGCATCCGGGTAGCTTCGACAACCTCTGCCCCTCTCGGTTTCACAACAAGATGCGAAGCGCCAGGAGCCTATTTCGACACACGGAAAGGAGCATGGAGCCATGCAACTCAGCATCACCGGCAAGAACCTGGAAATCACTGATTCACTGCACGAGTACGTCGAGAAGAAGATCAGCCGGCTAGATCGCTATTTGCCCAACATCATCGACGCCCGAGTGGAACTCTCCGTCGAGAACACGCGGGCGGCCAAGGATCGTCAGATCGCGCAGGTCACTCTGCGCACCAAACAAACCATCCTCCGAGCTGAAGAGGCGTCCGCGGACATGTTCGCCTCCATCGACGCGGTCCTGGAGAAGATGCAACGCCAGGTCAATCGCTATAAGGGGAAGCGCGGGACCAGGCGCGGGGGTGGCGAGCAGGCCGAGTTCGAAGAGATTCCAGTCACAGAAGAAGAAACCCCCGAGGACCAGCCGCAGATTTCACGGGTCAAAAGATTCGCAATGATACCCATGGACGAAGAAGAGGCCATCGAGCAGATGGAGTTGCTGGGGCACGACTTCTACGTGTTCTTCAACGCCAACGAGAGCGAGATCAACGTGATCTACCGCCGCCGCAGCGGCGACTACGGGCTGATCCAGCCCGAACTGTCCTGAACCCGCTGATGTAAACCGGGACGAACGACGAAGGGAACCTGCTTTCGTCGTTCGTCTTTTTCCTGGCAACCGGCGATCATCGACACCTTTCGGAACAAAACGTCATGAAAACCATCCTCGTCGTCTGCACAGCCAACATCTGTCGCTCGCCGATGGCCACGGCCCTGCTCCGCCAACGCATCGCCAGCATGGGGCTATCGGACCGGATCCGGGTCGCATCCGCCGGGGTGCGGGCGAGCGCGGGCCTGGAAGCCAGCGACAACGCCATTGCAGTGCTGTCCGAAAAAGGGATCGCTCTGGACGATCATCGCTCGCACCCGGTCACCGATGCACTCTTGACAGAGGCTGACATGGTGCTGGTGATGGAGGAGAACCACCGGCGCTCGCTCTTCTACCTGGCGCCGCAACATCTCGGCAAGGTGTTCTTGCTGACCGAGATGGCCGGCCAACACGATGATGTAGACGACCCGTACGGTGGCGCCATCGAAGACTACGCCAGGACCGCGGCTCTGCTGGAAGCGCTCATCGACGCCGGCATGCCGCGCATCCTGAAACGGCTCAGCATCCCTCAACCGACACGCGACACCGCGTAGTATCTATCCAAACCCGCTCTCCAAAGATGCTCTGGCCGGTCTGCGACCGAGCCAGCCAGGACCTTGGCCTTGACCTTCCGCCCGCTACCCCTCACGCCGGCGGCGCGCCGCGCAACAGGTACCAGTGCGGCATAAAGCCGTAGTAAATCCCCAACAACATCCCCAGCTTCAACCCGACCCAACCGTCGCGGTAGCCGCGCAAGGTAATGTAACGCCGCCAGAACTCGCGCAGCGGCATCGTGATGAACTTATGTGGCCACGGCTTGACGCCCCGGCTCCGCAAGATCTCACTCTCGAAACGCGCATAGCGGCGTTGTTTGGCATGGAATTGGGCCCAGTCATCGTAGTTGTAATGGATCATCACGTGCCGCAACTGGCCCGCCGGCCCATCCAACAGAACGACCTCGTGCACCGGACGTTCCGGGTCGTAACGCGCCCGATCACGACGCAGCAGTCGCAACTGATAGTCGGGGTAGAAACCGCCGTAGCGCACCCGCCGGCCGGCAACGTAGTTGTGCCGCGGCGCCCACCACCCCACCTCCGGCCCCCGACTGATCACCTGGCGCACCTCTGCGGCCAGTTCCGGGGTAATCCGCTCATCCGCGTCCACAAAGAAGATCCACTCGGCATCGATCGCGTCCATGGCCGCATTGCGCTGACCGGCAAAGTCAGCGAAGGGCCGCTGCAATACGATCGCGCCGGCTGCCTCCGCCAATTCCGGCGTGCCGTCGTCACTATACGAATCGGACACCACCACCAGATCGGCGAAACCCAAGGTCGCCAAACAATCCTCGATGTGGCGAGCCTCGTTCTTGGTCAAGACCACGGCCGCCAGGGTTACGTGATCGGGTTGGGAATGGCCGGATTCAGTCATGGGAGCGCAATCCTGGATGAATGGTTGGCAAGTAACGAGTGACGAGTGACGAGTAACGAGTATGTGGTGGTGAGCTGTTTTGCTCAATTGGTGTGACTGAACAGTCCTGCTACCGCCCGTGCGGCCGATACCCGCTCGGCCATTGTCTCTGCGCTGATCTCGCCCCTGGCCGCTGCGGCCTGGATCCGCCGGATTTCGGCCCGCATGCCCAGGCGCACGATGCGAGCCGCCAGCCACCGTCGCGCCGGGCCATAGAAACGCGCGTAAAGCCGCCGGCGACTGCGCCACAGGTTGAGGAAGGACTGGGAGCGGAACTGGCGCGTGCTGGCCCCGCCGTGATGGATCACCCGGGCAGTCGGCAGGCAGTAGAACTGCCAGCCAGCCCGTTGGATGCGCCAACACCAATCCACTTCATCGGCATACATGAAGTAATCCTCATCCAGCAGCCCCACGGACTCGATCGCTTCACGCCGGACCATCAGCGCGGCGCCCAACAAAAAATCGACGGGGAACGGGCGCCCGGCCTCATACAGACCGCGGCCATACCGCCCGTTGAGCCGGGAATCCAACAACCGACGCGGACGCGGCGGAAACAGATCGAGCCACAACTGCCACAGGCCCGGGAACCTGAACGCGCCGTGCTGGAACCGACCGTCCGGATAGGCCAACTGCGCGCCCACGCCCCCTGCCTCGGGATGCTCAGCCAGGAAACGCGCCATCTGCCCAATCGCGTCCCCCAACGGTTCGGCGTCCGGGTTGAGAAGCAAGACGAAGTGGGGATTTCGGATTGCGAATTGCGAATTGCGAATTGCGAATTGGGGATTGCGGATTTCGGATTTCGGATTTCGGATTTCGGATTGTTGATTGCCTTTTGCCCTTTGCCCTTTGCCCCTTGCCTGGTTGCCCCCTGACTCCTGCCCCCTGCCCCCTGACCCCTGTGACCCACAGCCCAACGCCCTCAGGACCAGGTTGTTGCCGCCGGCGAAGCCCAGGTTGTCCTCGCGGGCGATCAGGCGGACCTGCGGGAATTCGGCCGCGACCATCCCGGCGCTCCCGTCGGCGGAGGCGTTGTCCACCACCCAGACGGTCGCGGCCAATTCCGGGCTACGCGCCAGGCTGGCGAACGTGGCTGCCAGACACGACCGCAACAACTCCCGCACATTGTAGCTGACGATGATGACGGACAGATTCATGCTGATAAGTCCGGAACTCCCGCAGACAGGTCTTGGCAGTATCTTCTCAATAATCCGGGGTAGGGGCGATCCCTTGCGGTCGCCCACGTGGGCAGGCGNGTCACCCCTACGGCGCGCCCACCGCCACGCTGATGCGGTCGATATAATTGTTGGACACCTCGACAAACTCGTGGATCAACCCGCCCCACCAGAAGTTGGTCCCTACCGGTGGTACCTCGTCCAACTGGATGCACCCATTGACCTGGCTGCGCTGGCCGGGCAACAGGTAGTACTGCGGCCTGCCGTCGATGATGCGCTCCTCCAGATCCGCTGGCCGGCCGATGGCCCAGCGGAAGGGGAAGTCCACGCCGGTGGTGTCGAAGTTGACGCCGAAGCGCCAGATCCCGGCCTGCTGATACCAGGAGTCCTCGCCGAATCTGGCGGCCAGGGTGTTGTAGTTCTCGCTGAACTTGAAGCTTTGACCCGGCCAGGGACCGGCGGTGCGGATCGGCACGGGACCGATGTTGACCACGGTCGCGGTGAAGCAAAAGCTCTGACCCAACGGCACGCTGACCACCCGGTTCCTCTCGCCCTGCCAGTCGATCTCCCCGCCGGCGACGTCGGCGCGCGGCTTGCCGCCTTCTTCGATGGTCAGGGTGGATGACACGACCACCCGGTTGCCGACCTTGTCCTCGGCCTCGCCGTAGATCACGTAATCGCCATCAGGGGGTGGACCGTCTCCTGTTCGGGGATCGGGTATTTCAGGTCCGGCTCATCGAGGCCGACCTGGGCGCGCTTCAGGTAGACCTGCACCCGCTGGGCCTGCTTGGTCAGGTAGTAGGAGATCGACACCCAGTCATCGCGCAGGCCGTCCTGGTTCGGCCGGAACACCTGGGGCACGACCGTGAAATTGTGCAGCTCGGGCAAGGTTGTGTCCGCGCCCTGGAGCGTGATCTGCCCCGTCACCTCTTGCCTCCGCCCGCCAGCGTCCACCGCCTCGACCACCCAAGTGTAGACGCCGTCAGGCAGCATCTGGCTCTCGACCAGCATCGACCCACCCGCCACCTGGCGCAGTTGCGGATCGTTGATCACCCCGCCCCAGTAGACGTCATATTTGCCGGGCGAGCGGCGCTGCGCGTTGCGGAAGTAGTGGCGCGCCCCCGCGGCATCCACGAAGTAGATCGACACGTCCGCAGACCGGCCGATGCGATACCTGACGTGGGTGACGTCATCATTCCCGTCGGCGTTGGGCGAAATCTGGGCCGGCACCAGGCTGACGTCGGAAAGCAATGGCCGCAAACCGCAGCCGCTCAGCACAAAGGCCGCGCCGAGCAGGGCCAGGAACAACGTGATCAGTCCAGCGCTGCAGAACCGTGCATAGCGCATAAGAAAACCTCCAACGCAAGTCAGCGAATCGGCGAATCGCAGATCGCAGATCGCAAATCGCAAATCGCAGATCGCAGATCGCAGATCGCAAATCGCAGATCGCAGATCGCAAATCGCAGATCGCAAATCGCAAATCGCAGATCGCAGATCGCAGATCGCAAATCGCAGATCGCAGATCGCAGCAGATCGCAAATCGCAAATCGCAGTCTAACAGATCGCAAGGGGAGCGTCAAAACTGCGCCCCCGAGGATGTTTCTCCTCGCATTGGGACACAAGTCGCACATACTCGCTCTCAGCCCCCGTCCTCGAGGACGAGGACTCGGAGCTTCTGGAGGCCGACGTGTCACTTCTGCCGCTATGCCTTTCCTCTATCACCTCGTCACCTCGTCACCTCGTCACCCACACCGGCCCCAGACGCACGCGCTTCCCGGCGGGGTTGTCAGCGAGGTCGCGGATATCCAGGCCGTCGGGATGGTTAGCGTCATAGACCGCCAACGTGACGAAATAGTCACCCGACGGGGCATCGGGAGGGAGCGGTAAGGGATAGCGCCCGAAGAGCGCCTGGCCGGGCCGCCAACGCGTGGTAGGATAGTCGTAGCTCGCGGGGCGACCGTCCCACCGCCAATAGAGCCCTCCCTGGCCGACCGCATCCTCCAGGATCAGGGAAACCTGATAGTCGGCCAGGAGCGTGTTGAGCGTGCGCCAATAGACGGTGAGCTTCCCATTCTGGGGATCATCCCAACCGAGCAGTTCCAGCTTGTGGTCGAAGTTGGCATCCTGAGCGTGGGCTGGCTGCGGCACGGTCGGATAGGTGGCATCCGAACGCAACCGCCAATGGCGCAGTTCCAGGTGCCAGAACTGCTGTCCGACCGGCGCCTCGTCCCCCGCCCCGTCCAGGAAATAGGGCACGAACCCGACCGGATCGACCGCCTCCGCCTGCCAGGAGACGACCCACGCGCCGGCTTTGTCCCGCAAGGCTTGCTCCAAGGCGCCGCCGACATCAAAACCCAACACGGCGTCCACGTCCAGGATGTCGATGTCGGGCAACCGCGCCCGCGGGATGTCCGGCGCGTAGTAGTCCCACGCCGGGGACGCGTGCCCCGAAACCAACAGCACCGCCTCGTCCGGCGCGATCTGCGCGCGCACGGTCGCGGCCAACTCCCGCCACTGCGCCTTAGTAAACGCCGGGTCGGTGAACCAGTTGCGGAGGGCGGCTACTGAGGTGGCGAGCAGAAAGACGACCAGGGCCAACGATAGGATGATATTGGGTATTTGGTATTGGGTATTACTTTTCTGATCTATACCCTGCTTTGTCATCCTTCGCGTAAGCCAATCCCCAATCCCCAATCCCCAATCCCCAATCCCCCCCGCCAGAATCAGCAGGTACGCAGGCGAGGCCAGCATCAGATAGCGGGCGTTGAACTTGGGCGTGCGCGAGGCCAGCGCGAGGACCGAAAGCAAGGGAACAAGTAGACAAGTAGACAAGTAGACCAGGGCATGGCGTCCCTCTTCGCCCCCTGCCTCCTGTCCCCTGCCCCCTGCCCCCCGCCCCCAGGCCAGCGCAATCACCGCCACCGCGAAGACCACCCCGAACCACGGCAACAACCCCACGGCCGCGGGTTCGAGCATCGTCTCCGGCGCGCCGGTGGTGAAGCTGATCGCCACGTGGCGCAGCGCCTCGCCCAGCTTCAGACTGCCCTGCCAATAGGAACGGTCCACGCGATAGCGGGTCAGCATGGCCGGCAGCCACGGCGCATATAGCAGCCCGATCGCCGCGGCCGACAGCGCCCCCCATCCCAATTGGCGCAGAGCGAGCTCGCGAGTCCCCGCTCGCAAAGCCCGCGGTCCCCAGGCCCCCAGGAAACACAGCCCATAAGCCAACAGCAAGAACGCGCCGAAGTAGTGCGTGTAGAGCATGGCGGTCGAGGCGAGGACGAACATGACCCACCAACGTACTGCGTAGTGCGTAGTGCGTAGTGCGTAGTACGTGTTGCGATTTGCGATTTGCGATTTGCAATTTGCCCTTTGCCCTTTGCCCTTTGCCCTTTGCCCTTTGCCCTTTGCCTTTTGCCATTCGCGATTCGCGCCGTCCGCGGCGGCCGCTCGCAACAACGCGTACCCCGCCAGCACGCCCAGGAACGTCAGCAGCGTATACATGCGCGCTTCCTGGGCGTAGTAGACGTAGAGGGGTGAGAGGCCCGCCAGGGCCGCGGCCGCCAGGGACGAGAACCGGCCACACGACCTCTGCCCGAACAGGCGTCGCGCCAGTGCCCAGAACAGCGCGACGGTCAGCGTCCCAAAGAAAGCCGATGGAAAACGCAGCGCCCACTCCCCGCGGCCGGCCCAACGCGTCCACCCAGCCATGAGGTAGTAGTAGAGCGGCGGCTGGATGTCATCGGCGGTCCAGCGGGTGAGCTCGGCGATGCCCTGCGCTGACACCTGCGCCGTCACCGCCTCGTCGTACCAGAGACTCTGCGCATCCATCCGGTAGACGCGAAGTGCAAGCGACAGAAGCAGGATGACGAGTAGAACCAGCCAGGCGCGCTGTCCCTCGTGCGCTAAGTGCCGCGTGTTACGTGCTGCGTGGTGCGTGGTGCGTGAAGCGCCTTTCGTCATTCGCCGACTCGCTCATTCGCCAATTCGCTGATTCGCCGATTTGCTGATTCGCTATTCGCCGATTCGCTGATTCGCTGATTCGCCGATTCGCTGATTCGCTGATTCGCTCATTCGCTGATTCGCTGATTCTTATTCCCCCGACGCGCAACACGCGGATGCAAAGAGACAGCTAATATCGGGCTGCGGCGCGACGTCGGGATCCACGGTCACCTGCCCCAAAACCAGCTCGTCGCCGAGAACGTTCCCCTGGTCGTCCACCAGCGCCAGCCGCTCGCCCGTCTCCCAGTAATACCATCCCACGATCAAATCATAGCGCCCCGGCGCCAGATCGGCCGGCAGGGTGAGCGCGTGCGCGTCCGGCACGGCAACCAGGGGCCGGTCGTCGTAGGGCCGCCACTGGGATGTGGGCCAGGGTGCGAACCACGTTGGGCTGGCGTCGCCGTTCGCGACCGTCTGACCGGCCGCAGCGCGCAGGTGCACGAACACGGTGTAGTCTCGCGGCGCGGGGGTCGGCGCCGCGGCTTGCCAGCCCTGCCAAAGCAGGGCGACCGGTAAGCTGGCTCCGGGATAGGTCGCCGCGGGCGCCGCAAAACCGCCCAGCTCGACCTGCCAGTCCGGCCCGCGGAAGCGGGCCGGCGCGGCCACGGTCCCCGGCCAGGCGGGAAGCGCCGTCAAGTCCCAGCCAGCGCGCCGAACCTGGGCCAGGCGCAACCGGCCATCGGGCAGGCACGCGGCGTCCGTGAACGGGTCCGCGCCCCTATCTTCCTGGGACACCTCCCGCGCGCCTGCCGGCTCCAGGAGCTGACCCGCCGCGGCCACCGAGATCACCGGCGCCCACGCTTTCGGCAGATACCACGGCAACGTCTCGGTCACCACCGTCTCCCCGACCTGCCAGCGCGCCGGCGGGTACCACAGCAGCGCGGGCATCGGCCGGAGCGCGGTGTCGTCGGCCACTTCGCCGGCCTGGGTGAGCACTTGCGCCGAGATCGACGCCTCGGCAGGCAACGCCTTCAGCGGCTGCCAGTAGAAGCGGAAGTGCGTGAGCCGCCACTTCGGGTCGTCGAGCAAGTCGTAGCCGACCAGCTTGACTTTTCCGCCGAAGGTTATGTCGAGTGGATGCTCCGGCCGGGCATCGGGCGCGCGGGCGAAGTCGTAGAACGCGTCCGGCAGGGCCTGGGCCAACGCGCCGGTCGCCCGCCCCCTTGCCAGCAGCACGTAGCCGTCCGCGGCGTCGACCACCCCGAATTCGTCGGACGCCGTCAACCGCGCCAGCATCCCCTGCACATCATTGGGGTGCATGTCGGTGACGCCTGAGACGTCCACCAGCACGTAGTCGGCATCCTTCACGATGGGGAAAACGTAGATCACCCGTCGATGGGCCAGGTGGGGATGCAGCGGCGGCGTGGTCGAGAGCGCGGCGTCGGCAGGGATCTGCGCGGCGAAGCGCGCCAGCAGGCGCTGGTGCGCGGTGACCTGCGGCCAGTCGAAGTTACGCCCCAGCGGGGTCCAGCCGCTCTGAATCTGGTGGCTCAATGAAAACGCCAGCAGCCAGACGCCGATCAGCGCGGGAACCAACCCGAACAGGGCGCGGCGGTTCGGGGCGACTGACCCCAAGACGCGCTCCGCCAAAGCGCGCAGGCGCCGCGCGCCGAAGATGGCCGCGATGAGAAAGACCGGCGCCAGCGCGGCCGTGTAGTGCTGCTCACCCGAGTATTGCCCCGGGAAGTCGCTGAATAGATTGGCGAACAGCACCGGGGTTCCCAACAGGAGATACTCCGGCGCAAACAACGCCAGCCAACCGACCGAGGCAAACAGCCCGGCCAGGTAGCCCAGGCGAGCGGACTCGCCCAGCATGGCCAACAGACCGCGCGCCATACCCGGCGCCCCGCCTCCGAGCCCCGTGTAGCGCGTCGACAGGTAAATCGGTCCCTCGGCGCCGTAGAAACTCTTAGCCACCGACCCGACGATCACGAACATCGCGATATAGAGCCAGATCAGGCTGACGGCCATCAGCGCCAGGCCGTGCAGCCGGCGTTCGGTCAGCCAGCGGTGGCGAAAACGCGGCCACCTGGCTCCGGCCGGCCCCGCGGCCCGGTCTCGAAACAGTCCACCGCGCCGGAGCTCCGGCAGGATCCCATCGCAGGCCAGATAGAGCCCCAGCATAAACGTCATCGTGGGCAGGTTTTCCTTGACCAGGACGGCGATCCCGGCCCAGATCCACATGGGCCGATACCGGCGTTGGGCCGCGTAGTAGAAGGCAAAAAGCAGCGGCGCCACGATCAGGGGATCGGCATGGAAGTCGGCCAGGTTGGCGGCCTCCAGGGCCGGAAACAGCAGGTAGGCCGCGGCAAACGCCAACGCCAGCCCCTCCGCCCCGGCATCACCCGCCGCCGGCAGCCTGTCATCGTCCTCGCGCCGCCGGCGGGCGAACGCCGCCCGGGCGATCAGGTAAACCGGCAGGGCGCCCAGCGCCAGCGCCAACGACTGGACGATCAGAATCGCCCGCACGTCATCCCACAGGCAGAAGACCAGCGAGATGGGGACCAGGATCGGCTCCATGTGGTCGGTCATGCGCGGCGCCTGCCGGTCGCCCAAGGTCCGCTCCATGAAATGGCCCTGGGTCGTGTTCCACATCGGCTGGTCGAAGTAAGAGAGATCGGCCGCGTGGGTATTGAAAGAGGCGTGCCGTTGGAGGCTATAGGCGGAGAAAAAGAGCGCGTAGGCTACCATGAGCAAGACGAGCAAGCCCATCGACCAGGAGACCATGACATACTGGCGCGCGCGCAGATCAGTGCCAGAGACCGGGTCAGGTTTCACTCTAAATTTCCCGGAAACTCGGAGTTTCCGGGAAACTATCATGCATCTCGTCCAACAAGCGCCGCATGTGTCGGATCTCCGTCTGGGTCTGCTCGATCTCCGCCAGCACCTGGGGCGAGACATCCAGCAGATCTCGGGCGCGAATCGCCTCCAGCTCGACCAGGCGTGCGCGCTGCCTATTCAACCGGGTGACCAGAAAGCTCTGTTCCTGGCTCTGCTGACGGCGCAAGGCGGTCTGCATCGCCGTCTCAGAGGTCGGCGCGGCCGGGATCGCGTCCACTGCGTCGCGCTCAGCGTTGAGCCAGTCGGCCAAGAACTGATTCCCGGTGGCGATCTGGCCGTAGACGCGCCGCAAATAGCCGAGCCGCTCCAAGTTGTGAAGACGCCGGTGCAGGTCGGCGGGATCGCCACCGAGCAGCTTGTGCAGCGCCGCTTCGTCGATGACGTTGGCCCGATGCGCCGCCCACACGATCTGGTGATCGGCATCGGTCAACGCGTTGAAATCGATGCGAAAGAAGCCTTTCAACAATGGGTCTACTTCCAGGTCGTCTTCCGTGACCGGTCTCAACCGGCCCTCCGGCTGAAATAACCGGGAGCACAGCAGTTGGATCAAGTACGCGTGGTTGTTGGTGTAATCGCTGATGGTCTCGACCACGTCCGGCGCGGCCTGCACCCGCCCATCTTCCGGCTCCTGGGCCTGTACGATCAGGGCTCTGGCGCTGTGCGGGGTCAGGCTGCCCAACGTCTGCGACATGTCAAACCCCGCCAGGAACGGTGAAGTCGGCCAGTCACTGCACACATCATGCAGTTGGTAGATGGCCCGCGTGGAGGTCGCAACCACCCGCAATCCGCCGCCACCCGTCAGCTCACGATGCAGACGTTGCATCGACCGCGGCGCCCGCATCGCGATTTTGATGAGCACCTCGGTCTCGTCACACAGCAGCAACAGTTCGCGATCGGCGCGCGCGGCCGCCCGGCGCAGTCTGGCCAGCAGGGTCAGCGCGTTCTCATCCGACAGCTCCGCCCGACTCAGGCCCAGCGCCTCGAAACGCTCGCGATGATCCTGCACGGCATCCGCCAGGTATTGCCCCAGGCCCTTGAAGGTGTCACACCCTTGCATGTCCCAATAGAGCGGCGCCAACTGGCCTTCGGCCAGGGCCAGGTGCTCCAGTTGGCGCAACAATGATGTCTTGCCGATGCGCCGGTTGCCGACCACCCAATAGGAGCTGCTTACGCCGTGCAACAGATAATCGAGCATCTCTTTACGGCCATAGTACTTACGTCCCGTCACGTAAGCGCCCGTCACATAAGGATTTCGCATAATATCCGTCCTCAAAACGATAGATCAATCCCGCTCATGTCGTATCTTCTCAATTTTTCGGGGAATTGCTCACGGTGGCTCGGTCAGGAGACCGGCCACAGCCAGCAATCCCACGGTGGCTCGGTCAGGAGACCGGCCACAGCCAGCAATCCCACGGTGGCTCGGTCAGTTGTGCCCGTTCGATCACTGCGTCGGCGGCCTGGACATCTGCCATAGTAATGCGAAGACGCTCGGAGGTCAACATGTGGTTCACCGCCTCCAGCGCGTACTGTTGCAGCCGATAAGGCCGGCCGGCCGTGTGCGCCAACACGAACTCGATCGCGTCGAGATCCCACTCGTACACACCCCGCACCGGTTCGGTCAACAGCTCGCGCGCCTGTTCATCGGTGAAGGGGTCCAGCGGGATCTCGTTGAACAGATTGAACCAGGGACTCTCCACCCGGTCCCAGGCTTTACTGATCTGAATGCCAGCCACCACGGCGCCCAAGTTCTGCGCCAGGGAACTCATGAAGATCCGGCGCAACTGCTGTTGGATGATGGCATCATAGGTGCTGATGACGTCCATCTCATCCATCAACAGGATCACGCGTACTTGCCGCAACGCGACGACATCCTTCAAAGCATCCAACAACACCCGCAGGTCCGCCGTGAAATCCCGGTCGGTATATGCCGCGGAAGGAATCGTGTCAAACCGCAAGGTCAGTGGGGCCCCGGTAAGGTATCCGCGCAGCACACCCCACGTCGCCTCCATCAGCAGATGGAAGAAGTGCTCTGGCGCCGTCCCCTCCAGATCCACCGACACCGGGATGAAAACCCACTCCGGATCGTCGGCCTGCCGCAGCGCCTCGGCCAACTGGAATAACAACGTGGTCTTGCCCATCCGGCGTTCACCATGGATCATGATGCTGTTCTGGTGCAGCGCGTTGAGGATCTTACGCAGCAGGGCCTCCCGGCCGAAGAACATTTCCTCCCGGCGCACCGGCTCACCGGAAATGTACGGGTTGAAATGCCGCGCCAGCGCTTCTCGCTGCCGGGTTGCCATTTCAGCCTCATGCCGCCGTTCCCGCGTGCGCGCCCGCCAACTGATCCTACCAGCCGCCGTCACCCCACCCAACGCCAACACTCCGAGGAACAAACCGATGTAGAAGGTCTCGGCAACCACGGCGCCCCCCCCGGGCAACCGCACCATACGCGGCGCCACGAGCTTGATCTCGACGGGCGAGGAGTAATTGAACGCCGCATCCCGCGCCCACACGCGCAACCCGTGAGCGCCGGGCGACAACTGCAAATCGCGGTAGGAGATCTGCCCGCTCGAATGCACCTGCGACATTGTGTCGGCGCCGTCCAGTTGCGTGAGAAAGATCAGATGTTCGGGACGAGTGGCCAGGTCACCGCCGACCAGGCGTAACGCCCGCAATTTGTCCCCCACCAGTTTCACTACGCCGTCGATCGGCTCGATCAGATTCACGGTCTCGACACGCACCCAGGGCGCCGCCTTTTCCGGCCGATACCGGACCAGCCCCGCTTTGGTCCCGATCCAAACGACGCTGCCGACCCCCGGCGCGACGGAGAGGACCTCCGAGCTGGGCAGCACGTCACCGACATACGATTGCCAGGTCTGGTCGTCGTAACGATCAAGACCCACGCGCGTCCCAACCCACAAGCTGCCCCCGGCGTATCGCACCGACAAAACCAGTGGGCTGGCCAGGAAGGCGTCGGCTTGCCACCACACCTTGTCCCGGTAGCGCCACAGTCCGTCATCGTACATGCCCACCCACAACGTGCCATCAGGGCTCTCAGTGATGCCGTTCGCCACGATGAGGTTGAACGGCTCGCCCGTGGGCGCGTCCATCGTCCGCCACTCGCCCCCGGACAGACGCCACAAGCCAGCAGTGTCCGTGCCAAACCAGAGCGCGCCATCGCGGCTGCGATGGATCGCGTTGACCCGCTTGCCGGCCAACTCCGGCACTGCGGTGAAGCCGGTTGCCTCGTCCCACCGGCTCACTCCCCGTTCCGTCGCAAACCAGAGGCTGCCATTGGTATCCTGTGCGATCGAATAGACCGGCACACCAGCCAGGGAAGAGGCGCTGAAGAACTGCCACGTCCCACCGTTCTCGGCCCAGAAACCAACGCTGCTCCCGGTACCGATCCACACCCGGCCCTGATCATCCTCGAACAAGGTCACCACACGATTGTCCGGCAGACCGTTTTGCTCGGTGAAATGCTGCCAATAGGTCCCGTTCCACATCGCCAGCCCGTTCTGTTCCGTGCCGGCCCAGGTCCGCCCCGCGTTATCGGTCAGCACCGTGTTGACGCGCTGATCGCGCAAAGCCGGATCCGCGATCTCGTACCAGATGTTGCCCACGTACCGACTCACCCCGGCAATCGTCCCCATCCACAGCACGCCGCCATCATCGGACGCCATCGCCCGCACGTGGTCGTTGACCAACCTGTTGTCACGCGCCTGAAAGCGGGTGAACTCGCCGTCGGGCAGGCGCCCGACCGGCGCATAAAAACACCCCTGATCGGCGCCCACCCAAAAGCCGTCCTCGTTGTCAGTGAGGATGGAAAACACCCGCAAGCCGGTATCGTCCGCCAACAGAGGCTGGCGCTGCCAGTGGCCGTTCTCGTAGTACACCAGCCCGTTCTGCGTGCCCGCCCAAAGCCGGCCCTCTCGATCCGGCCACAACGCGTATACATCCCCGCGGACCATTTCGTTACCGTTAAGCAACCGCCAAATCCCGGCGCCGTCCCGTTCCCAGACACCCTCACCCTGGGCACTGACCCACAGCGTGTCTGGCGAGCCGCGCACAATGGTCCACACCAACGACTCAGCCACGCCCTCGACCCCCACCACTCGCCCGTTGTCAAGATAGACCAGGCCGGCGGCCGTGCCAACCCACAGGCTGTTCTCACCGTCAGACAGCAACGCGCGCACGTCGTTGCTCGGCAAACCATCCGCGGTCGTCCAGATCCGGCAGCACTCGCCGTTGGCCTCACGCCGGGCCAGGCCGCCAGACTCCGTGGCGAACCAAACCGCGCCATCGGTGGTCTGGGTGATGGCCCGCACCGGTCCCTGCGGCAGCCCAACCTCCGTCGTCCACGACTGCCAACTGCCGTCGTAGCGACTGGCCCCGGCATCCGTGCCGAACCAGATCGAACCATCGCCCGCCGGGAACACGGCCAGGATGTTGTTGGAGAGGATACCATCATCTACGGTAAACGTCTGCCACAAATCACCTGGGCCGCCCTGCGCCAGGGCCGGCAGGTTTCCGGACAGCCAGGCCGGACCGATCAAGAGGATAAGACACAGGGTGACGCGGCGCGGAATCGACCACAATGTGCGGAAAGATCGCGATTTTCGCATAGACAATTCACCCGAATATGTGATATACGACCCGGAAAAAGGCGCACCCATTATACTTCATTCCTGCGAGGATGGGACCAGTACTTTTGGCCCATTGATCTTCATGCGGAAATTCTATATACTCAAGAGTAGTATCAACAGGTCTTCGCCACATATGGCGTGGGGTATCTTCTCAATTTTTCGGGGAATCGCTGGCTGTGGCCGGTCTCCTGACCGAGCCACGGTGGCTCGGTCAGGAGACCGGCCACAGCTACCCCGGATTACGGCTATCGCTTGGCTTCGCTTGAGAGGATACGGCGTGGGTGCAATTGCCCTTATCTCCCAACAGCATATCAACCATGTTTCAGCCACGAATTACACGAATTTTCACTAATTTCTGTTTTCACTACAAAACCCGGTTATGTCACGCGACACCCAACGACTGAACACAAAGGATGAGAAAGACAAACCGCTATGAAAAAGAGTGTCTATTTCCCGACGCTCGTCCTGCTGATTGTCGCCATGTTAGCATGGCCCGCAGCAGTCAGCGCCAGCCTGGCCGGCCAGTCCTACCAGGCCAGCCACGTCATCCAGGCAGGCGAAACACTCTCTCGAATCGCTGCGCGCTATGGTGTCACGGCCAATGCAATCCAGGCGGCGAACAACATCGCGAACGCCAACCGCATCTATGCGGGCATGACCTTGCAAATCCCGACAGCCGGCTATGTTGTCAGCGGAGGCGGGACCTTAGCGAGCCCGATTGTCAACAGTCCGGGCATTTCGTCACAACCCGGCAACCCGGTCGGCGGTTGCGCCAGCCCCTATATCGTCCAGCCCGGTGACACGCTCTCCGGAGTGGCCGCGCGTTGCGGGGTTTCCCTGACCAGTCTGGCGAGCGCCAACGGGCTCAGCGTAACATCGATGATCTTCGTCGGACAACGCCTCTACCTGTCCGGGTCAGCCCGGAGCACGACGATCCCCGTCAAGTCGTCATCTGGCGCTTATCTGCCGAACACGGGTGGCAGCAGCGGTTGCAGCAACCCCTACACGGTGAGCAGGAACGACACACTGTCGGACATCGCCCGCCTCTGCAGGGTGAGCATCGCCAACCTCAAACAATGGAATCATTTGATCACTGACATGATCTGGATTGGCCAGTCGCTGAAGACCCGGGGGAGCACATCTGGGTATCAACCCCCAGCGGTTGTCACGGTACCGGCGCTGGCACCCGACCCGGCCCTGGCAGTACAACCACCAGCCCCGGCGGACACACCGGAACCAGAGGCAACGCCGGCTGCACCGATCCCTGACGTGGTGATCCCTCCCTCGCCCACGCCGCGCATCGAGCCGACCGTGGCGCCTTAGGAATGGTGATTCCATTTTCCCGGAAACTCGGAGTTTCCGGGAAATGGTCAAAGACGGGTGCATGATAGCATATGCACCCACAAAAGGCAACCTATTATTTTCCGATTGCCACGCTAAGGACTGAGAATTAAATAACTTGCGCGATTAGCCTTGCGAAGGTTCCCGAAGACGCCATTTCTAGCCCAAGTCGGGGCAAAAACCTTCGCAAGGCTGACCGGCAGTCCCACCGCCACCTGGGCCGGCCGGATACCGTTCACCGCCTCCAACGCTGTATTGGCCGGCGCGCCGGCCGCGCCGACGAAGGCGTGGCCCCAGCGGAAATCACCACGCAGATCGACCGCCACACCCAAAGTGCGCAAGGCATCCACCGCCTCCTGGCCCAGCCCCAGCGATGCTTCATCGCGAACCGTCCCGGCCACCAACGCGCCAACCGGCAACGCGCCGACCCACTCAGCCAGGCGCCCGCTCGCGGCGGCGTCCGCGTGCGTATCGAACGCCCCAACGACCAGCAGATGACCGTCCGCAGGGTCGAGCGCGACCAGGTTGTAGCCGCGCTGATTGGGCGCCAAATCGATCCCGTTCACGTAGACGTGGGCAAAGTCGCCAGTTTCCTCGCCGGCGCTGCGCACCAGGATCGAGACCGGGCTGGCGGCGCCGGTCCGACCGACGGGCCACGGGCCGCGCCCGAACTCAGCCACCGGGACCAGGGATGAAAAGCGCAATCGCACATCGCTGAGGAGGGGTCGCCGGGGGTCGGCCGGGATGTCAAAGGTCAGCCAGCCCGTTTCCTGAGAAAATGCCCGGGACGCGATGATCCGACCATCGACCTGTAACGTCAGCCGCTGATCGGGCGCCACCGACCGGCCATAGAAGCGGACCCGGGTCGCCTCGGGGGCCAGCGGTAGCAACAAGCGCGCGCCGTCACGCTGCGCGTAGACCGCGGCATCGGCCCCGGCCGGCCCGAGAACCGGCGGACTCCACCCCTCGGCCAAGATCAACCGCCCGTCATCGCCGCCCACCTGATAGTCCTGGGCAGGCCGCAGGTCGCCCGTCACCTGATACAACGCCAGGTTGCCCTCCTCCGCGACCAACGCGACCGGCAGCAGCGCCTGCAGGGCCGCCTCGGTGGCGGGTGGGAGTTTGTCCCGGTGCACCATGACGTAGCGGATACCCAGTGCGGCCGCCCAATCCCGCGCGCGTGCCCGATCGGCCGCGGTGATGGTGTCCGCGGCCAACGCCGCCCGCAGCGCGGTGTGCTGCGGCAGATCCGCGGCGTTGGTCAGCGCGATCAGTCGGGCCAGGGTGGGATCTTCGCTGAAGTATTGAAACTTGAACTCCGGGTTGCGCGAAGTGTTGCCGCCCAGCACCCGCTTACCGTGATACGTCTGGTACCACAACTGCTGCATGATCAGGATGTCCCCTTTGCCGGCCACCCGTGCGCCGTTCCGCCAGCCCAGCGGCAGCTCCAGCAGTGCAAAATCGCCGGGCTCGGCCGCCACCCGATCATAGAGCGCGGGCACGCGCAGGTCGGAGAGCGGCAGTGGGACGGAAAGGTGCTCGAAAAGCAACATGGCTGTCATGAGCAAGAATGGAACGCAAAGCATTAATTGCGGATTGCGGATTGCAGATTGCGGACTTGACCGACGCAGCATAATCCGAAATCCGAAATCCGAAATCCGAAATCCCAGCGCCACTAGCGGCGCCAGGCTCAGCAGCAACATCACGCTGTAACGGCTGGGATAGCGGTTGCCCTCGAAGAACGGCAGTTTGGCCACCAGCGCAAAAGGTAGGGGTAGGCCCAGGTCGCGGCCCGCCACGCGCAAACTCGGCCCCAGCGTCAAGGTGAAGAAGACCAGCGCGGCCACCAACCAGAACCAGGTCTCGCGCTGCCGACGTCGATGCCAAACGCCCACACTCGCCAACACCAACGCGGTATAGCCCAGGTAGACCTGCTGGCCCTTGTCCACAGGGAGCTGTGCGGCGCCCCCCGGTTCCGCCACACTTGCCGACCAGCCGCGCACGATCCCGCCCAGGACAGGATGGAGTTGAGTTGGCGCCAGATAGCCGGCCAGATCCGCGGAGAACAGGTCGGCAAACCCACCGCCGGATGCGAAGAAATCCCCTTCGGTGCGCAGGTCAGGCAGCAGGTTGGCGAGGAATGGCGCGATGCCGATGGCGAAGATGAGCGCGAGGAGGAGGAAACGAGTAATGAGTAACGAGTAACGAGTAATGAGTAATGAGTAAAACGCATGACGGACCGGGTCGCGCGCGTTGGTCGCGTCCGCGTCAGTGGCGCCTTTTTCCTTTCGGTCTGCATCGCGCCTGAGCAAGGCGATTCCCCAAATGAAAGCCAACCCCGCAAAGATGATCAAGAACGAGGCGTAAGTCAGCTCAGCGTAGGCTTGCAGCACCAGAAACAACCCGGCCAGCGCGGCGTCCCGAAATTTGCCCCCTGGGCGCGCGGCTCGCAGCAGATACAACGCGGCAAACGGTATCCATTGAGAGCTGGCGATGTTGCCCTGCCCCAGCGCGGCGTAGAACAGCTTCGCCGACGCGAACGCGTAAAGCGCACCGCCCAGGAACGCGGCGAGCGACGGGGTGACGGGGTGACAAGGTGAGGGGGTGACACGGTGACACGGTGACCGGGTGACATCGGGGACACCCTTGTCTCCTTGTCCCCTTGTTTCCTTGTCTACCTGTCCCCTTGTTTCCTTGTCTACCTGTCCCCTTGTTTCCTTGTCTACCTGTCCCCTTGTTTCCTTGTCTACCCACAGCACCTCGCAACACAACAGATACGCCCCGTAGCCGCTGAGGACGAACGAGGACAGCAGCAGCACGTTGTACGCGACCACTGTTCCGAACACGCTCTGCAGGGGGACGCTGAGCAGGCCGTTGAGGATGGTCAGGGTGTAGAAGGCCAGGTTGATGCCCACCGGCCAGAACTGCCAATCGCAGGCGAAGAGGTTCTGGGGCTGGTCCACCACCGCGTGCTTGACCCACCACAGGTTCCACGCCAGGGATGGGTCGTCGATGCCGTCGCCGGGCACGTGGCTGGCGAAGTGCGCGGCCAGCGGCCAGGTCAACAGGAGGCTGAGCCCGATAAAAGCCAGAAGTACCCAGAGGCGCCGGCGTGCCACGATGCTACATCACTCCGTTGCGGTTTATGTCTCGCGCGGCTGCCAGGCCCGCGCGGACGGTCGGCCACCATTATGCCATCACCGGGGCGAAAGGGCAAAGCATGCGGCAGCTCAGCCAGGCGCAACGCAATGTCATCAAGGCCTAACTAGTTAAATTCTTGCACGACAGACAAAAATTTTCTGATGGCATTTGCCTGGTTGGCTCTGGCTTGTAAGCGCAGCGGCCTTGTCCAGGTCAGGTTAAGACCTGACAGGTTTCCCGAAGTAGCGTTTCAAGCCGGATTCGGTCTCATCAGAGGTGGTTGTATGTCGAAAAGGTATCTTCTCAATTTTTCGGGGAATCGCTCGCTGTGGCCGGTCTCCTGACCGCCACGGTGGCTCGGTCAGGAGACCGGCCACAGCCACCCCGGATTACTGAGAAGATACTTGAAAAGTGACCTCGAAAACCTGTCAGGTCGCCACGGTGGCTCGGTCACAGACCGGCCACAGCATGCCCCGGATTA
>PHCA01000106.1:22819-34514 GCA_002842085.1 Chloroflexi bacterium HGW-Chloroflexi-1
CCACGGTGGCTCGGTCACAGACCGGCCACAGCATGCCCCGAAAAACTGAGCAGATACCGCGAGTCGCTGCCGCCAGCAAAAAGTGCGTTGCACCTCATCGTATTCGAAATTGCTGTCGAAGGGTTTGTCTTTTAGCATCGGTTGCGCTAGAATGATGTGGTTGAAACAATGGTGGGCCAATGCCGCCCTGTGGGGATGGCGGAGGCTGCAACTTATGAAAACGTGATGGCTCGGTCGGGAGACCGGCCGGAGCGACTGGGCCACAAAGGGAGAGATACATGGGCCGTTACCAGGATGCCCTGGATTACATTTTCGAATACGTCAACTACGAAAAGCGGGTGCGCTACCCGTACAACGCGGTCACCTTCAACCTTAGCCGGATGCAGGAGCTGCTCGACCGCCTGGGAAATCCACAAAACCGCTTTCAGTGCGTGCACATCGCCGGCACCAAGGGCAAAGGCTCCACCTCGGCTATGGTGGAATCAGTGCTGCGCGCGGCTGGCTATCGCACCGGGCTGTACACATCCCCGCACCTGCACACCTGGCGAGAGCGCATCCGGGTGGACGGCGCGCTGATGACGAAGCGCGACCTGGTCGCGTCGTTGGATCAGCATCGGCCCGCCATCGAGGCCACGCCGGGCATCACCGCCTTCGAGATCATGACCGCCCTGGCCTTCTCCTACTTCGCCCAACAAGGGGTGACGTGGGCCGTGCTGGAGGTCGGGCTGGGCGGCCGGCTGGATGCCACCAACGTCGTACACGCGGCGGCGTGCGGCATCACCTCGCTGAGCTACGATCACGTGGAGCTGCTAGGGCACACCCTCTCGCTGATCGCCTGGGAAAAGGCGGGCATCATCCACGCCGGCGTGCCGGTCGTCAGCGCGTCCCAGGAGCCGGAAGTGCTGGGCGTGATCCAACGCGTTTGCGCGGACACGGGCGCGCGCCTGGTGACCGTCGGCCAGGATTGGTCGTGGGAACAGGACGGCATGGACCTGACCGGCCAATCGCTGGCGGTGCGCGGGCCGGGCGGCAAACCCGCCCTGACCGACCTGCGCATCCCGCTGCTAGGGCGCCACCAGTTAGTGAACGCGACGACCGCGGTAGCGATCCTGGCCGAGCTGAACGCCCAGGGCGTGATCATCGAGGAGGCAGCCGTGCGCGCCGGTCTGGCAGCCACCCGCTGGCCGGGCCGCCTGGAAGTGCTGGAGACCCGGCCGATCCTGGCAGTCGACAGCGCCCACAACGCCCACTCGGCGCTCAAGCTACGCGCTGCGCTGGCGGAATGGTTTCCGCGACCGCCGCGTCGTGAGCTGGCGCTCATCTTCGGCGCTTCGGCCGACAAGGACATCGCCGGGATGCTCGAGATCTTTTTGACCCCCGACCCGGACAACGGCTACAAGCCGGCCGACAAAGTCATCGTGACCAAAAGCGGCCATCCGCGGTCGGCCGACCCGGCGCAACTTGCCGCTCAGGTGCGCTCGATCAGCGCTACCTGCCCGATCAGCGTGCACCACACCGTGGACAGCGCCCTCACCGAGGCGTTGGCCTGGGCCAGCCCGGACGACCTGATCTGTGTCACGGGTTCGATTTTCGCCGTCGCCCAGGCCCGCCGCGCCTGGGCCGGCCGGCATCCCGAAGCCTTCCCGCCGGACGACTGGGCGTTCCTGGATGAGATGGCCGTCGCTGTCATCCCGGACGACGAGTAGGGGCAGGTCGGTGGCTGTGGCCGGTCTCCTGACCGAGCCACGGTGGCTCGGTCAGGAGACCGGCCACAGCGAGCGATTCCCCGAAAAATTGAGAAGATACAATAACGCCCCTACGAAGAGAGATCAACGTGCACAATGCACTTGGAGGTACATTGGCCTATTTGAACTACGCAGGACAAACCGAGATCGGGGTGGGGTTGTCCTTGCTCAGCCTGTTCGCCCGTCCGGCCAGTCGGGTCCGCCGCAAAGAAGCCCCCCGCCGCCAGAAGAGCCTCGAGTTGGATGTGAATGGCCTGGACGACAACGAGTACCCGGTACTGCCGTTGCAAGATATGGTGGTGTTCCCGAATCTGGTGACACCGCTGTTCATCGGCCGCGATCGCTCGCTCCGGGCCATCGAGGCCGCCGAGGCGATGAATGTGCCGCTGCTGGTCGTCGCCCAGCGCGACCCGGAGATCGAAGACCCGGACATCTCGGACCTGTACGGCATCGGCACGGCCGTGGAGATCGGCCGCGTGCTGCGGATGCCGGACGGCAGCAGCACGGTCCTGGTGCAGGGGATCGAGCGGGTGCGGCTCCTGGAGCTGGTGGACACCGAACCGTATCTGCGCGTGCTCGGTGCGCCGCTGTACGAGGACGAACGCCACGACATGGCCAGCGAAGCGCTGATGCGCGCGGTCCTGGCGCTCTTCGAGAAGGTCGTCGAGCACAACCCCAGCTTGCCGGAGGATGCCTACGTCGCGGCCATGAACGAGCACGAGCCCGGCAGCCTGGCCGATCTGCTCGCCCACATCCTCGACCTGGAGCCGGCCCAACGCCAGGAGCTGTTGGAGACCCTGGACGCCAATGTCCGCCTGCAACGCCTCAGCATCATGCTGGGCCAGGAGCTGGACGTTTTGGAGCTGGAGAGCCGGATCCAGACCCAGGTACAGCAAGAGGTCGACAAGAGCCAGCGCGAGTACTATCTGCGCGAACAACTGCACGCCATCCAGACCGAGCTGGGCGAGGCTGACGAGTCCCAGCACGAGATCGTCGAACTGCGGGAGCAGTTGGAGGCCAGCCGGCTGCCTGAGGAAGTGCGCGCCAAGGCCGAAAAGGAGATCAAACGGCTGGCCGCCATGCCACCTGCGTCCCCGGAGACCACTGTGACGCGCACCTATCTGGATTGGCTGCTCGGCCTGCCCTGGCACCACGCCACCGACGACAACCTGGACATCGCCCGGGCGGCAGCCATCCTCGAAAAAAATCACTACGGGCTGCCCAAGGTCAAGGAACGCATCCTGGAACACATCGCCGTGCGCAAGCTGGCCCAAGAGAAGATGCAGAGCCCCATCATCTGCTTCGTCGGCCCGCCCGGCACTGGCAAGACCAGCCTGGGCAAGTCGATCGCCGAAGCGTTGGGGCGCAAGTTCGTGCGCTTCAGCCTGGGCGGCGTGCGGGACGAAGCGGAGATCCGGGGGCATCGCCGGACCTACATCGGCTCGTTGCCCGGCCGCATCCTCCAGACGATGCACACCGCGGGGAGTATCAACCCGATCTTCATGTTGGACGAGGTCGACAAGCTAGGCATGGACTTCCGTGGCGATCCGTCATCGGCGCTGCTCGAGGTGTTAGACCCGGAGCAAAACCGTGCGTTCAGCGATCACTACCTGGAGGTCCCCTACGACCTCAGCAAGGTAATGTTCATCACCACGGCCAACATCCTGGACCCGATCCCGCCGGCCCTGCGCGACCGCATGGAGGTGATCGAGTTCCCGGGCTACATCGAAGAAGAGAAGCTGGCCATCACGCGCCAGTTCCTGGTACCGCGCCAGCTCGAGGCGCACGGCCTGCGGCCCGAACAGGTGCGCTTCGGCGAGGCCGCGCTGCGGGCCATGATCCGGGAATACACCTACGAAGCCGGGGTGCGCAACCTGGAACGGCACATCGCCAACGTCTGCCGCAAGGTGGCTCGCCGCGTGGCCGAGGACAAGACAGTGCCGCACCGGATCACGCCGGGCATGTTGACCAAATTCCTGGGGCCGCCGCAATTCAACGAATGGCTCGCCAACGAGACGGACGACGTGGGCGTGGCCAACGGCCTGGCGTGGACCGAGGCCGGCGGTGACGTGATGCAAATCGAGGTGTCGGCCATGGATGGCAAGGGCAGCCTGACCCTCACCGGCCAGCTTGGCGAGGTGATGCAGGAATCGGCGCAAGCCGCGCTCACCTACGCCCGCGCTCACGCCGACGAATTCGGCCTGGACGACCTGGACTTCGACAAGATCGACCTGCACATCCACGTGCCCGAAGGCGGCATCCCCAAGGACGGTCCCAGCGCCGGGGTGACCATGGCCGCCGCGCTGATCTCGGCCCTCAGCGAGCGGCCCCTCCGCCACGACGTCGCCATGACCGGCGAGATCACCTTGCGCGGGCGGGTGTTGCCCATCGGCGGGCTCAAAGAGAAGCTCATGGCCGCGCATCGCATGCGCCTCAAAATGGTGCTGATCCCGAAACGCAATGCGAAGGACCTGGTCGACGTCCCCCGCAACGTCCAGCGCGACCTGGAGTTGGTGCTGGTGGAGCGGATGGACGAAATCTTGCAGCGCGCGCTGTTGCCGGCCGCGCCGCCGCCGCCGAAGCCCAGACGGAGCCGGGTCAAGGTCAAAAAGGGCGCGGCCGGAGAGCCGACAGGGGAAGCTCCGGCCGCAGCGAGCGATTCCCCGAAAAATTGAGAAGATACAGCCGGGAGGTCGTATGTTCAAAGATCGCAGCGGCACAATCATCGTGATCCTGATCGCGCTGGTGATCCTCGCCATCGTGTTCGTAAACAGCGGCAAGCTCAAGCTGCCGTCCGGTTCGCCGGAGATGGTCCTGCCCGTGGACTTACAGGAGATCCTCCCCAAGAGTTGGAAAGTGCTGAAGGACAACGGCACACCGTGTGACTACGACGGTGACAACGAAGTCGAGTGGCTGCTGCTTTACACCTGCGATCGGACCTCGATCCCGGCATCGCAGCCGGCCGGCGCGCCGAATGTGGATCGTCAATTGATCGGCGGCGTGATCTACGATGCCCAGGTCAACCGGACGCCCCAGGAGCCCGGCAACCAAAGCCCGTATCGGCCGGCTTTTCTCATCCCCTACAAACTCCTGCCGGACTTCTACACAGGCAAGGGACAGGGGTATCTAGGCGAAACGGACGTCATCCCGGTTCTGCACAAGATAATAGATCCAGAGAAGAAAGATAGCTGCCAGGCAGATGAGATCACCTTCTTCGGTTACAGCGAGGGCAAGCTGGCGACCCGGCTCTCCATCTTCCGATGGGGCGGCAAGGAAGTCGGATATCCAGGCGTGCATTTCATCGGCAATGCCCGCGTAAAAGCGCGGCCCATACCGGACACCAGCCACCAGATCACCCAAGTTCAGACCTTCAATCGGCTCAGCAATCACCGCAGCATGTTGTGCGAGTTGCGGGAGTACAACCGGGGAGATCTCAAAACCCTCGACTTCGCCGAGGACCCAAGCCAGTATACCATCGATTTCTGCTTCGATGCACCCGGAGATCCGTTTTACCCCGAGGCCGTCGTTGTCGCACTGTTGCGCCGGCACTACCCGCAAGACGGTGAGGGTGATCCCTCGCCTACAGGCCACAGCTTCCTGCTGGCCACAGCCAGCCTGCCGCCCGCGCTGGCCGATCTGAGCGAGTATCAGTCCAAGGCGGCGCCGTATCGAATCGTCTCCGTTTCCAACGAAGGAACCATCGCGCCGCATCCCGAGGATGGCGTACAGTGCCTGTCCTCGACAAGCAGCACGCCGGACACTGATACCTGGTGGTGCGGCTTCGAACGGGCCAGGGTCACCACAGAGATTTTTTTGAACGGCCAACCCCACCAGGCGATCTGGGATCTGATCAGCATCGCCAACGAACGGAGGAGCGCCGCGGTGCACTGGCGGATCGAGAAAGCGGAGATCAGGTGACCCTGCGATCGCTTGACAAACACGATCGCTTGCCAAATGGTCGCGTGTCATGTATGATGAGTGATGTGGAGGGGCGAAATGGTCGCAACGACCCGATTCCGACTGACCGATGAAGAGATGCTTGATCTGTTCGATGAACAGTTGCCGTCACTGTTGGAACGGCGACCGGAACTGGAGACGCGCATCTACCATGCCTTCATGAAGACATTCGCCACGAAGGTGGAGGTGGCGACCGTGCTGGCGGAGTTGCGCGATTTCCGCGGCGAGTTTCAAGATTTCAAGACAGATGTGCGGGTAGGCTTCCGGGACATGCAACGCGCCATTGACCGGCTCGGCGCGCGCTGGGGCATCCGCAACGAGAGCATCTTCCGCCAGACCATGGCCGAACTGTTGGAAAAGTCTTTCGGGGTGAAGGTCGAAACACGCTGGATCGGCGGCGAGCAGTTCGACTGCATCATCTTCGACGGCGAGCACATCCTGGTGGAGATTTCGGCCAGCGTCGGGCCGGACATCCAGAAGGAACTGGAGCGCAAACGCGAGCTTTACACCCAGGCCACCGGCGCAACTCCGGCGCGCGTGATCCTGGTCGTAGGCGCCATCCACAGCAAGCGGGCGCAGTCCTTACGGGAGACCGGCTTCACCGTCATCGAGCCAGAAGAGGACGTCCTGGTGGACGAGATCTGCCGCAAAGACACATGATCCTGGTTTGCCCCCGCTGGACCCCAAACGACGTCGTCGACATGCTGCGCAGCGGCGCAGGGGCGCGCAGTGTACACCGAGATCATCCTTGACGAGCAGCGTCGCGTGGCGACCGGGCGCCTGTTCAGCATCGCCAACGACCTGGTGAACGCGGACGCGCACTGGCGGATCGAGAAAGCGGAGCTCAGGTGACCCTGCGATCGCTTGACAAACACGATCGCTTGCCAAATGGTCGCGTGTCATGTATGATAGATGATGTGGAGGTGGCAAAATGGCCGTAATGACCCGATTTCGACTGACCGACGAAGATATGCTTGATCTGTTCGATGAACAGTTGCCGTCACTGTTGGAACGGCGACCGGAACTGGAGACGCGCATCTACCATGCCTTCATGAAGACATTTGCCACGAAACCGGAGGTGGCAGCGATACTGGCTGAGCTGCGTGAACACCGCAGCGAGTTCCATGAGTTCAGGGCTGATGTAAACCAACGCTTTGACCAGGTTGACCAACGCTTTGAGCAAGTTGACCAACGCTTTGAGCAAGTTGACCAACGCTTTGAGCAAGTTGACCAACGCTTTGAGCAAGTTGACCAACGCTTTACGCTTTGAGCAAGTTGACCAACGCTTTGAGCAAGTTGACCAACGCTTTGAGCAAGTTGACCAACGCTTTGAGCAAGTTGACCAACGCATGGAGAGCTTCGACGCGCGCATGGATCGGCTGGAAACGCGCATGGAAGCCGGCTTCAAGGACTTGCACCGCACCATTGACCGGCTCGGCGCGCGCTGGGGCATCCGCAACGAGAGCATCTTCCGCCAGACCATGGCCGAGTTGTTGGAAAAGTCTTTCGGGGTGAAGGTCGAGGCACGTTGGATCGGCGGCGAGCAGTTCGACTGCATCATCTTCGACGGCGAGCACATCCTGGTGGAGATTTCGGCCAGCGTCGGGCCGGACATCCAGAAGAAGCTGGAACGCAAACGCGAGCTTTACACCCAGGCCACCGGCGTGACTCCGGCGCGCGTGATCCTGGTCGTAGGCGCCATCCACAGCCGGCGCGCGCAGATCTTGCGGGAGACCGGCTTCACCGTCATCGAGCCAGAAGAAGACGTCCTGGTGGACGAGATCTGACGCAAAGACACATGATCCTGGTTTGCCCCCGCTGGACCCCAGACGACCTCGTCGACATGCTGCGCAGCGGCGCAGGGGCGCGTGTAGCGTTCGTCCCCGCGCACACCGGCGCGCCCAGACTGGCCGAGACGTTGACCGCGTTGGCGAATGCCCACGGCGGCGTGGTCCTGCTGGGGGTTACCGCCAACGGCCAGACCACGGGCCTGCAAAACGCCGACGCCGCCCGCGCGCTCGTCGAAACGGCCGGGCTGCTCTCGTCCCCGCCGCTGATCCTGCCCCTGCCCCAGTTCGTCGAACAGGCCGGCAAACAATTGTGCCTGGTGGAGGTGCCGCCGGGCCTGCCCCACGTCTTCAGCCTGGATGGCCGCTACCTGACCCGCACCCACGCGCTGAACCGGCTGCTGAGCCCGAGCGAGCTGAGCAGCCTGCTGCTGGAACGAGGCGAGGCCGGCTTCGAGTCGCGCCCCGTGCCCGACGCGGCCCTGGATGACCTGGACCCGAACGCGATCCACACTTACCTGGACGCGCTGGGCGCGCCGGCCGGCGGCGCCTGGACGAAGGTCCTGCTGGCCCGGGGCTGCCTGACCCAGACCCCCGCCGGCCTGACCCCGACCTACGCGGGCATGTTGCTGTTCGGCCGTCAGCCCCAGCGGTTCCTGCACAACGCCGAAATCATCCTGGTCCGCTACCCTGGCCCGGTCATGCAGGATGAGTTCCTGCGCCACGACGCCGCCGGGACCCTGCCCGACCAGATCCGCCAGGCTGAGGCATTTGTCGCCGCCAACATGCGCCGGGGCATGAAGATCAGGGGATTCACCCGCGAAGAGACCGCCGAATACCCAATATCCGTCGTTCGCGAGGCCATCGTCAACGCGGTGGCGCACCGCGACTACGCCATCCGCGGCGAAGGCATCCGGGTGCTGATGTTCAGCGACCACCTGGAGGTCTACAGTCCTGGCCGCCTGCCCGGCCACGTCACGCTGGACAACCTGATACACGAGCGCTTCTCCCGCAACGAAGCCATCGTCCAGGCCCTCTCAGATCTGGGCTTCGTGGAACGCCTGGGCTACGGCATCGACCGCATGGTGGCGGCCATGGCCGAAGCCGAGCTGCCGCCACCGGTCTTCGAAGAGACAGTGGCCGGTTTCCGAGTCACATTGCGCGGCCGCGGCGATGACCTGGTCAGCCATGAGCCAGGCCAACGCTGGGGCAATCGACGCCTGACCCCGCGCCAGGAAGCCGCCCTGGCCTATCTGGTCGAACGCGGCAGCATCACCAATCGCGAGTTCCGCGAGCTCGCGCCCGACGTCAGCGACGAAACCATCCGCCGCGACCTGGCCGACCTGGTGGACCAGGGGCTGATCATGCGGATCGGGGATCGCCGGGCGACGTACTATATCCTCAAGTGAGGGTTGATTCAGTTTTATCTTCCTGCAACAGCCAGCACACCTTTTGACTCCTCACGCGGTTAATCCTCATAACTTGCCGTGCGCTTATCGACGTGGTATCATCACCGCATAACCATAGCGCGGCCTCCCGCCGCAACCAAACACAACAACGAATTTTGGAAGGAACGCAAGAGGGTCAATTCGTTGTTTTCCCAATTCGTGAACGAAAGAGGGTCAATTCGTTGTTTTCCCAATTCGCGAACGAAAGAGGGTCAATTCGTTGTTTTCTCGTTGTTTTCCCAATTCGTTGTTGTGTTCCCGGCGAAAAACGCTATACATTCTCGCGGACCACGCGAATGTCGCAGGGTAATACTATAGCGCGGCCTCCCGCCGCAACCAAACCTGTTTTAACGCAAAGACGCAAAACCCAGACCTGACAGGTTTTCGAGGTCACTTTTCAACATACATCCACCTCTGATGAGATCGAATCCGGCTTGAAACGCTACTTCGGGAAACCTGTCAGGTCTTAACTTAATGACATTGCCCGCTACCCCGAATTATTGAAAAGATACTACTCTATTGCGTATCGAGGAGGCGCCTTGAAAGTTCTGCTGATCTACCCGGAGTTCCCGGACACCTTTTGGAGTTTCAAGCACGCTCTGAAATTCATCCGCAAGAAGGCCGGCGCGCCACCACTGGGCCTGCTGACCGTCGCGGCGATGCTGCCCCAGGATTGGGAGCTGCGGCTCGTCGACCTCAACATCCGCGGCCTGACCAAAGATGACCTGGCGTGGGCCGATATGGCGTTCATCAGCGCCATGATCATCCAGCGCGACGCAGCGCGCCAGACCATCGCCCGCTGCAAAGAGGCCGGCCTGAAGGTCGTCGCCGGCGGGCCGCTTTTCACCATGGACCATGCCCAGTTCCCCGACGTGGATCACTTCGTGCTCAACGAAGCGGAGTTGACCCTGGCGCCCTTCCTGGCCGATCTGGCCGCGGGAAACTCCAAGCGGCTCTACGCCACGGCGGAGTTCCCCGACATCCATGCGACACCCATCCCACTCTGGCGCCTGGCCGATTTCAGGCACTACGACACCGTCAGCATCCAGTTTTCGCGCGGCTGCCCGTTCAACTGCGACTTCTGCAACGTGACCGCGCTGCTCGGGCACCGGCCGCGGACGAAGACCGCGGCCCAGATCGTGGCCGAGTTGGATAGCCTCTACGCGCGGGGGTGGCGCAAGAACGTCTTCTTCGTGGACGACAACTTCATCGGCAACAAAAAGACCCTCAAGACGGAAGTGTTGCCCGCGTTGATCGCGTGGCGGCGGGGCAAGACCGGCATGGCGTTCAGCACTGAAGTCTCGATCAATCTGGCCGACGACCCCGAGTTGCTGAACCTGATGGTGCAAGCCGGATTCGACACGGTGTTCGTCGGTATCGAGACACCCAACGAAGCCAGCCTGGCCGAATGCAGCAAGACCCAGAACAAGGGCCGGGACCTGGTCGAGCGCGTCAAACGCCTCCAGCACGCCGGTCTACAGGTACAGGGGGGGTTCATCGTCGGATTCGACAGCGACAACCCCTCGATCTTCCAACAGCAAGTCGATTTCATTCAGATGAGCGGCATCGTGACCGCGATGGTGGGGTTGCTGCAAGCGCCTCCGGGAACGCGTCTTTACGAACGGATGAAGGGAGAAGACCGGCTCGTGGCGAATGAAATGTCGGGTGACAACGTGGACGGCTCCACGAACATCATCCCCAAGATGGGGCTGGAGACCCTGCGCGAGGGCTACCGCAAGCTCCTGGACCAGATCTACTCGCCGCAATTCTACTACACGCGCGTCAAGACCTTCCTGCGGGAATACAAGCCGCCTAAAATCCGCATCCCCCTGGAACCGCAGTATATCCTGGCCTTCCTGCGGTCGATCTACCAACTGGGCATCCGCGGCGTCGAGCGCGCGCAATACTGGCGCCTCATCTTCTGGACGCTCTTCCGCAAGCCCCGGCTTTTCCCGGTGGCGGTCACGTTGGCCATCTACGGCTTCCATTTCCGCCAGGTGGTCGAGCTACACGTGCGGTAAATTCGGGGCGGCCACAGCATGCCCCGAAAAACTGAGAAGAGATCTCGTTTGGAAGGTCCTGGGGATCGCCCCCTACCTTGAGGGCAGGCAGACGCATGGTCCAAAGAGCGTTTCAAGACTATTATCCCGACCACCTCAGCCACTGCTACGGGTGCGGGCGGCTCAACGAGCACGGCTTGCAGATCCAGAGCTACTGGGACGGCGCTGAGACCATCTGCACGTTTCAGCCCAAGCCATACCACACCGCGGTCCCCGGCTACGTTTACGGTGGGCTGATCGCCTCGTTGATCGACTGCCATGCCACCGGCACGGCCGCGGCCGCTACCTGTCGGGCGGAGGGCCGGGAGATGGGCTCCGAGCCGCGGCCGCGCTTCGTGACCGCGGCGCTGCACGTCGATTTCGTGCGCCCCACGCCACTCCACGAGCCGCTGGTGCTACGGGGGCAGGTCAAGGAAATCAAAGGCCGCAAGGTCGTGGTTACCGTCACGCTCTTTGCTGCGGGAGAAGTCTGCGCGCGCGGCGAGGTGGTGGCGGTCCAGGTACCTGAGGAATTCCTGCATGAGAACTGAAAGGGCCTGACCAGTTAAATCCTTGCACGACAGACAGGAATTTCCTGATGGCATTTGCCTGGTTGGCTCTTTGTGGACAGCCTTGCGAAGGTTTTTGCCCCGACTTGGGCTAGAAATGGCGTCTTCGGGAACCTTCGCAAGGCTAATCGCGCAAGTTATTTAATTCTC
>PHCA01000107.1:0-2584 GCA_002842085.1 Chloroflexi bacterium HGW-Chloroflexi-1
GTTCAAGTCGGGGGCGGCGTTCAACTCGCGGGCGATCTCGCTCAGGGTATCCGAGATCTGCCGGGCCTGGTGCTCTGCCTCGAAAAGCCGGGCGTTTTCCAGCGCCTGGGCAGCGGCGGCGGCGGCGCTGGCGGCCAGGGTTATTTCCTCGTCGCTAAACTCGCGCCGCTCCACGGCGTCCAGCCCCAGAGTGCCCACCACCCGGCCGCGCACCATCAGCGGCAGGATCAGCAGCGAAACGGTGCCCCGCTGCCGCATCAGCTCGTGAATGGCTGCCATGCGGGGATCGTGCTGGGCGTCGGCTACGGCCAGGGGCGCCTGGTGCTCCACGACGTATTGCGTGATGGGATTGCCTTCGACGGGTATCACCACCCCCATGCCGCTGGGGCGTCCCTCGGCCAGATACTCGGCCACGACGATGGAGGCCGTGCGGGCCTCGTTCAATAGAGTCGCGGCTGCCTGGGGCACATCGAAGGCCAGGGCCAGTTCGCGGCAGATGGTTTCCAGCACCGCTTTCGGCTTCAGGGTTGAGCTGGCAACAGTGATGACCTGGTTGAGTAGGGCCAGGCGCCCGGCGCGCTGTTGAGTTTGTGTGTACAGCCGCGCGTTCTCGATGGCGGTGGCTACCTGGTTGGCGATGGTCTGGGATAGCTCGATCTCCTCCTGGTTGAAGACGCGGCGTTCCTGGATCGCATCCAGGCCGATGCTGCCGATGGTCTCACCTTTGACCACCAAAGGCACGATGAGCATGGATTTGATGCCCAGCCGGCGCATGGTATCCCGCACCTTGGCCATCAGGGGATCCTTCAGCGTGTCCTCGATCATCAGTGGCTTCTGGTCGGCGATGATGCGCTCGGCAGCCAGATAACCTTTCACCTCGAAGCGCTCGGCGGTGGCGCCCCGGTCCGGATACTCGGCCAGAATGTGTCCCCATTCCTGCTTCTCATCGAACATCAGGATGCCGCTGTGTTCGACGGCGAAAAGCTCTACCATCTGCTGGGTTATGGCGCCAAAGATCTCGTTCGAATCCAGGGTCGAGCTGATGGCCGCTGAGACACGGTTGATCGCTGCCAGCCGCGCGACGCGCTGCTTGATCTCCTCCTCCGCCCGCTTGCGCTCGGTGATGTCCTTCCCCGTGCCCATACTTGCCACTCTACCTCGATAATCAATCAGCCCCACATTCATATTGACAAAGACTCGGGTCTTCCCATCCTTGTGCAACAAGCGGAGTTCGTATTCCCTGGGGACATCTTCCCCGGCCTGCCTGCGCCGGTAGCGATCGGCAACCATCTCCAAATCCTCTGGCGCCACGAGTTGGCGGAAGTCCATCCCGGTGATTTCCTCCACCGTGTAGCCAGCCATTCTGGCAAACGCCTCGTTGCCAAATTGTATTTCGACATCCTGGATAATAAAGACACCGTCTTGAATGTTGTCAATCAACGTGCGATGTTTTTCCTCTGACTCCCGCAGCGCCTCTTCGGCGAGCTTGCGCTCGGTGATGTCCCGGGCGATGGCGAGCACGCCGACCACCTGCCCTTCGTAGTAGATCGGCGCGCCACTGACCTCTCCGAGGAGATGCTGCCCGTCCTTGGTAATGAACTCGTAGACGGCCCCGGAGACGCGCTCCCCGGCCAGGACCCGTGCGGTGTTTTTGGCGGCCAGGCCAAGAGAGGCAGGAGTCAGAACGCCAAGTTCCGGGAAGGGACGACCGATGAGTTCGTCCCGCGCATAGCCGATGGCCTGCTCCGCATAAGGGTTGACCTCGATCACGCACAGGTCGGCGCCCAGGACGAAGATGGCGTCGTCGGCAGTCTCCATCAGCAGGCGATAGCGCGCCTCCGATTCCCTGAGTTCCTTCGTCCGTTCCTCGACCAGCCTTTCCAGGTTCTGGGCATACTGCTCCTCGATGGCCGTTTCTATCTCCAATTCACAGCCTTCCTTTTGCAGCTCCCGCTGCAGGCGCTGGCAAATCCCAGGTTCATCATCTACGATAAAGGCTCTCATTATTCCTGTCTTCCTCCAAAAAAACCGTAACTACTCAGCCACCCTTGCGAAGGTTGCGAATAGCCTTACCGATAGAGCGATTCTTGGCTGACGAGGGCACTTCCGGCCTGAAATCTGTTCACAAATTAATGAGAAGATACCACCTGTTGCATATTGTCCATTTTATCATACAACGTTTCTCTTGCCAAACCCCAGATTTGCGGATCCTCCACCGATGACAACCCCAACTTGAGATCCCAGCAACCGGGTCAAGGCGGCATTTTGTAAACTTGCTCCCGTCAGGTATACTTCATCCGGATGGGAATGCAAAACGGGTCAGTCTCATAAATGATTTTCCAAGTCCAGCAGGTCATTGCCCATTACGTTGTTTCCGATAATGCTAGAGGCCTCGTTCAGGCCATTGGAGCCCGGCCTTGCGTCCGATCTTACGCGTCGCACCGAACTTGTGTCACACTTGCGCCACCTGTCGCGCGCGCCGGGTGTGCAAGACCCGCGCCATCGTGCAGTTCGAGCGCGGCGACCTGCCGATCATCGAAGCCAGCCGGTGTCGCGGTTGTCTGATCTGCCTGCCCGCCTGCCC
>PHCA01000107.1:2609-15499 GCA_002842085.1 Chloroflexi bacterium HGW-Chloroflexi-1
CCTGGCGCTGAAATCGCCCAGAGGTTGCGAAGAAATACGGAGGGACACCATGCATAATTGGGTGACGTTGCTCCTGATCGCGCTGTTTGCTATCAACCCGCTGTGCGCTACCTCTCACGGCGCGGCGGCGCCTGCACCGGACGTCTTTTTGCCCCTGGTCGGCACGCGCTTTCGCACCAGTCCGCCGCCCCTGCTAGTCACAGCGCTCTACTACGACACCTATCAAAGCGGCGAACCGGACGAGGCGTTCCAGATCTATAACCCACTGGAGCTCCCCGCCGTGTTGGCCGGCTGGCAAGTCACCGACGGCTGGCGCACCGTCACCTTCCCACCTGATCTAACCCTGGCCGCCCACGCCTGGCTCTGGTGCGCCATGGAAGCCGCGGCTTTTCGGGTCGCGTTCGGGGTCAGCCCGGGGTGCGAGTACGGCGCCGACACCGACCCCGCCGTGCCCAACCTGAGCGGCACAGCGTTGCGATTCGCTAACACCGGAGGGCAGGTGACACTGTTGACACCGCTGAAGGCTATCGGGGACACCCTCGTCTACGAAGCCGGGGACACGGCCACCGCAGGTTGGACCGGTCCGGCCGTCTACCCCTATCGCCCCTCGACCAACTTCGGGCAGGAGGGCCAGATCCTCTATCGCAAACTGGAGCAGCGCACCGGCCGGCCCGGGCCGGACACCGACACCGGGGCCGATTGGGCGCAGGACACAGCCGACGTCATCGACGGGCGCAAAGCCCGGTACCCTGGTTGGGATCTGGAGCGTTTCTACGTACCGCAGGTTGTCACCGCGACCGCCACCCTGGGGGTGTTCGTCTCGCCGGACAACGCCTTCGCCACCCTGAACGCGCTGCTGGCCGAGACCCGGCAGAGCATCCGGTTCGAAGGCTACACGCTGGAGAATGCCCGGTTGGGCGAGGTCATCGCGGACCGGGCGCGCGCGGGCGTGGAGGTTGAGATCACCCTGGAAGGCGCGCCGCCCGGCGGGGTCAGCGACCAGCAACGCTGGGTCGTCCAGCAGATCGCTGAGGCGGGCGGGCGAATCCACTACCTTCGCGCCAACTCGGCAGCAAGCGTCCACGACCGCTACAGCTATCAGCACGGCAAGTTCTGGGTGTTGGACGGCGCCACCGCGCTGGTCGGCAGCGAGAACATCAGCGCCGGCGCGTTCCCCGACGACGATATGTCCGACGGCACCTCTGGCCGCCGCGGCGTCTACCTGGCCACCGACGCCGCGTCGGTGGTGGCCGGATTGAACGCGATCATGGACGCGGACATCGCGCCCGGCGTCCACGCGGACGTGTGGACCTGGGAGCCGGCCGACCCGACCCTGGGCGCGCCCCCGGCCGGCTTCACCCCCTCCTACGCGACGGGCGGCAACTTTTACCCGGTCCAAAAGCCCCAGGCGCTGTGGACCACGGGTACGTTCACCTTCCAGCTCATCCACGCGCCGGAACAGGCGCTGCGTGACCAGGACAGCCTGCTGGGGCTGATCGACCGGGCCGGCGCCGGCGACACGATCCTGGTCGAGCAGCTCTACGAGCAACTTTTTTGGGGAGCGACGAGCAGCAACATCGACGATGACCCCAACCCGCGGCTGAACGCCTACATCGCCGCAGCCCGGCGAGGAGCGGCCGTCCGGGTATTGCTGGATGCTTATTTCGACAACCAGGACCTGAACAGCCCGCGCAGCAACCTGCGCACCGTCGAGTATCTCAAGACCGTGGCGCAGGCCGAAGGGCTGGACCTGGACGCCCGGCGGCGCAACCCCACCGGCGAGGGGATCCACAACAAGCTGGTGCTGGCGCAGATCGCCGGCCAGGGCTGGGTCGTCGTCGGCAGCCTGAACGGCGGCGAGGTCTCGGCCAAGCTCAATCGGGAGGTGGCGCTGCTGGTGGGGTCGGACGCGGCCTACGACTACCTGGCGCAGGTGTTCCGGTACGATTGGGGGGTGACGCCGTGAGCGACGCTGACCAATAGGTCCGCCCCCAATTTTGCCAGGCGTGGCGTCTCTATTATAATGTGTGCATTACGTTGATTATACATACAACATTTTGCACACATGGATATGACGCGATGCAACTTGAGACCTATGACCGTCTCTATCAGATCGCTGAAGCACAAGCGGGTTACTTTACGACCGCCCAGGCGCAGGCGCTCGGCATCGCGCGCGCCCAGCTTTCGCGCTATGTCACGGCCGGTAAGCTGGAGCGCAGCCGGCAGGGAGTCTATCGACTGACACCGTTCCCGCGCGTCCCGTACGAAGATCTGTTCATCGCCTGGCTGGCGGCTGGCCCTGACGCGGTCATCTCACATGATAGCGCCCTGGCCCTCTACGAGCTGTCCGACGCGCTACCGGCGCGCATCCATATCACCGTGCCGCGCAGCGCCTCGCGCCGCCGGCCGGGCTATCGGCTGCACACCAGCCGCATCACCCCGGTTGAAATCACGCACTATGGCGGGCTGAAAGTGACGACCGTCGCGCGCACCATCGCCGACATCGCCTTCGATGGCCTGGCCGACGATCTGGTGATCCAAGCCGTACAGGAGACGGTCGCCCGCGGCCTGGCTTCGCCTGATCAGCTACTGGCCGCAGCGGCGCAGCGCGGGCCCGCGGTTGCGCACCTCATCCAACGCGCCCTCAGTGGAGTCCTCGAGCCATGACCTACCAGACTGCTGCTGCCTTTCGCCGCGCCCTTGAAACGCGGCTGGTTGCGCAAAGCGCCAAAACCGGAACCCCGTTGGTGCGCCTGCGCAAACTTGTCGCCTTCGATCGCTTCCTCGCCCGCCTGACGCGAGCCTATCCACACGATTGGCTGCTCAAAGGGGGCCTGGCTCTCCAGTTACGGATGGGCGAACACGCACGCACGACGCAAGACGTGGATGTGTTGTCAACCTTGCCGCGCGCGGCGGTGCACAGCGCAGTCACGCAAGCGGTCAGCCTGGACCTGGGAGATTGGTTTGTCTTTGCGCGCAGCATTGCAGGCGACCTTCGCGGCGCAGAGCTCCGGCGCACCACCGTCCAGTCTACCTGCGCCGCCCGCGGCTTGGGCGCCGAAGTAGCAGCGGCTGGCCCAAGATGTCGGGCTGGACGACACGACCCTGCCCGCGGCATTCGAACATGCGCGCCAGTTCTTGGATCCCGTTTTGAGCGGGCAAACGTACGGTGTCTGGTCGCCTGAGGCGCAAGCCTGGGTGTAGCTTGTTGCTGGACGCCTATTTCGACAACCAGGACCTGAACAGCCCGCGCAGCAACCTGCGCACCGTCGAGTATCTCAAGACCGTGGGCGCAGGCCGGAGGGCTGGACCTGGACGCGCGGCGGCGCAACCCCACCGGCGCAGGGATCCACAACAAGCTGGTGCTGGCGCAGATCGCCGGCCAGGGCTGGGTCATCGTCGGCAGCCTGAACGGGGGTGAGGTCTCGGCCAGGCTCAATCGCGAGATGGCGCTGAAAGTGGCGTCCACCGAGGCGTACAACTACCTGGCGGAACTGTTCCGGTACGATTGGGGGGGGGTGGAGCCGTAAGGCGTAGTTCGTGTTGCGTAGTGCGTGACCTCACGAAGCACGTACCACGCAACACATGCTATCGTGGCCTGCTCGTTACAAACGGCCTGCCGTCCCGGCGGCAGAGGATGCGCACGACGTCGCGGCCGGAGTTCAGGCAGGTGGGGACGCCGCCGCCCGGTATGACCCACTGGCCGGCCATGTAGAAGTCCGCCAGGCCGGGCAAAGTGCGCGGGATGGTGGTAGTGATCACTTCCGGCGTCGGCAGCCAGCCTTCGTAGGCCCCGCGCCGGTTGAGGGTGTAGCGCCAGGTGGTGTAGGGCGTGACCACGTCCGTCACCTCCACCTGCGCCGCCAGGCCGGGGTAGTGCGCCTCCAGCCGGGCCAGCACCTCCGCGGCCACTCGCTCCTTTTCCGCCTGGTAGCGCGGCGCGTCGGCGTGCAAACTGTTCCAGTAATCCCAATCGGTCTCGAAGGTGGCCTGGATCACCGTCTTGCCCGGCGGCGCAAAGCGGGCGCTATAGTTGAAGATGCGCAGGAAAAACCCACTGATCGCCTGGCCCCCCCACGTCGAAGGGTTGTTTGAGAATGAAAGCGCGGATGTGCGGGTCCCCGCGAAACTCGCGCGCCACCCCGTAACTGACCATCACGCAGGGACGGATCAACTTCCAGTCCCGGTAGCGCACCCGGACCTTCGCGTCCACGTAGCGGCCGCCCAACATCTGGAAGATCGTGCTGTAGCCGTCGGCGGCCGAGACCACCACGTCGGCGCGATGCTGACTGCCGCTGCGAAGCGTCCCCGTGGGATCGGCCAGGCGCACCCCGACTGCCCGGTCCTTCTCCACCAGGATCTCCTCGACGGTGGCGTGGTAGGTGATCTGCCCGCCCAGGTCGCGATAGCGCTGCTCGATGGGCCGCACGAACTCCCCTGAGCCCCCCTCCAGCAGCCCCATCTGCCGGTCGGCCAGCAGGGCCAGGACCATGAGAACAAACCAGACCGGCACTTCCGGCAGGAACAGGTTCTCGATCACCTGGCGCAGCCACGGGTCGCGTACCGCCTGGACCCACTCAGAGACCGGCCGGGCGTACTTGCCGGTGAGGTACTTGTACACCCGGCGCATCCCCCAGAACTGCTTGAGCATCCCCAACGGCCCCATCAGCTCCGGCGGATCGCCCAGACCCACGTCGAACGTGCCGGCGGCCAGAAACGCGCGGGCGCCGGCGATCAGCTCGTCAACCGCGCCGGCGTCCGCGGGCGAAAGCGCCTTGAGGTCGGCCGCCAGGCGGTCGAGGTCGGCCGTGACCAGCACACGGCGGCCGCTGGCCTCGTCGAGGAACTCGCCATATTCGTGCATGTCCAGGAAGCGGTTGGCCTGCGCCGTGCCGAGCTCGCTGTAGAGGTCGTAGAGCGACTGGCCTGGCCGGTGGCCCATCAGGAAGTGGATGCCGCCGTCAATCAAGTAGTCCTCGCGCTGCCAGGCCGCGGCGACCCCGCCCGGCTGGCCGTGATGCTCGAAGATCTGCGAGCGGTAGCCGTTCATCTGGGCGTAACAGCCGGCCGCCAGTCCGGCCAGCCCCGCGCCGATGATGATCATGGATTTGTCGGCCACGTCCTCCTCCTCGTGGATAAGCACGTTCAAGCACTGCTGGTCGGGCAGCCTTCCGCCTCCCGTAGGGTGTTGTAGGTGGCATCCCCGGTCGAGAGCGCGGCGTTGTAGGCGTCCAGCCTGGCCCTGGTCGCGGCGATTTCCGCGTTGTGGGCCGCCAGGGTCAGGTTGTTGCCCAGGTCCAGCGTCGGACTGATGGACGTCAGCCCGGCGGCGCGTTGTTGCGCTTTGTCGGAGGGTCTTGGTAGGGTGTTAGCGTCCTCGTTGCGGCCCCTCGCTGACGACGAGCGGATCCCTGCTGGCACGCCGGTCTACAACTCCCGAAAGCAATTCCGCCTGACGGCATCGGGTTCAGCAGCGGCGGGTGGACGAGAGCCGTCCGTTTGGCGGCGAAACCTGATTGACCGCCGAGCTCCGGCGGTCGGCTGGAAACGCCGGTCAGGCGCCCCAACCGCTGCTACGCGGCCGCTGGCGCGGCCAACCGGTGCGGATGGATCACCATCAGGTCATTGACCTCCGTCTGCCGGGCATGATACAAATCCCAGCGCAGTTGGAGGTTCATCCAGAAATCCGGCGAGACTTCAAAGAACTTAGCCAGCCGCAGGGCCGTGGCAGGCGTGATGCCGCGCCGTCCATGGATAATCTCGTTGATCCGCTGGTAGGGCACATGGATGGCATCGGCGAGTTGGCGCTGTGTGATGCCCATCGGCAGCAGGAATTCCTCCAGGAGCATCTCGCCTGGATGTGTCGGTTGACGGTGGGTCGGAATGCGAACCATGCTATTGCCTCATGCAGCTACCTCAGTGGTAGTCTACGATCTCGACTGCGTCTGGCCCCAACTCAGTCCAGACAAAACAGATGCGGTATTGGCGGTTGATGCGGATGCTGAACTGCCCTTGGCGGTCGCCGGTCAACGCCTCAAGCTGATTGCCGGGCGGTACACGGAGATCATCCAATGACCCAACGGAATCGAGTTGGTCGAGCTTGCGAAAAGCGACCTTCCAGAGAGACTCCGGACAGGCTTGTCGCGCTGCACGCGTGTTATCACCGTCGAAGATGTCTTCCGTGCCCGCGTTGCGAAACGACCGTATCATGGCGCCATCATAGCATGGAAGTCATGCTATGGCAAGAGGGAATTCGAAGAAGCTCTGGCTTGGACGCGCCTGACGGCATCGGGTTCAGCGGCGGCGGGTGGACGGCCCACCTCTGTGAAGTCGCGCGCTTCCCGCCGTCCGCGGCAACCCGTAGTCAGGCCGTCTTTGTCTCGACCGACTCTCTTAGCCGCTCTTTGTGTATGGCTGGACAGTCTGTATTCCGGGGATAAAGCTGTAATGTCTCTGGTTGAGTGGATGTCTCCGCGCTGTTGAGCTTGCTCCCGTAGGTGGCGCGCATAGACAGAGCTGTCGCCGATATCATCACGGTCTTGCCACAAACCAATCAGCCCTGATCGGCGCAGCCGTCCTACGGTCAAACGAGCACGCGGCAGAGGTGTCGCAGGTTGGAGAAACACGATGATCTCGACAGCCTGTCCTCGCTTGTATGGTAAGCCCGTGATCAGGACTTCCCCATCTCTCGCTATGACTTGTTGCACCTGGACTGCTGCCATCTTTCGATACCTCCCTATCAATCTCGTCGACCGGCCTAACCACACATTCGACCGCATCTGCGGTCCAACTCCCAACCTGGACGTATTTTACCGCGTGCAATATACTGGTGTCAAGCGTCGCTTTCACCATGCCCGGCGCGTCGCGCGGGCGAAAGTACAGCCCGTATGTGGGAGCCCGCCCCGCGCTGCGCGTGCGTCGTCCCACAGGGAGGTCTCGCGGCGAAGACTGTCACTTTCGGCCTTGAGAGCTTGCCCTGAACGCAGTGAAGGGGCCTCAGCCCGAAGGCTTACCCTGAGTGTAGCGAAGGAGCAGGCTCTGAGCGCAGTCAAGGGCTCTCAGCCCGAAGGCTTGCTACTTCACGGCGTTCAGATGAATTGGTCAGGCATGGACATATCTCTCGACATATTCATCGAACATCACAACCGGAACACTGATTCTGGGAACAGCGGTAACATACTCGGGATGCTCGAATAATCCGAGGAGTTGTTCTCCGACTTCCTGATTGACGACTTTGGCGCCGCATTGCGGACAGACTCCTGCCCTGACATGGTCTATCACGACCAATTCCCCGCGAATCCAAAAGTCTTGGGTCACATCACGTTCCTCAAGAGGTGTATCACAAAGCTCACATTCTCCGTAATCGTAGCTCGGCGTGTGTGGAGTCATCATAGTTCCTTTGTCGTATAGGTGGTGATGAACAGCAATTTCCCTGTGCTCTTGATGCGACAAATCACAGCGATCAATCTGCCATCTGTCGCCGTTCCGACCACTTCGTACCGTGTTCCACGCGGGTCTCTGGTGAACCTTCGGCGAATCCGTCCACCATTGATCGCATGCCGAACATCGCTAAACGTCAGATGGTCATGCGCCATCTCCTCCAAGAAGTGCGGGATCGTAAACTCATATTTCCCATTACGCACTTTTCTGCGGATCACTTGGATGACCGTCATCAATTCCTCGTGCTTGAGCAGTGCGTTGAGATGTCACACTTGGGCGCATTTTACCCCGTGCAATATCGGGTGTCAAGCGTCGCTTTCACCATGCCCTGAGCGTCGCGCGGGCGAAAGGACAGCCCATAAGTGGGAGCCCGCCCCGCGATGCGCGTGCGCTGCCCCACGGGGAGGCTCCGCGTCGAAGACTGTCACTTTGCTGGCGTCGCCCACGATAGGGAGAGCGCGTAATGGCTGCCGTCAGCGGCAAACCACTGTCAAGCCACTGTCTCGCGGCTAACCGGCCTTGGCTGTGCAGCAGGTGTAGCGCGAGAAAGCATAGTTTTCTTGTTGGCACGCCGATAGCGAAACTTGAGCCCATACTTGCGCTCTGCACCTTGTACGATGCGGTGGACATTCTGCGCATACGAGTGCAGATCATCGCCTCCTTGCTCGGCCAAGGCGCGTTGGGCGCGGTACTTCGCCTCCAATAATTCATTCGTCAACATAATCAGCCTCCGTAAACAGCTCTAATGGCGTCACAATCTCGGGTGTCGGCAGATTGAGGCGAGCATTGACAATCCGGATGTGTTGTCGTTTGTTGGCGTTTGCCAGATGGTTGCAGTTCCAGGTCAACAGAAAATCGCACTTGTAGAAGGTGGCATAAGCCAGGTGCAGAGCATCACCCTTGAACACCCGCGGCATCAGGTAGTTGTCCAAATAGACGCGCGCAATCTCCAGGATTTGCTCGTCAGGTGGCAAAACCTGGAGTTGGGCCACGAACGCCAAGATCTCGCCCTGCCGGGGATAGTCGCCTTCGCTCAATTCGGCGATCGTTTCTTCGGATACGTAGACGTCGAAGTGCTTGCTCTCCTCGGCCCACCATTTCTTCGTGACCTCAATGTACTCGCGAATGCTTTCCCGTTCATCACACAAGTAGCTGGGAATGGTAGCATCCCAATAGACCGTCTTCTTCATGCAACTCATCCTGTCTGCGCGATTCCTGGCACGATGCGAACCCACAGCCTGATTATGTCTTCGACCGCATCTGCGGTCCAACTCCCAACCTGGATGTATTTTACCGCGTGCAATATCGGGTGTCAAGCGTCGCTTTCACCATGCCCTGCGCGTCGCGCGGGCGAAAGTACAGCCCGTATGTGGGAGCCCGCCCCGCGCTGCGCGTGCGTCGTCCCACAGGGAGGCAACTCGTTGTTGGGGGACTTTCTCGGCGCTCAGGTCCAAGTACATCTTCAAGCACCAAAGTACTCATATCAAGTGACCACAACATATCACACGCCTGTTGACATGTCAAGCGTCCATCGCCAAATCAGCAATTCCAAATATGACCAGGTGCGCGATCCGCAGAGTGCTGGAGCGCGGCCAGGGGGCCACCAATGCCCGCGCTCCGCGTTGACAGACCTGCGCCGGGCATGTTATACTTGCCGCCGTTCAACCATGCGCATTTTGACCGTCAGTGACAAAGTCGAGCCGGTGCTCTATGGGCCTTACATCCGCGAGCGGGTGGGCAAGGTAGATTTGGTGTTGGCCTGCGGCGATCTACCCTATTATTACCTGGAGTACATCGTCGGCCTGCTGGATGCGCCGCTCTGTTTTGTGCACGGTAACCACGACAAGGTCATTCAACCGCCGTCCGACATGTCGCCAGCCTGTAACCCGACGACGTTCACCTGGGCCGAGAATCTGCATCAGCGCACCGTGAACCACGGCGGGTTGCTGCTGGCCGGGTTGGAAGGCTGCCGGATGTACAATCCGGGCGCGCCGTTCCAATATAGCGAGGCGCAGGTCAGAGAGCAGGTGTTTTGGCTCGGCCACCGACTGCGCTGGAACCGTTTGCGCTACGGCCGCTATCTGGACATCCTGGTCACTCACGCCCCGCCGCGCGGCATCCACGACGCCGAAGACCTGCCGCACCAGGGCTTCGAGAGCTATCTGAGATTCTTGCGTGCCTTTCAGCCCACGGTGATGATCCACGGCCACACGCACGTCTACAACCGAAACGAAACCACCGAGACCAATTGCGATGGTACGCGGATCATCAACACCTACGGCTATCGGATGCTCGAGTTGGCGCGGCGGCCGGATGGCCGGGGGTGGGAATTGGTGAGTAGCAGTCGGTAGGTTGGTGGAGTGGGGAATTGGTAGATTGGTAGATTGGTAGATTGGTAGATTGGTGTCTACTTACAGGCGGAGGTGAGTGATGAGCAGCCTGAAAGGTGAATTGCTGGATCTGTTGATCGCGCCCGAAGTGCCGGCCGATGATCTACGTCGTCGCGTGCTCGAAGTGTTGCAGGCGCCTGCCCCATCGCCCCGGATGACATACGAGGAATTTCTGACCTGGGCCGATGAGGATACGCACGCCGAATGGGTGGACGGCGAGGTGGTGATGTACAGTCCTGCAGGTGACCAACATCAAGACATCTGTGGATTTCTCGGAGCTATCCTGCGCGCTTTTGTCGAAACACACCAACTCGGCGTTGTGCGCGTTGCGCCATTCCAGATGCGACTGGCGCGTTCCGGGCGTGAGCCAGATGTGGTATTCCTGGCTCGTGAGCACCTGCAGCGACTCAAGAAGACCTGCCTGGACGGCCCGGCCGACCTGGTCGTAGAGATCCTCTCGCCGGAAAGCGCCATGCGCGATCGCGGGCAGAAGTTCTATGAATACGAGGAAGCGGGCATCCCGGAATACTGGTTGATCGACCCCGACCGCGCGCGGGTCGAGTTTTACCAGTTAGACACCCAGGGACGCTACGCCGCAGTTGCGCCTGACGCGGAAGGGATCTATCGCTCGCAGGCGCTGCCCGACTTCTGGTTGGATGTAGATTGGCTGTGGCAGCCACCATCTCTCATTGCCACCCAACAGACGTTGGGCCTGATTTAGTAAGCAAATAATGCACACAGGCACAACCATTGCCGTGTTCGGCAGCTCGCGCCGCGACGAGGATAGCGTCCTCTACCGTGAGGCCTACGACCTGGGCCACATGCTGGCCGAGGCAGGCCACGCCGTGCTGAGCGGCGGCTACAACGGCAGCATGGCCGCGGTCAGCCGCGGCGCACGGGAAGCCGGCGGTCACGTGATCGGCGTCACCTGCGCGGCCTTCGACCCGCTGCCGCCCAACCCCTGGCTGACTGAAGAGATCAAGGCGCCCACCCTGCTGGCGCGCCTGGCGCTCATCATGGACCGCGCCGACGGCTTCGTGGCCGTGCGCGGCGGCATCGGCACCCTGTCCGAGGTCACCCTGGCGTGGAGCCTGCTGCAAACCCGGACGCTGGCCGGCAAGCCGTTGATCCTGCTGGGTGGCGACTGGCAACCCGTGCTGGACGCGCTGCGGGCGCACACCGATCTGGGCAGCTCCATCGCGGCGCTGGCGCGCATCGTCGCCACCCCGGCCGACGCGCTGGCCGCGCTCCTCGCACCCCCTGCACCTCCTGGCCCTCCGTCCTTGGGGTAGCCAGCCCCGGGTCTGGAGGGCAAAAAACAAGCATAATGAGTAACGAGTACCGAGTAACGAGCGATGAGTCAGCCGAGCGTATACTTGACAAGGTGACAAGGTGACAAGGTGACAAGGTGACAAGGTGACAAGGTGATTTTACTCGTATCTTCTCAATAATCCGGGGGCTGTGGCCGGTCTGTGACCGAGCCACAGCATACCTCGAAAAACTGAGAGGATACTTTTACTCTTTACTTGTTACCGGGTTCTCGTTACCCAACCCATCGACGCACTCAACTCTCAGAAACCAGTCTATTATCATAGGAGTTACCCTCATGTCAGAACTTGGCGTTACTCCGCGCGGTGAAGACTACTCGCGCTGGTATACCGATGTCGTACAAAAAGCGGAGCTGGCCGACTACTCGCCGGTGAAGGGCTGCATGGTCATCCGGCCCTACGGCTACACCTTGTGGGAGAACATCCAGGCGGCGCTGGATCGCCGTTTCAAGGAAACCGGCCACGTCAACGCCTACTTCCCGCTCTTGATCCCCATGAGCTTCCTCCGGAAGGAGGCCGAGCACGTGGCGGGCTTCGCACCGGAGCTGGCCGTGGTAACCCACGGCGGCGGCAAGGAGTTAGAGGAGCCGCTGGTGATTCGCCCGACGTCGGAGACCATCATCGGTCACATGTACAGCCAGTGGGTGCGCTCCTACCGCGACCTGCCGTTGCTGATCAACCAATGGGCCAACGTGGTGCGCTGGGAGATGCGCACCCGCCTCTTCCTGCGCACCACCGAATTCCTGTGGCAAGAAGGCCACACCGCCCACGCCACCGAGCAGGAAGCCATGGAGGAGACGCTGCGCATGCTGGACGTCTACGCCGACTTCGCCATCGACGAGGCTGCGCTGCCGGTGGTCCAAGGCAAGAAAAGCGATCGGGAGAAGTTCGCCGGCGCCATCGCCAGCTACAGCATCGAGGCGATGATGGGCAACGGCTGGGCGCTGCAATCGGGCACCAGCCACTTCATGGGCCAGAACTTTGCCCGGGCATTCGATATCAAGTTCCTGGACCAGAACAATGAGTTCCAGCACGCCTGGACCACCAGTTGGGGCGTCAGCACGCGCATGGTCGGCGCCATCATCATGGGCCACGGCGACGACCAGGGGCTGATGCTGCCGCCCCGCCTGGCGCCGATCCAGGTCGTGATCGTGCCGATCTGGCGCAAGGACGCGGAGCGCGGCCCCGTGCTGGCGCTGGCTGATCAGGTGCACCAGGCGCTGCGGGCCGCGGGCATCCGGGTGAAGCTGGACGCCCGGGACGAAGTCAACGCCGGTTTCAAGTTCAACGATTGGGAGATGCGCGGCGTGCCGGTGCGGCTCGAGATCGGCCCGCGCGACGTGGAAAAGAACGCCGTGGTGCTGGCCCGCCGCGATCTGCCCGGCAAAGAGGGCAAGACTTTCGGCGTGCCGGCGCCGGGGGTCGCTGCCGCGGTGCGAGAGATGCTGGACACGGTCCAGGCCGGCATGTTGCAGCGCGCCACCGAATTCCGGGACGCCAACACCCACACGGTCACGAGCTATGACGAGTTCCGAGAGGTGTTGGAGGCCCAGGGCGGCTTTCTCCGCGTCCACTGGGCCGGCAGCAATGAGGACGAGGACCTGATCAAACAGGAGACCAAGGCGACCGTCCGCTGCTTCCCGTTCGATCCACCGGAAGGCGCGGGGACCTGCTTCTACACGGGTAAACGGACGGATCGCGTGGCGATCTTCGCTCGGGCGTACTAGCTATA
>PHCA01000108.1:0-6855 GCA_002842085.1 Chloroflexi bacterium HGW-Chloroflexi-1
GTGGACGGCGCCGGCAGCGTGCTGACGCCGCCGCTGATCTTCCGCACGAGCGGAGCGACCAGGCCTTACATCGAGACCAGCTACGAAGGCTACGGCAACACGTCGTACAGTTGGACCCCGCCGGCCGGCGTGGATGGGGTAGTCGCCTTCGGCGCGCCGGCCTTCCCCGGCGCGGCGGGGAGGGACGTGCGGCTGAACGTGTCCTACGCCAATCACGGGGCGACGACCGCGACAGGCGTCACCCTGAGCGCCGCGCTGGCCGCCAACCTGGCGTACGTCAGCGATACCGCGGGCGTCACGCCGACCGTCAGCGGCCAGAACGTGACCTGGCATCTGCCCGACCTGGGGATGCTGGAGAGCCGGACATTCCAGTTGGCGGTGCAACTGCCGGCCGGGGTGCCCATCGGCGCCAGTTTCCCGGTCACCCTGACGTTGACCACGGCCGGCCCGGAGGTCAACCCCGCCGACAACACGGCCCGCGCGGAGGTGCTTGCCGCCCGGCAATTCTTCCTGCCGCTGGCCCTGAAACGCTGACGGTAGAATCAAGTGACCGGCACTTCCGAAGTGCCGGTCACTTTGTGTAGAATCAAGTGCTACATCAGATTACCCCCAACTCCCTCAGCGCGTCCAGCGGATCTGGTTCGCCCTCCTCCGGCCACAGCCACGCCAGCCGCAGCCAGAAGCCCGGCACGGCCTCCGAGCGGTAGATGCCGTCGTCGTCAGCCAGCACGAGCTGGTAGCTCAGGCCGGTCAGCCGGTAAAACTCGGTCAGAAACCGATCCGGGTGAATCACCCAGTATTCCGAGACCCCCGCGTGTTCGTAGACCGCCTTTTTGACCACGCGGTCGTCGTACCGCGTGCTGTGCGAGAGGATTTCGATGGCCAGGTCGGGTGGGCCATCGACGTAAGTGGGCGTAATCAGGCCGATGCGCTCGCGGCGAATGAAACACAGATCGGGCTCGTACACTTCTCCGGGAATCCCTGGCCGGACCGCCGTACGCGAACCCCGCACCACGCCGAGCCTGTGCTTACGCACAAACGCGTTCAGCACCGTCATCAGAAATACAAATAGCCTTTCATGAGGATCGGAAGCTGGTGAGGCCACGGTGTACTCTCCATGGATCAGCTCAGCTTTGCGCTCCGGCGCGAACTCCAGGAATTCCACGTCACTCATCCCGACCTGGTCGCGCTTCACAGATGGCTTGACCATTGCGCTCATGCTCTCCTCCTGACCTTGCAGTGCCAAATCAACCGATTGTCGAGCCGGGCTCAGTATATGCCAGCCGCAGAAGACTGTCAGCCACGGCGCCAGCAGCAATTCAAGTATGAAAAGGCCCTTCTTCCCCCTGCTCGCGCTTGCCCCATCACCAATCTTCTGTTATCCTTATCCCCTGAAATCGTAACTACTCAGCCGCCGTGTCATTGCGAGCGTTTTTTGCGAAGCAATCTCGGATTGCCGCAATCTCCTGGCACTAAACGCGGGGATTGCGGTAATCCCGATTGCTTTGCTTCGTGCCTCGCAACCGCAAAAAACGCCTCCTCGCAATGACAAGCTGAGTAGTTACCTGAAATCAAGACCGCAGCGCGAGCTGCTCCAAGGATAGCCATGCCAACCTACCGAATCATCACCAATCCGGTCTCTGGCCGGGGTAACGGCGCCCGTGCCGAAGCGATCGTCGATCGCGTGTTCGGGCGGGCAGGCGTTACGTACGAACTGACCGAAACCCGCGCCCCGCGCGATGCGACCCGCCTGGCTTGCCAGGCAGTCCAGCGCGGTTTCGATGTCATCGTGGCCGTGGGCGGGGATGGTACCGTCCACGAAGTGATGAACGGCCTGCTCCAGGCCGCGCAGAAACGTGCCGATTGGCCCGCCGGCGCGCCCGCGCTGGGCTGCGGGCTGGTTGCCTTGCGCTGCCTGCCCGAAAAGATGCGCCAGACCGTCCTCCAGGGCCTGGGGCTGATCACGCTGATCCTGGGCGTGATGATGGCCACGCAGACCAGGAACGTGTTGATCCCGCTGTTCAGCGTGTTGGTCGGCGGCATCCTGGGGGAGGCGTTGGCCGTAGAGGACGCCCTGGAACGACTGGGGCGGTGGGCGGAACGCCGATTGGCGCGGTCACGGGGCGCGGATGCCGTTGAGGCGAATGGCCCGACGCTGGCCCAAGGGTTCATCATGGCCAGCCTGGTGTTCTGCATCGGCCCGATGGCGGTGTTGGGCTCGATCCAGGACGGCCTGATGGGCGATTACACCCTGTTGGCCATCAAATCGCTGATGGACGGTTTTGCCGCGATGGCGCTGGCCGCGTCATTGGGCGCGGGCGTGATCCTGTCGGCCGGCGCTGTCCTGGGATATCAAGGCGGGCTCAGCCTGCTGGCGATGCTGTTCGGCACAGCATTAGGCGGCGTCACCGCGCAAACGCCGTGGGTCGTCGAGATGACGGCCACGGGCGGCGTGGTGATCCTGAGCATCGCCTTCCTGCTGCTGGAACTCAAGCGCATCCGGGCCGCCAACCTGCTGCCGGCCATCTTTATCGCACCGCTGATCGTGTTGCTGTTGGGGCGGTGGGGAATGGGGTTGTAGTAATGAGTAACGAGTAACGAGTAATGAGTAAAAATGCAATGCGTTTTACTCGGTACTCATTACTCGTCATGTTCTTCCCCCGGAGGTAACCATGCCCGATCCGTTGCTCATTGTCTTCGCCGGCATGCCCGGCACGGGCAAGACCAGCCTGGCCCGGGCCGTTGCCCGCGAACTGCGAGCCGCCTACCTGGACAAAGACACCATCAAGGACGGCGTCATGGTCCTGGCTGATCAATTGCGGCTGGATCAGGGGGAGCAACTGGCCGGGCCGCTCTCCTACGAGCTGCTGGTCAGCCTGGCGCGCGATAACCTGACCTTGGGTCTATCGGTGGTGTTGGACAGCCCGGCCGGTTACCAGGTCTTCCGGGAGAAGGTCAAGGGGCTGGCGCGCGGGGTGAAAGCGAACCTGAAACTAATCGAGTGTATCTGCACCGACGAGAAGTTGCTGCGCCAGCGGGTCGAGGGTCGCGGGCCGGGCCTTCCCGCCTACCGGACCCAGGATTGGGGCGCCTACCAGCGCCAACGCGGCCAGTTCGAACGCCTCACCGACCAGCGATTGGTGATCGACACGGCTGAATCGTTGGTGGTGAACCTGCGCCGGGTCCTGGCCTACCTGGGCCAACCGGCATCAGGCAGTGACAGCGACTGATCACGTGCTACTCGCCCAAAGCGCGGATTCGCTATTGGGTATTGGGTATTGGGTATTGGGTATTGGGAATTGGGTATTGGGTATTGGGAATTGGGTATTGGGTATTGGGTATTGGGTATTGGGTATTGGTTATTGGCTATTGGCTATCTGCCATCCGCCAAGCGCTAAGCCGCCATCCGCCATCTACGTGAGGTTCTCGTATGCCTGCAATTCAAGTTGTCCTGTTCGACCTGGGCGGCACGCTGCTCCACTACGAACGGCCGCCGGAATACTCCTTCGATGAGGTCAATGCGATCGCGCTGCGCGCGCTGGTGGCCGCCGCGGTCAACGCTGGCGCCAGAGTGCCCGATCCTGAGTTGGCCGTGCGCGCGGTGGGGCGGATGGCCGCGGCGATGGAGGTGAAAGCCAAGCGCGCCAACTACGCCAACACAGCCGAGGTCATCATCCGGGACGGGCTGGAGGCGGTGAGCGTCAAGCTGGCGCCCCGGGCGTGGGATGCGGGGTTGGCCGCGTATTACGACGCGATCTCGGCCCTGGTCATTCCGGTGGATGGCGACCCACGCGCGGTCCTGGCCACGCTATCCGGGCAGGGTCGCGGCCTGGGCGTGGTGTCGAACACCTTCTGGGCGCCAGCCATGCACGACGCCGACCTGGAACGTTTTGGATTACTGGAATACCTGCCGGTGCGCATCTACTCCTGCGTCACGGGCATCACCAAGCCCCACCCCAGCATCTATCGCCAGGCGTTGGACAGGCTGGACGTGGCGCCGCCCGAAGCGGCCTTCGTGGGTGACAAGCTGGTCGTGGACATCGCCGGGGCGCGCAAGATCGGGATGCGCACCGTCCTGGTGGCTTCGCCCTATCGCGTCGAGGAAAATCCGGAAATCAAGCCCGACGGCCGCATCGAGACCATCGCCGAACTGCCGGCGCTGTTGGAAACGTGGGAACGCGCGTTGGAGTTCAAACTGCCGTGAGGACACACAGCGAATGGGGAAAACAACGAATCCTCGCGGGCTGTGGCCGGTCTGCGCCCGAGCCACCTCTTTCACGCCGGGGCATCTTCCCTGAAGAAACTGACCACAAAGGGCACGGGTAGCGTTCAACGTTGAACATTCAACGCCCTGTCCAACAGTTCCCGCACGACCGCGGGGTTCCCCTTGCCACGCGTCGCGCGCATCACCTGCCCCATCAGCCAGCCAAACAGTTTCTCGTTGCCATCCCGATAGCTGGCGACCTCGGCCGGATATCGGTTGAGGACCTCCGCCACCACGCCCGCCAGCGCCTCCGCATCGCTGACCTGCGCCAACCCCAACTCGGCGACCAGGTCGGACGCGCGGCGGCCGCTCTCGAACATGCCGTCCAACGCGCGCCTGGCGCTGTTGACGTTGATCGTGCCCGCATCCACCAGGGCCAATAGCTCGGCAAAGGCGGCCGGGGTGATCTGTACCGCGTCGATCCCGACCCCGGCCGCGTTCATCAGCCGGAACAGCTCGCCGGTGATCCAGTTGGCGACGGTCTTGGGCGCGTATTTAGAAACCCGGTTTCTCGAAGAAACCGGGTTTCTGACGGCGCTTACCACCGCCTCGAAATAGTTGGCCACCGCACGATCGGCGACCAACACGGCGACCTCGCGGGGGTCCAGCCCCATCTCGGCGACGAAGCGGGCGGCTTTGGCGTCCGGCAGCTCCGGTAGCCGGGCCGCGATCGCGTCCACCCAGGCGCGCTCGACGACCAGCGGCGGCAGATCCGGCTCGGGGAAATAGCGATAGTCGGCCGACGACTCCTTGGTGCGCTGCACTACGGTGCGCCCATTGGCTTCGTCCCAGCCCATCGTCACCTGGACCACCCGCTCGCCGGCCTCCAGCAGCGCGATCTGCCGCGCCACCTCGTATTCCAGCGACTGCCGGACCGCCTTGAACGAGTTCAGGTTCTTGACCTCGACCTTGGTCCCGAATTCTCCCACGCCGACCGGCCGCACGCTGACGTTGGCCTCGCAGCGCATCGCGCCCCGCTCCATGTCCGCGCTGCTCACGCCCAGGTAACGCAGGATCTGCTGGAGCCTGGTCAGGTAGGCGTGTGCCTCCTCCGGCGACCGCAGATCCGGCTCGGTGACGATCTCCAGCAGCGGCACGCCGGCCCGGTTCAGGTCCACCAGGCTGTGCGCGCCAGCGTGGACCAGCTTGCCGGTGTCTTCCTCCAGATGGGCGCGGGTGATGCCGACGCGCTTAGCCTCAGCCTCAGCCTCAACCTCAGCCTCAACCTTAGCCTCAACCTCAATCCAGCCATCCCGGCAAAACGGCAGCTCGTACTGGCTGATCTGGTAGCCCTTGGGCAGGTCGGCGTAGTGGTAGTTCTTGCGGGCGAAGACCGCTTCTTCGGCGATGGTGCAGTTCAGCGCCAGCCCGGCCATGATCGTCTTCTCGACCGCGGCGCGGTTGATCACCGGCAGCACGCCCGGCAGCGCCATGCACACCGGGCAGACGTGCGTATTGGGTGCCGCGTCCGCGTAATCCGCGCTGCACCCGCAGAACATCTTGGATTCGGTCAGCAGTTGGGCGTGGACTTCCAGCCCGATGATGGTCTCGTAATGGGTCATGTCGTGTTCCAAACGTATCTTCTCAAGCGACAGCCATAATCCGGGGTGGCTGTGGCTCGGTCAGGAGACCGGCCACAGCGCGATTCCCCGAAAAATTGAGAAGATACGATCACTCCTTGCTCGTCACTCGTTACTCGTTCCCCCGCGCGGTCACCTGCGCACCAGCGGCAGGTAAACGCGCCGTGGGGCCAGCCACTCGTCCGCGCCCAGATCGATGCCGGCGCCTTGCGGACGGGCGTCGCCATCGATATCAGTCGTTACGCCGGCATCGACGCCCCGATCGATCGCCGCGGAGCCGCCCGTCAGATGGTAGCCATCGGTGGCGAAGACTGGGTCGCCTGTGCGCTGGTTGGCCACCGTGACCGTCGCGGTCGCCCCCTTCGTCACGGTGATGGGCGTGTCGTACCAGAGGATGCCGTTGATCTTTACCAGGCTGATCCCCGTGACGCTGATTCCCACGGAATGGCTTGTCAGGATGGTGTTGGTGAGGGTTGTGGTCACCTGTTCCGAGCTGTAGTTGATCAGATAGATCGCGCTGCTCCCGCCGTTGCGGGCCAGGGTGGCGTGTAACAGGCGCAGGTTTGGGCTGCTGGCGACATACATACCGGCCCCGAGGCTGCCGCTTCCGGTGATGCGGTTATCCAGCACTGCAGTGTTGACGAGGGTCACGTTCTCGCTGACCGCCAGGCCGATCCCACCGCCGTCCGCGTCGGCCGCGTTGCCGTAGATCAGGTTATCGACCAGCAGCATGTTGGCGATGGACTGAAAGTATCCGCCTCCGCCGTTGCCCGCGGTTGTGTTGTCGTAGATGCGGTTAGCTTTTAGCAAGTCGCCATCGCTGCCGACGAAGTACACCCCCCCCCGTCTTGGGGGGCCGTATTGTTGTAGATCCGGTTGCCCGTCAGATCGTGTTTTTGACCGGAAAGACACAGGCCGCCACCGTTGTTGCCGGTGGAGTTGTCGAATACCTGATTGTTCGTCAGGGTGGCGCGGTCAGCGCCGCTCAGTTGAACCCCGCCGCCGTCGTTG
>PHCA01000108.1:6873-10117 GCA_002842085.1 Chloroflexi bacterium HGW-Chloroflexi-1
GTGACATCGGGGATTGCCGCCAGGCAAGCGCCGCCCCCGTCGTTGGCGGCCGTGTTGTTGTAGATCCGGTTGCCCGTCAGCGTGACATTCTCGCCGCCGAAGAGATGGATCCCGCCGCCATCGCTCTCGGCGCTGTTGCCGTAGACCTGGTTGTTCAGCAAGATGGCATCGGCGAAATCGAAGCATAACCCGCCACCTTCGCCGAGCGCCGTGTTGCCAAAGACCTGGTTGCCGCTCATGACAACGGTGGCCGAGATGACATAGGCTCCGCCGCCCGTGTAAAGTTCGCCCGTGTTGCCGCCGGTCAGGCGCAGGCCCTCGATGGTGGGACTGATAGCGCCGGTGATGTAGAGCACGCGCCCCTGGCCGCGGGCGTCCAGGGTAGTCGGGTTGGTGGTCGGATTGGGCGTGGTCCAGTTGCCCGTGGTGTACCCGCCTCGCACGGTGACCGTCTTCGCGATGTAAACCACCTGCGTGACGACGCCGGTGGCTACGATGTCAGCGCGCTGGCGCACACTGATGTCGGTGTAGGCGCCCGCGGCGACGCGGATTTCGTCGCCGGGCTGGGCCGCGTCCACGGCGGCCTGGATGCTGCCGTAGCAGGGGTTTGCCCCGGCGCAATTGCCGCCAAAAGCCACGTACAGGCTGTTTTGGATATTCGCCCGGATCCCCTTTTGCGCCCAGACCGGCTGCTGGATGATCAGAGCGAAGAGCGTTGCGGTCAACGTGAGCCCCAGGATCACTGCCAACCCCAGACCCAGGCCCCTCCGAAACGCGCCGCCGAACGGGATGATGCGCTTCATGTGACACCCTCCTTCAGGTAGTATTGTTTGGCTTGAACCAAGACCTCCAGCACTATAAATCCTTCGACAGCGGCCCGACCTGGCACTGCCTGGGCGGACGTGGCGCCGCCTGTCCCCGACATCCCGGAAGCCGCTACCTGGCTGCTCCTGGGCAGTGGGCTGGCCGGGCTGGCGGGATACCTGTGGTGGAAGAAACCGTGACACGCCTTGACGCAACACGCAACACGCATTACGTCTTGGCCTGCCTCACTGTCCCGTCATCTCCTCATCCAGCCGGTCGAAAAATGCGCGCATGAACGCCAGCCGCTCGATAGCGCTGGCGCGGGCGGTGGCGGTGTAGAGCCGCTCGGGGATGCGGTCAAGCTTGTAGACGAACTCGTGGACGGGGGTGTAGTTACCGCCGAGGCGTTTCGGCGCATCGTTGGCGTCGTCCGGCTCGCTCGCTTGTCCTGAGCCCCGCCCTGAGTCCATCAAAAGGTTCGTCGAAGGGCCTGCCGAACGGGCAATCTCGCGCCAGGGGCCACGCCAGAGCGGTGTGCCCCTCGCCCCGGCGTAAGCGAAAACCCGCGCCACACCGATCGCGCCGATGGCGTCCAGCTTGTCCGCGTCGGAGAGGATCTGCGCCTCCAGCGTGCGGGGGGCGGGGTCGGCGCGGAAGCGGTGCGCTTCGATGGCGTGCGCGACGGCTGCCACGAACGCCGGCAGCTCGTCCCGCAGCAGCTCGCGCGCCATCGCCGCGCCAGCCAGGTGATGGTTCTCCCTATCTCCGCTCTCCCCCACATCGTGCAGCAACGCCGCGGTGCGGATTATCGCCAGGTCGGCGCCCTCGGCCCGGCCGATGCGCTCGGCCAGCGCGGTTACGCGGAGCACGTGGTCGAAGTCGTGGCCGCCGCTGCGGTGGCCGCCGCTGCGGTCGCCGCCGCCACTCTTCTCATAGAGGGCGCGGGCAATCTCAATCGTAATGGGTAGGCGGATTGGCACGGCTCGATCTCCAAGATGACCGGCAGACGGAACCTCGGGGCAGAAACGCACGTAGCTCTGTCGCTGGGTTTGACGGAATCGCTATCGTTCAATATAATGACCACATCCTCAATCCATTGATGATATGGTCGCCAGAATGAAGAATTACCGGTATTACTGCCTTTCAGTTGCCCTGCTGGAGCTTTACGTAGACACCGGTAAGTTGCCCCTGCGGGCGCTGATCGCGCCATGCTCCTCCGCGAGGAAGCTGACTACCGGGGCAGCTTCTCCAAAACAGGGGCCGACGATGTTATCGCGAACGCCGAGCGGCTGATTTCGACGGCGAAGACGTTGTTGGGGTACTGACATTTCCTCGCTTTCCCCGCAGCCAGAACACTCCCCCGGGCAGACTCCCCAGGATGATGACGGCCTGCATCAGCAGCGACACTGCCAGCGCGTGGTCGGTCGGCACACCGGCGAGGCCGTAGAAGAACGGGTAGGCGGTCTGGTTGACGCCGAGGCCGCCGATGGAGACGGGAATCATCAACACGAGGGCGATCAGCGGGTTGAACATGAAGATGGCGGTCAACGGCATCAGCCCGCCCATCGCCTGCGACAGGCACCAGTTGACGAAGGTGGTGCAGGCGATGCCGACCAGCGCGACGCCGAACGCCAGGGCGAGCGCGCGGTAGCGGAACCGGTAGGCGTTGAACGCATCCGAGAGCTTGCCCCAGAGCGGCGCCAGCGGCGCCAGCCAGCGCCAGGCGAAAACGCGCGCGATCAGCGCCCGCAGCCGGCGGCTCAACAGCACCGCGAAACCCAGCCCCAGCGCGAGCAGCGCCACGACCGCCACCCACTCCACCTGTTGCAAGTCGGCCCGCCCGGTCACGTTCACCGCGACGATAGCGGCCACCGCGGCCGTGCTCATGTAGGCGATCAGCCCGATGATGCGGTCCACGATCACCGAGACCGCCGCGTCGGCCGTGCGATCGGTGTAGCGGGCCAGTCCGTAGCCGCGCATCACGTCCCCGCCCACATTGGCCGGCAGGAAATTATTGAAGAAAAAGCCGATGAACAGAAACTCCAGCAGCGCGCGGAACGGCACGTGGACCCCCTGGGCGCGCAGCAACAGTTGCCACTTGACCCCGTTGACCGTGATCGCGAGCAGGTACAAGACCAGCGCGGCGCCGACCAGCCACAAATTTGCCGAGGCAAGCTGCCTGCCCACCTCGGCCAGGTTCACCCGGCTGAAGATCCACGCGATCAGCCCGACGCTGATGGCGATCTTCAGGATGTTGATGAGTTTGTCGCGCACAGAGCACCTTTCAGGATAACGAGTAACGAGTAACGAGTAACGAGTAAACTTACTCGTTACTCGTTACTCATTACTCATTACTCGTTACATTTTCCTCACCATCGCCGTGGGCCGCAGGTCGTCCTTTTCGGCGGTCTGCTTGCGCTCGGCGCCCACGTCCGTCTTC
>PHCA01000109.1:0-6840 GCA_002842085.1 Chloroflexi bacterium HGW-Chloroflexi-1
CAGGCGCGCTACCTGACGCTGGCAAACGACGTGGCCCGGCTCTACAACGCCGTCCTGCCCGACCCGGCCGCCAATCGGTTCAACGCTGAGCGGGCGCTCTACGCCGCCCTGGCCGACAAGATCCGCGCGCTCGCGCCCGACCCGGACATTGCGGGCGTGATGGCCCAGGTGGAGACGCTGCTGAACGAATCGGTCGAGCCGACGGGGTATGTCATTCGGGGCCGTGGGCAGATGGCTCGCGAGAGGGCGAGCGATCCCGTGGTGAACCTGAGCCAGATAGACTTCGAGGCGCTCAAACGGCGTTTCGAGCAAGGCCGCCGGCGCACCGAGGCGGCCAGGCTGCGCGGCGCGCTCAACGCGCACCTCCAGCGCCTGGTGCGCCTGAATCGCAGCCGGCTGGACTACCTGGCGCAGTTCCAACGGATGATCGAGGAGTACAACGCCGGGGCCACCGACGTAGAAGGGTTCTTCGCCAACCTGGTCGCCTTTGCGCAGAGCCTGAATGCCGAGGAGGTGCGGGGCATCGCCGAGAACCTTTCCGAAGAGGAGCTGGCGATCTTCGACCTGCTGACGAAGCCGGCCGTGGAGCTGACGAAGCGAGAGTTGGCCGCAGTCAAGCGGGTCGCGCGGGAGCTGCTGCAAACGCTGAAGGCCGAAAGACTGGCGCTCGACTGGCGCAAACGCCAACAGGCGCGCGCCGCTGTCAAGCTGGCAATCGAAGAAGCCCTCGACCGCCTGCCGTCGGCCTACGCGCCCGATCTCTACCGCCAGAAGTGCGATGCGGTCTACCTGCACGTCTACGATGCGTACTATGGCGCCGGGCGCAGCCTCTACGCGCAGGTGACGTAAACCCCCGCGCTCTGCGCCAGCAGCGCCAGGTTCTCCTCCGCAATCGCCCCCCGCTGGCCCCGGCGGATCGCTTCTTCACACGCTTCGATGGGGAACAGCCTCAGCCGACGCAACGCCGCGCTGAGCATCAGTAGCGCCGCCTGTTTCCTGGCCCCACGCATCCCCGCGGCTTCGAAATCGAACACCAGCTTGCGGGCCGGGGTCTCCAGGTCGGCGAACTCCGGTGTGACGAACAACCAGCTCTCCGCTGACATCGCGGCCAGGTAGCGCGCCGCGGCCCGGCGGCCCTCTTCGCTGACCAACACCAGCGCGTCCGGCCGCGGGATGCCGGTGTAGAGGATCTCCTGCGGGCTGAAAATCAGCTCGCTGAGACTATGTCCCGTCTTCACGGTGACCGGGTAGCTGTCCTCTTGGGTAGCCCAGAGGCCAGAGAGGACTGCGGCCTCGCCCGCTATCTTCGCGGTGGAACGCACCTTGCCGCCCGCCGAGCCGGCGATCACCAGCCGGAACTCGCGGTCGAGGGTGGATGCGAAGATCGGGATCAGCGGGTCGGGGCGCAGCGCTGGCTGACCCGCCTGAATCGCCCCGGCATCGCGCAAAGCGTGGGCGTACTCCGGCCGTTCGGCCCGGCTGATCATCCCCGCGGCCATCCCCAAAGCCTCGCGTGTAGTGGTCAGCATGTTCCGAGAGAACTTGTTGTTGGGCACATAATACGCCGTACACAGCTCCCAGATGTCCAACAACGCGAACGACTGGCTTTGCACCGCCTCCACGATCACGTCCGCCAGGTCCTTGTCATAAGCCGTGCCGCGCCAGACGAAGCCAGCGCCATTGACCGCCACCGTGGCGCAAATATCCAATGGCCGCTCCAGGTTGCCGAATCGAGTGGTCGCGGTGACGCCCCCCGTCGGAGTCGTGACGCTGTGCTCGCCGCCGGTCATGCCGAAGTTGAAGTTGTCGAACACCAGCACGGTCAGGCCGATGTTGCGCCGGGCTGCGTTCAACAAGTGCGCGCCCCCGATCCCGGCGCCGCCATCCCCGATCAAGACGATTACGTTCAGATCCGGGTCGACCAGCTTGATCCCCGTGGCATAGGCGATGCTGCGGCCGTGCAACCCATGAAACGCGTGGGTGACAAAGTATTGGTCGCTCAACCCGTGACAGCCGATGTCGGTGACCAGGACCGTACGTTTGGGATCCACGGCCAACTTGATTAGCGCGTGATTCAGCGCATTCAGGATCAAACCATGCCCGCAACCTGGGCAAAACGGATATTCGCGCTCGTTGCGATAGGTGGTCAGTGTGATGGTTGTCTGGGTCATGGCGAATGTTCTCCTTATTCGTTACTCGTTACGAATTGGAGAAACTGCCCCGGCGTAATCAGCTCTCCATCCACCCGGTTGATCCCCACGACCTCTGGCGCGATCTGGCGCGTCTGGGCCGCCCAACCGTAGATCACCCGCTCGACCTCGCGGCGGAAGTCCCCCAGGTTCAGCTCCGCGACGACCACGCGCTCGACAGGCCCCAAGTGACCGGCACTTTCGGAAGTGCCGGTCACTTGACCCACAGCCGCCAGGATCGCCCCCTTCGACACCGGCCACAAGCTCTGCACCGTCAGGGCCGAGACGCGCTGGCCCGCAGCGCGCGCCACCAGAACGGCTTCCTCCATGGCGCGCGCGGTGATACCGTAGGAAACGAACAACGTACGGGCATCCGGCTGCAAGTCGGCCCGCACCAACTCAAGCTCAGGGGCATGGTCCGCGATCTTGCGCCACAAATGCTCGTTCAACTGCCCCACCCGGGCCGGATCTTTGGTCAAGAATCCGTGCTCGTCGTGGCTCGACCCGGTAAACCGCATGATGTGCTCGCCGCCGAACGGGCTGAACGGGGGTGGCTGATCGATCGGGTCGAAACGCCAGGGCCAGAAGCTCTCCTCGGGCCGCAAATCCGGGTCGCCGGCCGGCGCGGCTTGGGCCTGGGCGCGCGCCCGCACCGCCGGGTGTTCATACTGCTCGATCTCCACCGTGCTCATGGAGAGGAACATGGCCTTGTCCGTCAGCAGGAAAACCGGCGCCCGAAAGCGCTCGGCCAAATCGAACGCGCGGCGGGTCAGGCTGTAACATTCGGCCACGCTGCTGGGGGCCAGGGCGATGATGGGATACCCACCCGCTGTGCCCCAACGCACGAACTGCACATCGCCTTGAGCGGGCATGGTCGCCCCACCCGTGGCCGGTCCCATCCGCTGAGCGTCTACGATCACCAGCGGGACCTCCCCCATGATCGCCAGCCCGATATTTTCGCTGTACAGGCTGATCCCCGGGCCGGAGGTCGCGGTCAGCGCCCGCGCGCCCGTCATAGCCGCGCCGATGCACATGCTGATGGAGGCGATCTCGTCCTCGGCCTGGATCGCGACACCGCCGACTTTCGGCAGCTCACGGATCATATGAAGCAACAAAGGTGTCGCGGGCGAAATCGGGTAACCGGCAAAAAAGTTGCAGCCGGCATCCAACGCGCCCCGCGCGATGGCTGTGGCGCCATCAAGAAATTCACGCATGACATCACTCCCCGTTGAGTTACTGAAAAACAATCCGAAGACGGTCCGACAAAAGCCGTAGCATGGTGACATCGTATCCTCTCAAGCGATAGCCGTAATCCGGGGTGGCTGTGGCCGGTCTCCTGACCGAGCCACGGTGGCTCGGTCAGGAGACCGGCCACAGCGAGTGATTCCCCGAAAAATTGAGAAGATACGTGACATCGCCGAGCGAGTGTCGCGCTGCGTGCATCACAAGGGCTTGCCCTAACACGCCGGATCCTGCACTGAGCATACTCCCGCGGACCGATTCCGAGTATGACGGTGCTCAGCTTTTGGAGCACAACCGGTCACCGGCGCCTCCGCTGTGCCGGTGACCGGTCGCCATACAACAAAAAGGAGCGCCGCAAAAAGCAGCACTCCCTGAAGATTTTCCGAGTGACGCGCCGAACGCGGCGCACCCCTGGTTTCGCGCTGAACAGATCAGTTGTTGACCCAGCGAGCCAACCGGCTCAAGTACGACCGCGATCCCTCCAAGTTGGCGTCTGCATCGACGTACCGATCCAACTGCGGCAGCAACGTCCAGGCCAGCAGAGCGAGAATGGCGATGAGCAATGGGATGTCCATGAGTTGCCTCCTGCGAGCAAAGTCTGGTCTTGTGACACGGCATTCAGACGCCGCAGCCAGCGGATAGGTTCCAACGAATACGGGCGATCTTGAACCGCTTTTCGATCTGCGAGCCACTTAAGTGTACAACCCCTCAAAGGGCAGTCAATAGGACAAACTTCCTAAAAGGCACACACATCATGACGCAACAACAGGCGTAATATCGCGCTATGGCATGAAACTGGCATGAACACCGGCTGACAGAAGCGTGACAGTTCTTTCAAGATAGCAGTCAGGTTGGACGCGCTGTGGGGGCAAGTGGCCCGGGGACAAGCGAGTCGCCCGTAAACAACCGCCACCATTTGCTCACGCCGGCGAGCGCTGATCGAGCCGGCCGATCACCCACAGACAGCCCAGCATCAGGGCCAGGGGGACGAACGAACCGGCCATGCTGCCCACAAGGCCCAGCCGGGGTATCAGCGCGCCGCTGGCCCACGGCAGCACCATCGCGCCCACTGATCCCGATGCAACCGTCAGGCTGCTGATCATCCCGGCGTATGCCGGGAACCGCTGTGTGCCTACGGCCAGAACCGTCGGAAAGATCGGCCCAAACCCCAGGCCCACCAACCCCACGCCGCCCCAGAGCAAAGGGGGCACGCGGCTGCTCACCAGGACGCCCCCGATACCGAGCGCGCCCACCAGCGCGCCGGCGATCAGCAAACCGACATCCCCAAGCCGCGGCAACACCCGTATGGCGATCAAACGCCCCAACATGATCGCCAGCCAGAAGGACGACGTCGCCAGGCTGGCCTTTGGCGCGTCCATAACAACGGCATCGCGCGCATAGGTGAAGATCCACCCACCGAAGGCCTGCTCGGCGCCGGTATAGAGCATCGCCACGCACAACAGCACGAGCATCGGCAGTATGAGGGGGGCGCTCAGGGGCGTGCGCGGCTGCACCCCCTCCGACCGTCGCGGCATCGGCGGCCGGCTGAAGGCCCACAGCAAGCCGACGAGAAACATGAGGGACCCGGCCACGCGGTAGGCAACAGTGTAGTCGCTCCCGAACCGGATGGCCACCCCCACCAGCAACGGTCCGGCGAAGGCCCCGACACTCAGGCAGAGGTGCAGCGCGTTCAGCGCCTGTCCGGCGCGCTCCCGGTAGAGATCGGCGATGATGGCGTTGGGCGCCGTGCCAGTCGTGCTCATCGCCAGCCCGGTCAGGGCCATTGCGGTGGCCGCCGGGGCGAAGGTCCCGCTGCTGGCAACCAGCCACTGCGCGCCCCCCATCACGAACGCGCCGCCGATCAAAAAAGCATGTCGCACTGGTCGATCCATCAACCGGGCCACCACCAGCGTCGCCAACACTGAGCCGCCGGAAAACAGGGTGAAGAAGATGCCGGCTCGCGGCAACGGCAGCCCCGTCCGCTCGGCCAGACCGGGCAGGCTGGGCCCGAGCAGCGAGATGGCGACCCCGACCATGAACATGGTCGCGAAATTGCTGAAGATGGTCAAACGTTGACGTGGTTCCAGGGGCTGGCCGGCCGTCATTTCCATCCACGCTCTCAAACTACCTCTGATTCGATACCATTTTCCCGGAAACTCCGAGTTTCCGGGAAAATCATCTATTCGCCGGCGGAGGCATCCTCCGCCGGCGCCATCGTGCCCAGAGCGACCAGGTAGTTGTCCAATTGCGTACGCACCGACCGGTACAGGCGCGTCGGGATGGAGACCAGCCGTTGCTGGCCCACGGCTTGCCGTGCGCCCTCCAACAAATGCACGGCACTCCGTCCCACCCACCACGCCGGCAGCAATTGGTTGTACACGACCAACCGCTCCCAAAAAGTCTCGTCACGCGGATGCGGCACGTAAGCTTCGAGCGCGGCCTGCCACTGGACTTGCGAGATCGTTTGGGCGCGCGGGCACCAGCACAACTCGGCCAGGTCGAAGGCCGGATCGCCCCAGCCGCTGGACTCCCAATCCAGGAAAAGTAACCGGCCGTCTTCGTCGCGTACGATGCTGTCGAGGTTCCCATCCACCCGGACCAGCGCCGGCGCCGGGCAGGCGCCGCGATCACCGGCGCTCGCCACCGCGCATTCGGCCGATTCCATGGCCGCCTCGATCAGGGGTAATAGCGCAGGCAGATCAGCGGCCCAATTCGGCAGATCGGCTGCGCCGACCTGGCCGCTCGTCACCCATTCTCGAAGAGCGCGCAGAAACTCCTGGATTTCCGCCAGATAACTCGCGTAGTCCTCCGGCTGGCGCCAGGCCACTAACGGTTCAGTGTCCGCCGCCGGTGCGGTCCGGTGGATCTGACCAACGCACTCGATCAAGGCTGCCAGATCGTCCGCCAGCAACGACTGACCCGACAACGACTGGCCCGTGACCCCCTGATAGACGATGACCGGTTGCGGCAAAGGTCCGTTGGGTGCATAGGCCACCGGTTCAGGCGCCAGCCTCGAGCCGGCGTCATGCAAAGAGCGCACCGCAGTCCACTCCCGTTGCGCGCGCTGGCGCTCATCCACCACAAAAAGTTTGCAGGTATAGACCCCCCCGTCGAAGCGGACGCGATAAAGGTTATTGTTCAACCCTTGACTGCCGCGCTCGATGCGCACCGCTGTGCCATCAGCCATCCGCAGATCCCAAATGTTTCTGGGCCCGAAGATGCTGTCGTAAGGCCGTTGGAGCAGCGACAACCAGGGTGGCCCTGGATTGTTCATAACGCTCAGGTTTTCGGTCATCGATTCACACCTTCTTGGTCTGCAAAGGCCCACAGTGGCTCGGTCAGGAGACCGGCCACAGCGAACTGGTCTGCAAAGGCCCACAAGTGGCTCGGTCAGGAGACCGGCCACAGC
>PHCA01000109.1:6951-18663 GCA_002842085.1 Chloroflexi bacterium HGW-Chloroflexi-1
GCCCACAGTGGCTCGGTCAGGAGACCGGCCACAGCGAACTGGTCTGCAAAGGCCCACAGTGGCGCACAAAAAAGCCTCCACCCACTCAAAGCCCATCTTAGCATGGTTAAAAGGGGACGGCAATGGGTCTCAAGTACCAGTGTCAGCGATCGGTGGCCACAAGAAGCGCCAGGGACGCCGGCGCGCGGCCTCGTCGCCACGTACGCCGACGCGCGGCGTGGCAACGATCTCATCGGCAGGAATCGGCTCGGCCGCTTCGATGAACAGCTCGGCGCTGGTCGTCAGATCAACCCCGTTGAGAGCCAGTGTGACGCCGAGCGCCTGACACAGTTTGCCGGGCCCATCGGTCAGGTGGCGGTCGGGGATGCCAGGCCTCCGGTCGCACAGGATGGGGAGTCCTTCTTGGGGCAAGATGGCGCGGATCAACACCGCGCCGGGCCGCTCAGCGGCCTCGGTCACGGCGTTCAGGCAAAAGTACATGCCGTAAATGAAGTAGACGTACGCGTGGCCGGGCGGGCCGTACATGATGGCGCTGCGCGGCGTGCGCCGATAGGCGTGGGATGCCCGGTCATCCGCGCCCCGATACGCCTCCACCTCGCAGATCAGTCCGCTGAGACGCTCGCCCTCGAACACGCGCACCAACCGCTGCCCCAGCAATGCCCGGGCAACAGCCAGTGTATCTCGTTGAAAGAAGCTGCGTGGCAAGTGGGTCATGATCGCCAAGTATAGCCTGTATGCTGCGCAATGCCAAATCGGGCGCGAAAAAGCCCGCTCCTGCCTACGAGCGGTGAGAGCGGGCTGGATAGGTCGCGTCAAACGCGCTGATCACCTCTGCATGCCACGATTTCCCCCGCCGCATCCATCAAACAAGCTGACGGACCACGGCCACCACCTTGCCCTGGATCTCCAACTGGCTGGCCGGGACGTAGATCGGCTCATAGGCCGGGTTGGCCGGCTGCAGCCGCACCCGCCGCCCTTCCGGGAAGTAGTATTTGAGCGTGGTTTCTTCTCGATCTTTGATCCACGCCACCACCATGTCGCGCGCCTGAGCCGTGGTCTGGTGCTGGATGATCACCCAGTCGCCGTCGGTCACCAGCGCGTCGATCATCGAATCCCCCTTCACCTGCAAGGCGTAGACCCCGCTCGCCTTGGGCACCAGGTCCTGCGTCAGGGCCAGGGTCTCGCCGGCAAACGGGTTGTCCTGCTGGCCCACCGCCGCGATGGGTGTACCGGCGGAGATGACGCCGTATTTGGGGACCGGCACCAGTTGCGACAGTAACGCCCGCAGGGACTGAGGTACCAGGGATGGGCCATCCTTGAGCCGCAGGCCCCGCGACACCTCTACACTGCGCACGATGTACTCTTTTTCCTGCAAACGCTCCAGGTTGTATTTGACCACCGATGTGGAGTTGATCCCCACCGCCTTGCCGATCTCCCGGATCGTGGGTGGGTAGCGGTGCTCTTCCAGGTAGTTGCGGATGAATACCAGGATGCGCTCCTGGCGCTCGGACAACGTCATGGCCTTCCTCCTTCTTGACAAGCAAGATCGAACAAAATTTCGACCTCATTATAACGAACAAACGTTCTCTTGTCAAGAGGATATCGCAACTTTTCCCAAAATTCGTCGCCGGATGCGCGCGATAACCCAAATCGAGCCGGGGCGATTCCTTCTCGCTTTGCCCTGCTTGATAGATTATGCTAGAATGTGGTTTGTATTCTTGAGCGCGCGTAACGTCTCAGGATGAATCTGAGCCCAGACACGAGACGAGAACGGAGGCGATCCCTGGAACCAGCGAAGTTAGCACACCTGATCGTAGACCTGCTCGAGGAGCATCTGGCGGTAGAAATCGTGATGCTGGACCTGCGCGAGATCACCCCGCTGGCCGATTTCTTCGTGATCTGCACGGCGGAATCGAACCGGCAGACCAGGATGCTGCAGGAGATCATTGCCGAGGAGTTGAAAAAAGAGCACAACACCCGCCCGCTATCCACTGAGGGGGAACCGGCGTCGGGCTGGGTGCTACTGGATTACAACACGGTGGTGGTCCACATCTTCTCGAAAGAGACCCGGGCCTTCTACCGGCTGGAAGAGCTCTGGAAAGAGGCGCCAGTAGTGCTCAAGATCCAATAGGACGTTTCCGGCAGAAAAGCGCTCCCAGACTGGAGACGGGCAGTGGTCACACATTGCGTGATGCGTAGTGCGTAGTGCGTAATGCGCAGCGCATCAGCGCGATATACTGAGCGGAAATGAATTCAGTGCATTGGGTCATTGCGAGGAGCGTTCTTTGCGACGAAGCAATCTCCTCGTTGCGATAGGGAGATTGCTTCGCAAAAAACGCTCGCAATGACAGCTTGCGGTTCTGGCTTCTAATGCACTCGTTTGATTTCCGACCAGTATAACACATAGCGCGGCTCCTGCCGCAACCAAAGGGCTGTCATTGCGAGGGCCTCGCTGTGGCGAAGGCCTCGCTGTGGCAAGGGCCTCGCTGTGGCGAGGGCCTCGCTGTGGCGAGGGCCTCGCTGTGGCGAGGGCCTCGCTGTGGCGAGGGCCTCGCTGTGGCGAGGAGCGTTGTTTGCATCAAGGATTCTCGCGATCAGCGCGAATGTTGGAGGGTAATACTATAGCGCGGCCTCCGACCGCAACCAAACCCCTTTCAACGCAAAGGCGCGAAGACGCTAAGAGAGTAAGAGAGCTTTTGGCTAAGGACGTCCTACTCAAAAATCCACGGATCGACACTGCGGCCGTAGTCCACCAACTCCTGCTCGCCGAACCACAGCCCGATCTCGAACGCGGCGGTGTCCGACCCATCGGAACCGTGAACCAGATTGCGGCCCATCTCCAGGCTGAAGTCCGCGCGGATGGTGCCGGGCGCAGCCTTGGCAGGATGGGTGGCGCCCATCGTCGCCCGAGCCACTTCGATAGCATTGGCGCCTTCCAATACCAGCGCAACCACCGGCCCGCTGGTAATGTACTTGATCAACCCCTCGAAAAACGGCTTGCCGACATGCACTTCGTAGTGCTTGTGCGCAAACTCGGTGCTCATCTGCAGCAGCTTCATGGCGACGATCTTGAGGCCGCGCCGCTCGAAGCGTTGGACGATCTCGCCAACCAGGCCGCGTTGCACCGCGTCCGGTTTCAACATCACGAATGTACGTTCCACAGGTTCCTCCCAGGTCTGCGATGATTTTGGCGCAGTATATAGTATTACCCCGCGACATTTGCGCCATCTGCGCAAATCTTTCAACGCAAAGACGCAAAGACGCAAAGGCGCAAAGACCTTTTTGATTTCTGTAGTGGCCGCGACCATGTCGCAGCAGCGTCTTTCTCAAGAATGGCTTCTGAATGCCCCCACCAGAACCATTTTGAGGCCTTCACGGGCGTTTGGGCCAGGTACTCAGGAACAGATGAGCGCGGCCACTACAGATCTTTTTGATTTCTTTGCGTCTTTGCGCCTTTGCGCCTTTGCGTGGAAAACCGGTTTGGTTGCGGCAGGAGCCGCGTTATGCTAATCGCACCTGAAAACTCCCAGGGCGTGTATCTTCTCAATCTGTAGGGGCGCACCCTTGCGGTCGCCCTGGCGGGCAGGCGCAAGGCGGCTAGCGCTAGCCCCCTACCCCGGATTATGGCTGTCGCTTGAGAGGATACCTGGCGGCCGTGTAGTTGCCCAACACGTCATCCACCGGCCGCTCCGGCCAGGGACAGGCGCCCAGGGGATCGGGGCCGGAAGCGGGATCGCCCAGCAAGGCCCGGCAGGTGTCAGCCACGCCGTGGGCCAGGACCGTCAGGTTGTAGCCCCCTTCCAGGACCACGACCACCCGGCCCTCGCAAAGGCGCTCGGCCAGGCCGACCAGGGTTTGGGCGATCTGCCAGTAGCCGGCCAGGGAGAGGAAGAGACCGGCCAATGGGTCGGCCCAATGGGCATCGTATCCGGCCGAGACCAGGATCAACTCCGGACGAAACCGCTCGGCCAATGGGGTCAGGAGCTCAGCGAAGATACGCCGGAATCCCCCATCGCCGACGCCGGACGACAGCGGCACGTTGACCGTGAAACCCAGGCCGGCCCCTTCACCCCGCTCCCGCCAGTGGCCGCTGCCAGGATAGTGAGGGTACTGGTGTGTGGAAAAGTAAAGCACCTGCGGGGAGTCGTAGAAGATGTCCTGGGTGCCGTTGCCGTGGTGCACGTCCCAGTCCACGATCAGCACCCGCTCCAACCCGCACTCGTCCAGCGCGGCCTGCGCGGCGACGGCCACGTTGTTGAACAGGCAGAACCCCATGCCGCGCTCGCGCGTGGCGTGGTGTCCGGGCGGTCGCAACAGGGCAAAGCCGTTGTGCGCTCGCCCATCCAGGACCGCCCGCACCAGCTCGACGGCGCCACCAGCGGCCAGCAGTGCCGCGTCGTAACTGGCCAGGCCGACATAGGTATCTGCGTCCAGGCGCCCGCCACCGCGCCCAGCCAGCCGCCGGACCGTTGTGACGTGATCTTCAGAATGGACGTGCGTCAGGAGCTCAACATCAACCGGGCGCGGCCGTAGGAGCGCCATCCGATCCAACAACCCGGTGGCTGCCAGGGTCGCCATGACATGTTCCAGCCGCGCCCGGTTTTCCGGATGCCCGGTCAGGTTATGCTCCAGGAAGAGCGGATCGAAGCAGTAGACAGTTGTCAAGTCACGGTTCCGGGCTGAAATACCACATCCATTTGCTGCCGCGCATCTCGCGGATCACATCCGAGCTGGAGAGGATACCCAGGGCGCGCAGGCCGACGTCGCCGCGCTCGCTGACAACCAGGTGCGATATCTTGCGTTCGACCATGATGTTCACGGCCTCGGCCACGGTCATGTCGGGCGGGATCGCGATGACCTTGCCGCTCATGACGTCTCGGGCGCGCACGCCCTTGAGATCACGGCCGTAGTAAGGGACTACATCCAACTGGCTGATGAACCCCAACGCTTCTTCTTCCGGCCCGGTGACCGTGATGACCCGCACGTTGGCATCTGCCATGATACGGACCACTTCCTCCAGGGGCGTGCTCGGCTTGCACCCGATAACGCCTTTGTGCATGACGGTTCCGACCAGCCGCTCTGCTTTCATCCTCCACCTCCTGTGTTGTGGGCGTCCGCGCAACCGGCCGAAGCGATCAACGGAGCCAACGATGCGGGCCTTCGGCGATGTCAAGCGAGACGCCAGGCCAATTTACCGGCAACCCCATTTTATCAGATAAAGATGGCGGACTTATGCTTCGACGCCGTAATCGGCCGGCCGCTTGCTGCGCAAGACGGCCCAGCCCATCGCCGCGATCAGGACCAGCATGACGATCCAGACGCCGACGCTGGTGGTCGTTTGGCGCACGACAATGGGGGCGATGATCAGGCTGATCAGGTTGATGACCTTGATCAGCGGGTTCAACGCCGGACCGGCGGTGTCCTTCAACGGATCGCCGACCGTGTCACCCACGATGCTGGCTTTGTGCGCATCCGACCCTTTGCCACCGAAGTGGCCTTCTTCTACCAACTTTTTGGCGTTGTCCCACGCGCCACCGGCGTTGGACATGAACACGGCCAGCAATTGGCCCGAGAGGATGACGCCGGCCAGAAAGCCGCCCAACGCCTCGGCCTTCAGCAGGAAGCCGACGACGATCGGGACCAACACGACGATGATGCCCACCGGCAACAGCTCGCGTTGCGCGGCATCGGTGGAGATCGCTACGGCCTTCTTGTAATCCGGCAGCACCTTGCCTTCGCGCACACCGGGCACATCGAATTCCTTACGCACCACCGCCACCATGCCGTTGGCCGCACGCGCCACGGCCTTCACCAGCAGCGCGCCGAACAGCAGCGGGATGCCGCCGCCGATCAGCAGGCCGACGAAGACGCGGGGATCGGCGACATTGATGCCCTTGATGATCGCCTCAGGCGCGAGCTCGCCGGCCGCCACCATCGCACGCTGGACCACGCCGATATCGGTGATGAAGGCGCCGAACAGCGACACAGCCGCGATCACAGCCGAGCCGATGGCCACGCCCTTGGTGATCGCCTTGGTAGTGTTGCCCACGGCGTCCAGATCGGTCATGATCTTGCGGGCATGGTCGGGCATGGAGGCCATTTCGCCGATGCCGTTGGCATTGTCGGAGATCGGGCCGAAGGAGTCCATGGCCACCAGGTTGCCGGCGTGGGTCAGCCAGCCGATGCCGATCAACGCGGCGCCATAGATGATGTAGTTGGCGCCCAGGTGGCCGTAGACCAACACAGAAACCATGAGAGCGGCGCCGATCAGCAGGACGGACCAGGTGCTCGACTCGTAGCCCTCAGCCAGGCCGCTGAGGATCGTGGTCGCCGGGCCGAAACGGGTGCTCCGGGCGATCTCTTGCACCGGCGGCTTGTCGGTGGCCGTGAAGTACGCGGTGACACGGTTGACGATGACGTTGAAGATCACGCCCACGGACACCATCACGGCCGGTTGCCACCAGTTGACCGGGTCGTGGCTGCGGATGTACAGCAGGGCGAGCAGGGCTGACAGGGAGATCGTGATGGCCGAGGAGACCTCGTAGGCGATCTCCATGCTGTGCCAGGCGTTGCCTTTGGCGACTGTGCGTTCCCAGACCGGCACAGAGAAGGTACCGATGATGGAGCTGATGACGCCGATGGCGCGCACCAGCAGCGGGAAGACGATCCAGTAGACGTTGCCGGTGATGCTCATCAACGCCAGGCCCAGGATCAGCGTGGAAACGATGGTGACTTCGTAGGACTCGAAGATGTCGGCGGCCATACCGGCGCAGTCGCCGACGTTGTCGCCGACCAGGTCCGCGATGACCGCCGCGTTGCGCGGGTCATCCTCTTCCAGGCCCTCTTCCATCTTGCCCACCAGGTCGGCGCCTACATCGGCCGCCTTGGTGTAGATGCCACCGCCGACGCGCATGAACATCGCCAGCAGTGTGCCGCCGAAGCCGAAGCCCAGCAACACATCGGGCGCGGCCGAGCCGAACAGGATGAAAATCGTGGTGCCACCCAGCAGCCCCAGGCCATCGGTCAACATGCCGGTGATGGTGCCGGAGCGATAGGCGATGCGCAGCGCATCACCAAAATCATGCATCGACGCGGCCGCCACGCGGATGTTGCCCTGCACGGCCATGCGCATGCCCAATTGGCCGACAAGCAACGAGAATACCGCGCCCAGAATGAAGGCCCCGGCCCGGCCGACCGCGATCATGATACGGGCATTGGCGCCAAACATGTGCACGGCTTCGGCAGTGGGCGGGACGATCCAGACGCTGGCGAACAGCACGAAGACCAGCACCCCGATGAACGGCAGGATCGTCCTGGCTTGTTGCCCCAGGTAAGCATCGGCGCCCTCTTTGATGGCGGTCCAGATCCGGACCATTGCATCTGTGCCGGTACCCTCGGCCATCACGTTGCGGCGCAGCAGCCAGGCATAGACCAGGCTGATCAGCGCGATCACGAGCACACTGTAGACGGCGAGTGTTTCGAATGCGGTAAGACCAATCCGACTCATGAGCTTGTGAGATTCCTCCTAAACAATGAGAATTAAATAACTTGCGCGATTAGCCTTGCGAAGGTTCCCGAAGACGCCATTTCTAGCCCAAGTCGGGGCAAAAACCTTCGGTACGGCGCCGTCGCCCACCAGACCCGTGCGAACGAAGCTCATCTCTTTGCCTGGATACCTTTGCGGTATCTTCTCAATTTTCCGAGGGATCGCTGTGGCTGGTCTCCTGACCGAGCCACGGTGGCTCGGTCAGGAGACCGGCCACAGCCAGCCCGGATTATGGCTGTCGCTTGAGAGGATGCCCTTTGCGCCAATACGCAATTCTACTGGAGGCCTGGCGCTTTGTCAAATAGCGCCACCTTTCGGGTGCATTTCCATAATGAGAACGTAGCAGGTTTGACAGGGTTGTCGTATGCTGGGATAATATGCCCTGGTTCCCGCCAGCGTGAACCACGTACGGCAAACCGCGTCGCCGGCCGGCGATCGCGGCGGGCAATGCGGCATTGCCGAGAAAGCTTCCAGGGACAGATGATCAGAACACAGCCTTCACAAAAAGAGGCCCGAGAGTCACAAACCGCGATGGGACACCTGCCGTCACCTCGCTTAGTGGACACGCCCAAGGCATTCGCCGACATGTTGGCCGCATCGACCGGCGAACCTGTGCTCGCGTTGGACACCGAATCCGATAGCCTTTACCGCTACTTTTACAGAGTGTGTCTGATTCAGATCAGCACATCATCGGCGGACTACCTGTTAGATCCCCTGCGTCTGCCGGACCTGCGCCCGCTGGGCACGATCCTGGCCGATCCGAACATCGAGAAGGTGTTCCACGCCGCGGAAAACGACATCCTGGTGCTGAAGCGCGACTTCCAGTTCGACTTCGCCAACATCTTCGACACCATGCTCGCCGCGCGCATCCTGGGATGGCCACAGGTGGGGCTGGCGGCGCTGCTCGCCAAACACTTCGGCGTCCAGCTCGACAAGCGCGCCCAATTGACCGACTGGGGCCGCCGGCCGCTCACGGACACCCAACTCAGCTACGCCAGGCTCGACAGCCACTACCTGTTTCCCCTGCGCGCCTTGCTAAAGGACGCATTACAAGTCCGACGCCGGTGGCGCGAGGCACAAGAGGTGTTTGCCGCTTTGCCCGATGTCACATACGTCGAAAAGCCGTTCGACCCGGCAGGCTTCTGGCGAGCTCAAGGCGCCCGCGATCTCAAACCGGCAGAACTCGCCATCCTCCGTGAGCTTTATCTCTGGCGAGACGCTCGGGCCCGGGCCATGGACCGCCCATCTTTCAAAGTGTTAGGCGATCGAATGCTGATCCGGCTCAGCCAGGAACAGCCGCACCGCACCGGCGATCTGCCCTTGAACAAGCGCCAGGCCAGCCTCCTGGGGTCGGACATCCTGGCCGCGATCGCGCGCGGTCGCGCCGCACCGGCGCCACAATACCCCACACGCCACAACAACGACAATCACCGGCCTGACCCCGCAACGATTTCTCGCTACGACAAGCTGCGAGCATGGCGCACGCAACGCGCGGCGGAGCGCGGCGTCGAGAGCGACGTGGTGCTAACCAACGACATTCTGATGACTATCGCGCAAACCGTGCCGGCCAACCTGAAAGAACTGGCCGACCTGGGCGTGATGGGTCCCTGGAAACTGACCGAATACGGCCCGGATGTGTTGCGCGTTCTGCGCGTCGACGATGAAACCGCGCCGGCGGAAAAGTGACTCGGAGGGTAACTACCTCGACAATGTTACATTTCGGTCCAATGTCATTGCGAGGCATTCTTTGCCGAAGCAATCCCCTCGTCGGCCAGGAGATTGCGGCAATCTCGATTGCTTCGCAAAAACCGCTCGCAATGACAAATTTAACATTGTCGAAGTAGTTACCGCGAATGCAAGCGAGGCGGCGCAAGCCAGATCATGTACGATGATATCCGCATGGGAGATGTGGTGCAGATGCGCAAGCCGCATCCTTGCGGCAGCTCTCAATGGGAAGTGGTGCGCCTGGGCGCCGATATCGGCATCCGGTGCAGCGGGTGCGGCCGCCGCGTCCTGCTTCCGCGCCGCCAATTCACCCGCCAGGTCAAAGGGTTGGTCCGCCGAGGAGATCCGCCCGATCAACCCAGGAATTGGCATTCTTGACATGGTGACAGGGTGACATGGTGACAGGGTGACGCATGTCCATCTCAGTCACCCGTCTACCAATCTACCCAACCCACATTTCCGCGCACTCTGGATCGCTCAGTTGCTCGCGCAGACGTCACAGCACGCCATCCATTTCATCCAACTGGTGTTGATCGAGCAACTCACCGGCTCCACCGTGCACCTGGGCTTCACCATCCTGGCCTTCACCCTGCCCGGCGTGCTCTTCAGCCCGGTGGCCGGCGTGATCGTCGATCGCTTCCCCAAAAAGTGGGTGTTGGTCATCTCCAATCTGACCCGCGTATTGCTGGTCAGCAGCTACTTGCTCGTGCTCAACACCCTGCACGGCGCCTGGGAACTGCTGGCGATCTACGTCATCACGTTCTGCACCGCCACCCTGGCCCAGTTCTTCAGCCCGGCCGAGGCGTCCACCATCCCGCTGCTGGTCGGTGAGGATCGCCTCATGGAGGCCAACTCGTTGTTCACGCTGACCATGGCCCTGTCGCAGGTCGCCGGCCTGCTGATGTTGGGATCACTGGCGGTGAGCCTGCTTAAGGTGCAAGGCGGCTTCGTCATGATCGCCCTGATGTACCTGGGAGCCGCGATTCTGGTATCGACCATCCCCAGAGATAGACACTTGATCGGGACCGAGATCGGAGCGCCCCGCACGTTCGTTGCCGAGGGGCTGTCAGGCTGGCGGCGGATGTGGGTCGAGTTCAACGAGGGGTTGCAGTTCGTGGCCGGCAAACGCAAATTGAAAACCGCCATGACGCACCTGGTCACTATCACCACGTTGGTGATGGTGATGGCCATGATCGCGCCGGGCTACGCGGCGCGTGTGTTGGGCATGGCGCCCGAAAACGCGGTGATCGTGTTCGCCCCGGCCGGGGTCGGCATGTTGCTGGCCACCGGGCTGGTCGGCCGCTGGGGACATCTGCTGCGCAAATCCGGCTTTGCGAACATAGGATTGGCCCTGGTCGGCCTGGCCTTCGCGGCGATGGGGCTGCTGAGCCTGGACTATCAGCGCCTCCTCCAGCCGATCTTACAAGTCTACCCGCACGCCGCGTTCAGCCTGACCAGCGCGACCATGGCGCTGGGGTTCGTATTGGGCCTCTGCATGTCGAGCGTCAACATCCTGGCCCAGACCGTGCTCCAACAGGAGTCACCGGCGTATATCCGAGGCCGGGTCTTCTCCGTGCAATTCATGCTCAATAACATCGTGGGCATCCCGCCGATGTTGGCGCTGGGCAGCATCGCCGACGCCATCGGCATCCCGCGGGTGCTCGAGATCGTCGGCCTGGCCGCAATGTTCCTGGCCGTGGCCAGCATCTTCGTGGGACGCGTGGATTTCGCCGACCGGGCGCGGGATGCCAGCAGCGCTCAGCACCCGGTCGCTCCCCTGCCAGCCCAACCCGACCCGCAAGCGCTGGCCGGCGAATCCGCCACCGGCGCACTGCCAGAACAAACACCCATCGAGGTCAGATGATGCAACGCGATGCACTGGTTGCCTATTTGGATGAATACCTGGGTACCCACGCCATCCAGGATCACGGAGAAAACGGCCTCCAAATCGAAGGCGTGGCCGAGATCAGCCGGTTGGCCTTCGCCGTAGACGCCAACCAGGCCACCATCGACGACGGGGTCGCCAGCGGTGCGCAGATGCTGATCGTCCATCACGGGCTATTCTGGGGCAAACCGCTGATGATCGTTGGACCGCATCGCCGCCGGGTGCAAACCCTGTTGGCAGCCGGTTGCTCTCTCTACGCCGTGCACCTGCCGCTGGATCGTCACCCAGAGGTTGGTAACAACGCCCAACTGGCCCGCTTGCTGAACCTGACGGTGACGGGAGGGTTTGGCGAGGTACTGGGAAGCACGATCGGCGTGCTCGCGGCGGCCCCGCCAGGGTTGACGCGCTCCCAACTGGCAGCGACAGTCCAGGCCGTGCTGGAACAGCCGCCCCTGGTGCTGCCTGGCGGCCCCGACCTGGTGCAGCGGGTAGGGATCATCTCCGGTGGCGCCGCCGGGGACATCGGCGAGGCGGCCCGGGCCGGCTGCGACACCTT
>PHCA01000412.1 GCA_002842085.1 Chloroflexi bacterium HGW-Chloroflexi-1
GAAACCCAGGCTGGCATGAAAGGCAACCTGCTGGAGCTGACCTATCAGCGCAGGGCGGGCTCCTATCTGGGCCCGGTCATGCGCAAGGTGCGGGCCTGGGTGCCGTTCGAGTTGGAAGACGAGCTGGAGCCCCGCCTGCCTCAGCCGGACTACCTGGACCTGCTGCGGGCTGACTTGCTGATGCGCGGCCAACCTCGAGAACGCCGAGAGATCGCCGAGGTCTGGCTGGCCGTCGAGGTGTCGGCCGTGGTGGACCGGGGCGACGTGGAACGAGCAGTGCGGCGGGCCGGGCATCTGCGCAAGGCCGGATATCTGGCCTTGCCGGCCGTGGCCGGCGAGCATGTGACCGAAGGTGCGGAAGACCTGGCCCAACGGCAGGGTGCGCTGATGATCCTGGATGGCAACGTGGTTTTTTGGGACGAGGCCTTGAGCCAGGCGTTGACCGCTTGACACCTTCTGCCGAAAACTGAATATGCCCGTATCTTCTCAATGATCCGGGGTAGGGGGTTAGCCAGGGCGACCGCAAGGGTCCGCCCCTACAGATTGAGAAGATACCTTTGCCTGTGGTCACGGTTTGCACGCGCCAAGGACGCAACGTGAGGAGCCCAAGGGTGGTGGCCAGTCCAGGCCACCACCCTTGGGTTTTTTGCACCCTCTGGCCCACTTTCCTACTTGAGCATCACAGGCAGGTGGATTTGCCGGCCGACGAAGATGGACACGCTGCTCTCTCCGACAAAGTGATCGCTATCAGTCACCTCCAGCGTGATGGTGTGCCAACCGGGCAGCAGGTCCTCGAAGAAGAGCCGGTGGCCTACTCCGAGATCCCCTTCCAGGCTCGACCGCCAGCGGAAGCGGCTGTCGTCGCTGATCGGGCCATCCTCCAGGTCGGGGCCGGCGGTTTGCCTTCCACCGTGAACGCGGCATCGCTCGTGTCTTGTCCCGTATTCACCCCATCCGTGGCGATCACCCGCAGGAGGGCCTGCTCGCTGCCGGCGAGCACGCCCGCGTTCAGGGTATAGCTCGTTTCCGTGAGATCGGTGGCGATGGCGGTCCAGGTGGCGCCGTCATCGGTACTGTACTGCAACACGTAGTGCAGGACGTCGCCGTCCGCGTCGCTGGCCGACCAGGTGATGGTCTGATCGCTGTTGGGCGCCCACTGCTCGCCGCCGTTGGGAGAGAGCAGGGTGACCGTGGGCGCGTGCGCGCTGACTGACTGGACGTGGATCACGGTCTGGCCCTGGCGGATGACGACGCGCGCGGTGTTCGGCTGCCAGGGGACGATCTGGAAGAAGCTGCCGGCGTTGGGCGAATCGCTGTGGCTGTTGTCCAGGTCGAAGCTGCGGGTGAAGAGCGCGGCGCCGCCGGCGTCCTGCAGCTCCAGCGCATAGAGGCCTGCGCCCGGCTCATCGCTGCTGCCTTGCGGCAACATGAC
>PHCA01000110.1:0-12982 GCA_002842085.1 Chloroflexi bacterium HGW-Chloroflexi-1
CGATGACGTGACACCCCAGGTCGTCAGACGCACCATCTGCACATCCAGCGCATCGGTGTTGTGGAACTGCGCGGCCACCGTGATCTGATTGTCCAGCAGACACGGCGCGCCGCACTCTGTCTTCGTATGGGCTCCCACCGGGTTGATGACGACATGGAAGTTGGGCCGGCCGGCCGGGGTCCAGTCCTCGGGCAGCAGGAAGTTGATGGTGCGGCTCAGATCGTTCACGACGGCCGGGTCGTTGGCTGGATCGGCCGTGACCAGCAATGTGGCCAGCGCGATCGGTTCGATGGTGTCGAGTGAATGGCCGGTGCGATAGAGATACGCCGACACCATGGGCACTTCCTCGGTGGCGCCGGTCACGCCGACGAAGACGCGGGGCAGGGTGCGTTTTCCCGAGATCAAGGTCGCGCCATGCGCCACCTGGATGAACTCCACGTCCCGCGCGCTGAGATTCAACGTGATCGGGGGCAGGGGCGTGGGTGTGGGCCGCCGCGTAGTGGGATAATCCACCCCGGTCCGATTCTCACCGGCCGCCAGCGTCACCGCATGGATCTCGCTGCCTGTCAGCCGGTGGGTGGCGGACAGGCTGGATTCCCGCACCGACACCTCGTAGGCGCCGGCGACCAGGCCGGCGAACGCGTACGCGCCGGCCGCATCTGTGACCCGGTCCCCCTGGCTGACGCGATCCCGGAACAGCTCGACCGTCACTCCGGACAGGCCCGGCTCGCCGGCGTCAAAACGGTCATTGCCGTTGACATCTTCGAACACCCGGCCGCCGACACTGCCCAAGAGACTCGGATCTGGCGCGGTGAAGTTGATGATCAGCCGCGGGGTGCGGGCAGAGCCGCTGCAGGGGGCGAACATGCAGGTGACGGACATGCCGAGGGCGTACTCGTTGCTGCGGAAGACGCGGCTGAACACATCGCCCCGCGTGCGCAGCTCCAGGCCGAAGTTGCCCACCCCGCCGGTCAGCCAGCTCTGCGCCAGTGCGGTCACATCCCAGGCATAATAGCGGCCGGCCACGCCGCCCACCTCCGCGCTGATGCCGCCGTCCACGCTCCACGGCTTGGTGTTCCAGTTGACGGCGTCTTCATCCCAGGCGGCCGATACCCGCCGCAGATCAACGGTGTAGATGCGAGACTCCGCATCGTCGAGCGAAACCATGAACGTGGCGTTGGCGATCGTGGTCGCCGGCACACGGGAGAGGTCAAACCGGAAGAGGCCGCGCTGCTCCTGGCCGAACTCATCCCGCCCGATGATCACCGTCCGCTCGTCGCCGTGCGTCGAGGTCGGGTCGCCTTCCATCACATAGCTGTCGGCGACCGCGTACAGACTCATCGAAGTGAGGGGGGTGATCTCCACGGTCAAGGCGTATGGGCTGGTCGCGTGGCCTACCGAGCCCGGTGAGACGCGGGCCCAGTAGTCGCCGGTCGTCACCGCCGCGTAGTCGATCGTGCGCGGCCGGAGGTCGTCGTCGCCGGCGCGCGCCACTACGGTGTGGTCGGGGCCGAAGAGCGCCAGTTGATAGTCCTCTGGCAGCTCGTTCAGCAGCACACGCACCTGGCTGAGGCCCGCGACCGTAAAGCGGAAGAGATCGAAGTCGGTGTCGGGGCAGATATAGCCGCGCACGGTGGCGCCGGACGTGATGAGCGCGGCCTGATCGAAGCGAGCGTTGGGCTCGTAGGGATCAGCCGTGCAGACCCCGGTAGTGGCCGTGGCTGTGGGCGTCGGGGTATTGGGTATTGGGGATTTGGTATTGGTCGGCGTGGCTGTGCGCGTCGCAGTAGACGTACGCGTCGCAGTCGCGGTGCGCGTGGCGGTGGGTGTGGGCGTCTTCGTCGGGACGAGGGTCGCCGTGGCCGTCGGCGTGCTGGTGCGAGTGACCGTGGCTGTGCGGGTGGGCGTGCGCGTCGCGGTGGGCGTCGGAGTTGGCAACTCGTAGCTGACAATGAGATACGGCTTGTTTGACTTGGCGTCGGCGGAGTAGAAGCTCCTGAGGTAATAGGCTCCGCTCTCCGGCCCCCGCAGCTCCAGGCCGAAGTTGGGGCTGGTCCCGAAGTTGCGACCGACCCAGTAGTCCTGCACCAGGCTGGTCACAACCCAGCCTCTCATGCCGGTCGTGGTGTCTACGTACATTCCAGTGTAGGAACTAGAGGAGGGCTTCTTGTTTCAGGTGACGCTGTTGTCAGCCCAGGAAGAGGTGACCCGACGCAATTGGATGGAGACGCTGCTCAGCCCCTGAGCCTCGAAGAGGTAGGCCTTGAAAGCCGCGCTCGTGATGGTAGCATTCTTTGGGATGCTGGACAGATCGAAGCCTACGTAGGAGCGCCGATCATCCGGGAACTCCCCACCGTCCAGGTTCTGCACATCCAGCCTGGTGGCACTGCCGAAGTTAGTGGTGGGCGCCACTTGTGAAACGTAAGCGTCGGCCATAGGGTCGAGGTAGAGGGTGACGGTCGTGGACGCGGGTGCCGGGGCCAGGGGACCGGCCTGCCCCGCGCCCTGATCGGCGAACGACACGTCGGCCTGGCCGAATGCCAGGCCAGTGATGGCCAGGGTCAGCAACAGAACGGTTGCGACCGCAACGAACGGTAACGGATGTGCTCTCACGGTGTACCTCCTTCTTGTCTTGTGCGTGGCTCCGGCGTGGTTTCCGCCCACTCCCGCGCCAGGCTCACGTCCAGGTCATCCTTGGCGACGAACGCCTCCGCGCCGGCCTCTTGGGCGGCTGTTTGAAAGAGGTCGGCGCGATCGCGATGGGCGCTGACGACGATCACCCGCAGATCGGGCGCCACTGCCCGGAGCCGGCGCGTGCCTGCGATGCCGCTGATCCCCGGCAGCATGACGTCCATCACCGCCAGATCGGGCTGGAGCGCCAGCGCCAGGGTCTCGGCTTGGGCGACGCTGCCCGCTTCGCCCACCACCGTGAGCCCGGCATGAGTCAGCAGCCGGCGCAGTTGGCGACGGAAAGCGGGTTGGTCGTCTACGATCAGAACGCGAGTCATGGGCGGGTGTGGCGCGTAAGGCGCAAAGCGAAAAACGTAAAAAAACGCAAAACGCAAAACGCAAACTGCAAACTGCAAACTGCAAAACGCCATACGCAGTACGCAATTCGCAGTACGCTGAGCATAGCACAAACCGATCCGGCTGTCATCGGGGCGGAGTACTGAGTTTTCGGGCGGGGGTCGGTACTGGGGTACTGTGAGAGAGACAACAACTAATTGGGAACTGAACGAATTATGGAATAGACGAAGTAGTCGGCTATTTGACCCTGACGGGTGTGACTTCCAGGCTGGTACCGTGGAAATTCGCCAGCAGGCCTGGCTTGAGATTCAAGCGGCGCAGGTAGGCCTTGAGGTGTTCGGCCATCGCATCTTCGTTTTGGCGGAGGGCAAAAGTGGCGAGCAACACTTTGTGGAACTACTCAGATTTGAGGGGTAAGCTCCAGTGGACTACAGTCCACGTCGCAAGCACACCCAAAAATGGTTCGAAACGTGTGAATAGAGATTTGGGATTTAGAGATTGGTGCGTGATGATTCCGGGGTCTCGATCTTTTTTCAGTCTCCTTTCGTTGCTGCATCTTTTCATGGATTCACCCGCCAGACGTGTACCACCGGTTTGGCCCCCTCGGCAAACAGCTCCAATACGTACAACAGGCCATTCTGGCGGTCGTAAGCCACGTCGCCGATGCGGTAGCGGCGCTGGACCCCTGTGCCCAGCATGTCTTGTTCGACTCCCGCAGGATTGTGGAACAGGTGGTCGTCTATGTCCAGCGAGGCATACGGCTGCGGCTCCCAGGATTGCATCTGACCGGCGGCGACGCGCGCCAGGTCGGCCGGGTCGTAGAAGATGAATTGCGCATCCCAGCGCGTTGTCCACCAGCCGCGATAGTCGTTGTGACCGGCGCACTCGGTGAAATCCTCCGCCGGGCAGGACGTGCCATCTGCCATGCGGCAAGTGGTAAAGTCGGTGATCTCCTCGTCCACGCAGGGAAATTCAGGGCCAGCCGGGTTGACGTAACCATACCAGTACTTTGTCCCGTTGGATTTCGTCCCTGCGAACAGCACTGCCGTCTTGCCTGTGCTGGTGGTGAGCCAGGCGCCGCCGTTCCACTCGTCCGGGTGCTGGTAATCGTTCAGACTGCGCTCTATGTTCTCGGTCTCGGTCGAGGTTGCATAGCGAAGTAATGTCGTTGACTCGATGGTTGCCCTGGCGGGCGGGGGATTGCCGTTCGCGTCCCAGGGGCGGTAGGCGATGACGACCGGTCCCATACCCGACCAGCCGCCATCCTTGAAGCGACCGGTTGCCACATAGCGGCCCCCTACATGGGCATCTGCCCAATCGGCTGGGATTTCGAACATGTAGTCATTGACGCTATACCAGGACTGGCCCGCGATGAACCAGGGACCCTGAAAATTGGGATTCGGCAGATCGGCGTTGAACCAGCCATGCGTGGCGGCGGTCGGGTCCGGCTCGATATGCTGTCCCCAGGCGATATGGATGAGAGGCCCGCTGAGGGGGTGATTCAGATACAACATGCCGATGCGGACGATCTCTTCCATCTCAGTGAAATGCCCGGCAGTGACATCCCTAAAGCCCTGCACGAATTTCGCCTGAGGGAGCGCGGCTATGTCTCTTGATGTGACCGGCGCCGGGATATTCAACTCGGCCACCTGGTCCCCGTCCGGCAGCTCGCCGTAGGGCATGCGGTCATGGCCGGTGATGAAGAGTGAGCCGGGAAAGCCGTCCGCAGGTCCGCCAGGGTCGCCGCCGGGGCGGAAGGTCATGGCGTTGCCGCCGTAGGCGAAGGTTCGCGGACGGTCTGCGCCGCCGGGCAGGCGGAAGGCGCCGAGGTATTCGAAGTCGGCGGGAGCCACCACGCCACCGGGGGTGGGTTGAGTTGAGACCAACGGCAGGAAGGTTGTGACAACCGCAGGCGTGGCCGCCGAGGCGGGCGTTGTATCAGAAACAGTGAGCAGGCTGCAGGCCAAAAGCAGAAGCGACAGCCCGAGGGGAATAACGAACCGAGTGGCGCGCATGGATTACCGCCTCACGTTTCTGGAGCGTTTTTGGAGGAAGGCAAATCCGACCAGCGCGAACGGCGCCAGAGCCGCGCCGCCGCAGTTCAATCCGCGGCGACGGGCTTCCTCGACCGGCTCAGTGGCTTCAGGTTCGGCAGGTGGATTGGCGGCAGGCTCCACCAGCGGGGCAGAGTCGGCGCCGAGCAGATAAATATCGTCCACGCGCAGCGAGCCAACGTTGGGCGCGTCCGGCAGGGTGGTCATCCCAAAGGCAATGCCAACCAGCTCATTCGCTTTGGCAAACGGCGCGCCCGCGTTTTCCTCCCAAGCCGCGCGGTGAAAATCCTCCCAGCGCAATTCCATCGGGATCCAACCCGCCGCGCTTTCGGCGGGCGCTTCGATGGTGTAGAGATACGTCTCGCGATTTTCCGGCGTGCCCGCGTAGAGGTCCATGTCGAACAGCAGGCCTGCCTGTTCAACGGTGAAGTAGAACGACAGGCCGTCGCCGGCGCTCCAATCCTGCGGGCTGTCAAACATGCGCGTGCAGGCGCCCCAACCGTTGGCGGCGATATTGAAATGATTCCCAGCCCTGCGCGCCGGACTCAAAATCGTCAAGCACGCCGGAGCCGGAGGGCGCGCCCGCGGGGACCTCGGGCGGGGTCCCCGCTTCGGGAGCCGCGCCCGCCACGGGGTCGGCAGGAAGCGGAGCAGTCTCCATCCAGCGATGGTAGAAAACGTTCAGCATCGGGATGAATTCCTCGGTCGCCTTGCGACTGCCTTTCTCGGAGGGATGGTCGTCGCCGGAGGGATAGGCCAACGTGTTGCGGTTGCCGAGGACGTGTTCGACTTGCCCGTTGTTGACGCGATGGTGGGCGTTGGGGTCAGTGAGGATGTTGTAGAAATCGAAGACGGCCGCGTTATTGAGTGTGTAATTATTTTCTCTCAACCAATCATTGACCAGCCAGTTGTTGAAGGCGCGGGCGTTTTCCGGTTCGGCGGGGCTGGAAAGCGGAGGGGCGGTGATGACGATGAAGAGTTTGTCGGGGCGGGTGGCAAAGTATTGCAATATTTCGTTGTAGACGTATTTTGCGCCGCTAACGGTCATGTCTTCATACGTTCCGGGCGGGTCATTTGGATTCCCGTACAAGTCCGAGTTCGGGAAGCAGGATTTGAACATGATGATCTCGTTCTCGCCGCCCGGATCTGCCAATGTGCGCGTGTACGAAGAGTTTTGGCTGCTTTCGTTGTAGAGCGCCTCCATGTAGCGGTCGGTGTGTTCGCTGGCGAACCATTCCGTCCAATTGGGGATGTCGGTGCGGTCGCCGATGGAATCCGGCCCCCAGCCGTAGTTGGTGTCGCTGACGAAGTAGTTGTTCTGGCTGAGTGCCAGTCCCAACCCGCCGTAGTCATCCCGCAGCCAGTTCTCGCCGGTGGAGTGATGGATGAAGATGAGTTTGACAACATGGTCAGGCGGGCTGGCGTCATCCCCCTGCGGTCGCGGCGCGAACCCTGCGGCGGCCGCGGTGGATAGGAGCAGGATCACGCCTGCCATCAGATTGAGCGCGAGTTTGAAGTTGGTTTTCATAAGACCCTCCCCGGTCTCGAAATCGAAACGTCCATCCCAATTGTCAGCAGATCACGAAATGCTTGTAGCGGATTCGCAATCCGCCGCCGATTCCGCTGGATTGCAAATCCAGCGGGAGCATTTCATGAGGTACCGATTGCTGGTTTCATTATAGGGAGTTTGGCGGGAAAATCAAGTACCTTTTCTTACCGAAGCCTCCACACATGCACAACGGGTTTCGCCCCGTCCGCGTACAACTCTAAAACGTACAACAGGCCGCTTTGCCGGTCGTAGGAGACATCGCCAATGCGGGTACGGCGCTGGTCGCCCCAGCCGAGTTCGACTAAATCCCATTCAGGCGGATTCAGGTAGAGGTATTCGTCAATATCTATCGTTGCATAGGGTTGCGGCTGCCAGGATTCCATCGGGCCGTTCGCAACCTTTGCCAGATCGTCCGGATCGAACAGGATGAACTCGGCATCGAAGCGCGTTGTCCACCAGCCGCGGTTGGAGACACAAGCGCCAGCATTCGCATCGCAACAACCTGAGAAATCCTGTGGCGGACAAGCCGTCCCATCTGCGTTGCGGCAGGTGGTGAAGTCGGTGACATCCGCATCCACGCAGGCATATTGGGGGCCGTTTGGATTGATATAGCCATACCAGTATTTCGCGCCGTTGCTCTTGGTACCCGCAAACAGAACAGCCTGTTTGCCCGATGGAGTCGTGAGCCAGGCGCCGCCTTCCCACGCATCAGGGTGCTGGTAGCCGTTCATGGCGCGGACGATGTCTTCGGTGTTGTAGGCGTTCTCGTACAGCAACAAGGGGACTTCTTCGAGTCGAGTCCCCGAAGGCGGTGGGGTGCCATCCGCATTCCAGGGACGGTAGGCGAAGATGGTCGGGCCCATGCCGCCCTGCCCGCCGTCGCGCATCCGCCCGGTGGCGAGATAGCGTCCACCGGTGTGTGCGTCCGCCCACGCGGCGGGAATCTCGAACAGGTAGCCGTTGACGCTGTACACATCCTGCTCCCCGATGAACCATTCGCCCTGAAAATCGGGCGCCGACAGAGTGGGGTTGAACCAGCCATGCGTGGGGATTTGCTCTCCCTGGAGATGCTCGCCCCAGGCGATGTGGACCTTCGCTCCCGTTTCGGGGCGATTGAGATATTGCATCCCGACCTTGGGAATCTCATCATACTCAGTGAAGTGACCGGCGGCCACATTCTGGAATCCCTGGATGAATTCGGCCGTGTTGAGGTCTTCGATATTCCTGGAAATGACCGGCGCAGGGATGGTGATTTCCGCCACCTGATTTCCATCGGGAACGTCTCCATAAGCGATGCGGTCGTGTCCCATGACGAAGAGCGAACCGGGGAAGCCATCCCCCGCGCCGGAGGAGTCGCCATCCGGGTTGAAGGTCATGGCGTTGCCGCCGTAGGCAAAGGTCTGGGGGATGGAACTACCTCTGGATCAGCGGCAGGTACAAATCGGCGCCAGGATGGATGCTGTAGTCCACGGTGTTGTTGTGCCCCGTGTAGTAGTAGGACACCCCTGTATCCTGGTAAATGTTGTCGCTGCACGTGGTCAGGGCGAGCATGTCCATCGTCACGCTATAGGTCTCGCCTGGGGCCAACCCTGTCGTCTTCTGGCCGTCCCACGAGATGTAGCCAGGGGATGTCAGCGTGGCGGTCGGGGTAGTGGTGACCACGCTCAAGCAGGTGGGGGAATACGTGGCGGTGAGGCGGATGTTGCCGGGGATCATGATCGGGCTGGCGTTGGTAATCGCCAGTCGGAAGGACAGAATATCGCCGGGCCGCGCGTAGTTGCCTGGCCGCGGATTCAGCCACGTAGGGTCTCTAGTCATGTCAGGGAAATACAAGCCGCCGTTTCGCACCAGCCCCACCTTGTAGGTGTCGGTCTGGAGGCCGGCGCCGGGCGCGGCGCGGACGCAGTAGGCATACACCCCGGCGCTGGACAAGCCCACGTACTCGATGAACTCATTGCCCGCCATGCCCGAGACGTTGGCCGACTTCAACGTGACGCCGGAAGGATCAACCAAATCCAGCGCCGGGTCGAGATCGCTGCCATTGCCCTCCGGATCGCCGTTCAGCGCCAACAAGATCGTATCGCCCACGCGGCCTTGGAACGCGAAACAATCCACGTCCGCCATTGAGCTGATGACGCCGCTGTGCGTGAACGAAGAGGGTGTACCGGCGGCGGGCGTGTCGTTCGGCTCCACTTCCGGCTGGGCGGCGATTATCGTCTTGTAATAGCGGAGCGTGTACGGGGTAACGGCTGCGTCGTTCCCCTCCTCGTTGACCAGCAGGTAATGTGTCAGTCCGCTATCCGCATAGTTCTGCAACGCGATACCCGATCCGCGCTCCCACGAACCGGTGTCCGTTTGCAGCACGGTCGTGCCGTCGTTCCGCAGCGCCGTGAGGGTGGCGCGCTTGCTGGCGGTGGAACCATAGGTATCCAGCAAAGCGATAAATCCCCACGCCGTGTTCACGCCGCCCAGGGAGTAATAGTCAATGTCGCCGATCGGGTTGATCGAGCCGGTGTTCGTCACGCCAGCAGAAAGCGGGTGGGCTGTTCCCGGCGTGTCGTTCGGCTCACTCTCATCGGAGGCCGCCAGCGGCCGGCCGCGATTGTAGTCGCCTGCCTGAAAGCCATAAGCCGACACCTCATGTTCCGGGTTGGCTCCCGGCGGCCCGGTGAATTGCATCAAACCCGACCCACTGGCTGGCTGCCCGGCTCGCGCAGGGATGGGGATCTGATCTGTTAGGACGGCGGCGGCTGGGAGGTTCTGTTGTGGCATCGGCGCCGTCCCTTGCGCATGCACTTGATTGAGTTGCACTCCAACAGAGAGCAACAACGCCAGCGCCAGCAAGACATTGAAAATTCGTTCGACTTTCATTTTATACTCCTTGAGTGTGAATGGTTGATTGGACCGATTGAAACAACTGTCGTGCGTTCATGCCTGTCCTCTGTGTTGGATGGGTCTGTCGTTCAATGACATTTTCACGACAATAGGATCACCTCCTTTTTTTGTTCCAACTGAGCGCAACGGACAAATCCAGTTCATCCTTCGGTATGAAGGCCTCCGCGCCCACCGCCTGCGCCGATGCGTGCAGGAGACGTTCATGATAGGCGCTGACCAGGATCACACGCATCTTGGGGGCGAGCGCTTGCAGGCGCGGCGTGCCTTCGATGCCGCTCACGCCTGGCAGCAACACGTCCACGATGGCAAGATCGGGCTGCAGGAATTGTGCCAGCGTCTCGGCGGTTGCGATGTCATCGGCCTCGCCGATCACTTCCAACCCGGCGCTGGCCAGCAAGGCGCGCAATTGGCGGCGGAAGGCGGGTTGGTCGTCAACGATCAGGACGCGGGTCATGGATCAATGAAATCCTTATTGGGTGGCGGCAATAAAAAAATCTGCTTTCGATAGCAGAATACAACGATTGTGTCCTCCTGTCATCGAGGCCGGGTACTGGTTTAGTACCGGTTTAGTACCGAAGAGGAGAGAGATTACGCGCTCGCGCAGGCCCACCAAGCCGAAGTGTCCCTGGGCGGTAAGGTCGCCGATGTCGCCCGGCATGGCAAATCCCCGGCCATCGTCCTCGATTGTCATGCTCAACCCGTTTCCATCTTTTACCAGGTGGATGTCCACGCGGCTGGCCTGCGCGTGTTTGGCGACATTGGCGAGCGCTTCCTGTGCCACGCGGTAGAGGTTGACGGCCACATCGCCCGGCAGGGATTGCAGCGCGGTATTCGGCGGCAGGTCGAGGTGTACCGCCACGCGGCTCTGCGCCGACCAATCTTCCGCCAGGGAGCGGAGGGCGGCGGTCAGCCCCAGTGTATCGAGCATGGGCGGGCGCAGTTCGACGCACACCCCGCGCAGGTCGGACAGCAGGTCGCGTACTTCGACGCGCATTTCCTTCAACGCGGCAGGGTCTCCCGCCTGCGGCAGCAGCAGGCCCAGTTGCATGTTCAGGTCGATCAATACCTGGAGGGGACCGTCGTGCAGGTCGCGCGCCAGGCGGGCGCGTTCGTCCTCGCGGGAACGCAGGAGACGGTGTTGCGCCTGGGCCAGCGCCTCGCGGCTGGCGCGGATCTCGTTCAGTTGCGCGCGCAGCGTTTCGATCAACAGAACGTTCCCCAGGGCGATCTCAGCCTGGCGGGCGAGCGTGTCCAGGATGCGCCGGTCGGAATCGGCCAGCTCGTCGCCATCGCGATGCCGGCCTAAAGTCCAGAGGGCGCGCGGCCGTCCCTGAAAGGCAAGGCTGAATTGGCTGAATTGCGCGCCGGGCGGGGAGGCGGCCGGCCAGGCTCCTTCGTCGAACCGCAGGTCACTGTCCCGCAACTGCATCAAGTCCGGGACCTGGCGGGTGAGCGCCTCGCGCAACGGTCCGCGCTCGATGCAGCCGGCCAGGGCGCGGCTCACTTGCTCGACTACACCGGGGTAGTCGTACCAGCCGCCGTAGAAGAGGCGATCCACCAGTCGTTGCAGCGCGTTTTTCGTTCGTTCGAAAGCCAGACCCACTACCAGCGTCAGCCCGGCGGCGACCATCATCTGCGCCAGCCAGTCGCCCGGCGCGAAGCGAACGATCAGCAGAAACGGTCCCAGGTACAACAGCAGAATGCCCAGCGACAGGGCCGCGTAGACCAGCGTCCGGTTGAGCAGGCGGTCGATGCCGAACAGGTTATGGCGAACTATTGCGAACAGATAAATCAACGGGGTAATGATGATAAAGGGACCGACCATCCAATCGGGCGTTCGGTAGGTTAACCCCGTGATGGTGGGGAGAAGATACAAAATGAAAGACGGCGTAGCTGACGCCACACTGCCAAAAACGATCATACGAAGACGACGGCGGTCGTCTGGCGCTGCATGGCGCCGGTAAACATGGATCAGGATACCTACCGCCAAAATAATCTCTGCCGTGTTATACAGAAAACTGATCCGCAGGCCCAGGTTCGTGAACGACAATCGGCAAGCCAGCGCGACCAGCATCAGCCCATACACCAGCATAAGCGCCCAGCGTCGCTGGCGCGGACTGCCCAACAGGACCGGAAATGTAAGGTAATAATGAACCAGGAGTGAGGCGGAGAGGTGAAAACCGGCGATAATCAAAACAGTCATCCAATTCGGCCGGCTCGACACCTGGGGATACGCCAGAAAGAAAAGCAATCCAATCCCAATGCTCTGCGTCATCAGAAAAAAAGACGCGCCACATACTGCAGAAATCGCCGCCACAGTAAAAAGGACCCAACCCCCCAAAACGTCAGCGCGACGATAACCGCGTTGAGCAGGGAAGGCCGGTTGACCTTTGCCATCGGTACCAGCGGAATTTCCAGTTGGATCACCTGTCCGCCGCGCCGCACCTGCGCCTGATAATTTCCAACCACGGACGGCCATTTCGGATAGGGCGCGCCGTCCACGGAGAGGAGCACATCCCCTTCCATGAATCCCGCCCAGTTGGCGAAGGAATCCTGGGCCGCCCCCAGAACCGTGCCGCTGTCCCAGTCCATGTCAGCATCGAAGACGGGTGTGCGCGTCTGGTCGTAGATCACGTATCCCGCCAGCAACGGTGGGATGGCGGCCAGAAATATCAACAGGCCACCCATGCTATGCTCTCGGATTTTCATGGCGGGTCTCATGCGCCGCCTTCCGAAGAGGCCGCGCCCAGTCCATGACGGAGAGCCAACAGGACAGTCTCCGTACGAGAGGCGACCCCCAACTTGCCGTAGATGTTGCTGACGTGGTTCTGCACCGTCCGTTTGGTGACCACCAATTCTTGTGCGATGGCGGTGTTGCGGGGACGCCCGCTGCGGTTTGCGGCGGAGAACCGCCGACGGCGCGGCGCACGACCTGGCCGGCGACCGCCGGGCTCAGCCAGCACTCCCCTCGCGCCGCCGCCCGCACCGCGGCCGCCAGCGTTTCCAGCGCATCATCCTTCAGCACATACCCGGTCGCGCCGGCATCCAGCAACCCGAACACCGTCGCCCGGTCGTCGTGAACGGTCAGGATCAGGATGGCGGTAGACAGATGCTGGGCGGCCAGGCGCCTGGTGACTTCAATCCCGCTGAGGTCGGGCAGGTTGACGTCCAGCACCAGCACATCGGGGCAGTGTTGCGCGACCAGATGCAGCGCGTCGGCGCCACTGGCGCCCTCGGCCACGACTTCGATGTCGGCCGCGGCGGCCAGGATTGTCCGCAAACCGGCACGGACGATGGGATGGTCATCTACGACAACAACGGTGATCATGGCAGCTCAAGGACCTGGCGTGTGAGTGAACGATGGGTGTCTTTTCCGGACCTCCATGCCACGCCATCATTCTACCACAAAATCGCCCGCCCGTCTCCACGGTGGCTCGGTCAGGAGACCGGCCACAGC
>PHCA01000110.1:13069-22879 GCA_002842085.1 Chloroflexi bacterium HGW-Chloroflexi-1
CTCGGTCAGGAGACCGGCCACAGCAAGACGGAGACCGGCCACAGCGCACGAGTTAAGGCCGGATCAGCATCTGGCCGGGGCCGCAGGTGAGCCAGATGACGTCGTGGATCAGGTTGAAGTCCCCTCTACTCCACGATCACCCGATCGGTCCCGCTCCGGCCGAACGTCTCGGGCGCGTACATCTCCTCGGCCTTGGCCGGCGGGGCGACGAAGACGCCGGGGGTGGTGGCCCGGGCCACGTAGGTGTAGGTGTAGACGCCGTCCCACAGCAGCGAGGTGAACGCTTCGGCCCGCTCGTCGCGCAGGTTCTGGTGTTCGTACCAGGTGCGCCACCACCACCAGCCGTAGCGGTTGTTCGTGTCTTTCGGATCCTGTGGGACGCTGCCGGTCACCGCCAGCGCCGGGTTGAGCGCCTCGAAGCCGGCGGGCAGCGGGTCCACCAGCGCGACGTGATAGCGCCGGGCGGCCGCGACCATCGTCAGCCGCACGCGCACCCGGGCCCCGGCCTTGACGTGCCAGACGCCCGCAGCATCCCGCCGCACGTCGGCCGGATCGTCCACCGCTTCGTAGATCCGTTCGACCGTGAAGCCGTAGTCGGCCGGCGGGAGGCTCAGGTCGGTGGGGGCGTAGCGCAACCCCAGGCGATAGTAGAGCCGGCCCGGCCCCTGCTTGTCCAGGATCAGGTCCTGCGGCCCGGACTGTTCTGCCAGGTAGGCCATGGGGACGTTGATCTGATGATAGTCGGTGCTGCGGCCCTTGAAGGTGGCGTCGCCGGCGTAGGCCTCGCCCAACCAGACGCGGGCGACGAAGTCGGGCGTTTCGGCCTCGTAGGTGTTGAAGTAGCGGTCCAGCGCCAGCAGGATGAACGCGTTCTCCTGGGTGTTGGTCCAGCGGCCGGCCGTACGATGCGCCAGCAACCCGTGCACGATCTTGGGGATCAGGTCGCTGTCGGGCTGGTCGCCGATGAGCGCGTCCAGCAGGATGCCGTCAGCCCGCCGGTCGGAGTGGAGCAGCAGGTAGCCGTCGTCGCCGTAGGAGGTGACGAAGTGCGCGGCGCCGGCGGTCTCGGTGACGCGGTTGGCCAGGAACCGGCGGATTTCGGCTACTTCGGCGGTCGAACTCGGATCGTCGCTGAGCACGGGCAGCAGCCAGCCGATCGCCTCGAACGACAGATTCTCTAGCCCCGCCTCGGCGATCAGCTTGCGGCCGCGGCCTGGGTCGCGGTCGCCCATCTGAGCCCGGACATTGAGCGCGTAGGCGGTCAGTGTGCGGCGGATCGACGGGCCATACCAGCTCGGGAAGTGGTTTTCGATATCGACCAGGTAGTCCTGCGCCCGGGCCAGCATGTCCGCGGGCACGTCGTAGCCTTTTTGCCGGGCGCGCTGCAGGGCGTGGGCGACGTGGATGCTGTGGTAGGGCCACGAGTCGTCCCCGCGGCGCCAGGTCGGGAAGCCGCCATCGTCATTCTGCATGCCGCGTAGCCGTTCGATGTCCCGCGCGACCGCGGCCTCGATCTGATCCGGCGCGGGCAGGCCGTCCGCTTCGAAGGCCGTGAGCACGTCGCGCAGGGCGGCGACCGCCAGGATGCGGCTGGCGAGCTGTTCGGAGCACTCGAAGGGATACGCCACCAGGTAGAGCACCGCGTCGGTCAGCGCTTGCAGCGCGGTGGAAGAGGTCGTGATCTCCAGGCCGCCGAACTGGGTGTAGACGTTGCTGGGCGCGATCACCGGTTGGGCTATCGCGCCGGTGTCGATCTCGCCGTAGACCGCGAACGCCTCGGTCGTGGCGGGGGTCCAGACGGGGAGCTGGAAGCTGGCAGCGTCTGAGAAACCGGGTTTCTCCGAGAAACCCGGTTTCTGCACCGCGACCACCTGGAAGCGGGCGACGCCGGCCCGGTCGGTGGTCGCCGGGAAGCGGACCTCGACGCGGTCGTTGGCCGGCACGGTGACGCGTTGGCCGGCAGCACTCGCCCCCTGGCCCCCAATACTGGGGGTAGACGGGTTCCCCCCAGGTTGGGGGGGCAGGGGGGCGCTGGCGACAAAGCGGATATTCGTCCCCCGCAGCGCCACGTCCACCGTCATCGGGTCGTCGGTCTGGTTTTGGACCACCACCGGCAGCTCGAACCGGTCGCCGAAGTTGAGGAAGCGCGGGGGCGACGGCCGGACCATCAGTGGCAGGCGGGCGGTGATCGCCGACTCCCCCTTGCCGAAGCGCTTGCCGCCGGACACCGCCACGACCATCACCCGGTAGCGGGTCAGGTTGTCGGGCAGCCTGACCTCGACCTGGGCGCGGCCCTGCGCGTCGGTGGGGACGGCTGGCGCGAAGACGGCCAGCGGGTCGAAGTTGGTGCGGATGGCGATCGGCGGCTGTTCGGCGCCGTGGCCTGGCGCTTCCACCGCCTTTTCGACGGTCATGGTGGCCATAGCCATCGGCGCGCGGGCAGCCATCGGCGCCGCGCCGCTCATCTTGACTTGGGCCGCGGCCATCTCGTCGCTGGCGATCAGCTCATCCGGGTTGGCCAGCACGATGTTGGCCCGCAGGTGATGGTCGCTGGTTTCGGGCGAGCGTTCGCTGTAGAAGATCGCGATGGGATCGGGGATCTGGTAGCCGGACAGCGCCAACACGGCCTCGTCCACGACGACGACCGCCAATTCAGCGCCCTCGACCGGCCGGCCGCCGGCATCGTGCATGAGCACGTCTACCGTGGTCGCGCCGCCCGGTTCAAGTTTGGCGTCGCGCGGGGTGACCTCCAACGCCAGGGTGCGGGCCAGCGGCGGCACGGGCAGGTCGAGCTGGCCGGAGGCGTAGGCCGGTCGTTTGGGCAGCTTATCGTTGACCTGGCCGGCGTCATCGGTCCGCGGCGCGGCGCCCACCAGGTCCACCTGGACGTACAGGTTGGGGATGTGAGTTTCCTCGATGGGGACCTGGAGCGTGTAGGTCGGCCCATCCATCGTGAAGCGCTGGCTGCTGACGATGCCGGAGCGGCGCAGGGTCAGCAGCGCCCTCGGGCGTCTCGAAGGTGCACTGCACCGGCTCTTGCCCGGACTCGATGGTGCAGGGTTGGGGGGTGGTTTCCACTTCTTGCCACTGCCCGCTCTTGTACTGCCACGTCAGCCGGGCGGCTTGCATCTTGATCATCCGACCAGGAATCGGGTTGCCGTCCAGGTCGGTGACGATGGTGTCGATCCGCAGCGGCTCTTCGCGTTCCACGAACAAGCGATCGCTCCGCAGGCCGACGTAAAGGTTCGCCGGGTGGACCAGCAGGCTCGTCGCCGCGGTCCAGGCCTGCCGGTTGACGTCCATCACCGTAGCCTCGGCAGTGACCGTGGTCGGTTGGGGCGGGTTCACCGCGGCGAAGTCGAGGCGCAGGCGGTGGACCCCGGCCGCGTCGGTGACGCCGGCGTAGACGCCCGAACCTTGTTCGACGGCTGACTCCCGATGCCAACTGCGCCACCAGGGCGCCCAGACGCCGAAGGTGAAGTCGTCCCAGTTCGGCGGGCTGAAGCTGCCTGGCCGGGTCGTCACCTGCCACGACACATCGGCGTTGGCCAGACCGCCGCCGGCGTAGTAGTTGGCGGACACTTCGACCGTGGCGTGGCCGCCCACGAAGTGCGGCCCCTCGCTGGCGCTGGCCTTGACCTCGAACTCGGGCCGGCGGAATTCCTGCACCTGGAATTGGTGCGTGGTTTGGCGGTCACCGACGCCGCCGGCTCCACTCGCGGTGAGCTGTAGCGAGGTGTAGCCCAGGTTGACGGTATCGGGCAGGGTGAAACTTAGATCGAAGCCGCCCAGGGCGTTGAGGTCGGCTGTCCCATTGAGGAGCTCGTTGCCGCGCGCGTCGATCAGCCGATAGTCGATCGAGCTGCCCGCGGCCGTGACGAGCCCGATATCACCGGTCACGCCACCGCCGATGCGCCGGATCCAGCCTTTGACGTGCACCTCCTCGCCGGGCCGGTACATCCCGCGGTCGTCGAACACGTACCAGCGCAGCGAATCCTGCACCGGTTGGCGCTGCCAGCCGCCATCGCCCCAGTAGTAGGTGTTGGCGGGCAGGATCGCCACGTCTTTGCCCTGGCGCGCGACCAGGAGGCCGGCCGCGTTGCCGTCCGGCAGGGGTAGCCGGGCCACGCCGGTCTCGTCGGTGGTCGCGCTGCGGATGGCTGGCAGCAGGCTCAGCTTGACACCGGCCAGCGGCGCGCCATCGGCCAGGGCGTTGGCCCAGGCGATCATCTGTTCGCCGTCCACGGCCGCGTCCAGCCCGATGCGCGTGGCCTGGACCCAGGCCTGGACCACGGGCGGGCGTTGCCCCCTGGATGTGAAGAGCGCGGCCAACCTGGAGACGTCCGGCTCGACGACCACGATCAGTTGGCCCAGGCCGCCGGTCAGCGCGGGGCTCAGATCGATGGCCGTCTCAGTTAGCTCGTCGGCCTGGCCCGTGACGGAGATGGTCTGGGACAGGATTTCGCGGCCGGGCGGCGTGGGCGGGGGGTCCTGCCAATAGTCCCGTAGATAGGTCTTGAACGCGGACCAGTCCTCCGGGGTCACCGCGTAGACGCGCACCTTCAGACGGTCGTAGTTGATGCTGAACACCGAGAAGGTCGGTTTGGCGGCGGAAGGGTCCAGGACGACGAATATGCCGCCGCTCGCGCCGAGCGCGGGTTCGGCCGAGCCGACGTCGAAGGTCAGGGTTTGGTCCCGGCCCAGGGTCTGGCCGAATTGATCGGGCAAGTCCGCGCTGAGGGTGACCTGGTAGCGGGTGCGGCCGGCGCTGCGGCCCTGGATTTCCAGGGTGTCGCCGTAGACGTTCAGCTTCAACCCTGGCAGCTCGGGTGCGATGCGCACCATCGAGGGGTCGAAAGCCGCGTCGTCCAGCGGGTTGCTGAAGCGGATGCTCCAGGGCGCCAACGGCGGACAGTTGTCCTGCCAGCCGCAGCGCTGGTCGATCACCTTCAGCGGACCGTAGGTCTGGAAGCCGAAGCTCAGCGCCTGCCCGGTGACCAGCGGGCCTTCGGCGGAGGGGGCGCCCGGCTCGAAGGTCACCGTCACCTGTGTGTCGGCCGGGAAGGGTTCGTCGGCCCGGAACGCCAGCCAGCGCGCCTCGCCGGCGTTGGCGGCCAGTTGGGCTACGGTCTTGTCGGCCTGGACCTCGTCCTGGGTCGCCAGCCTGACGGGGAAGATCACGCCCGCGGCCCGGACGGTGACGTGCTTGAGCAGGGCCTTGGGGTCGATGCGCTGGTCGAACGCGGCGAACAACAGCGGGTCGCGGCGATACGGGCCGCCGGTGGGGTAGGCCGATTCCAGTCCCAGCGCCGGCGTGGTGAATTGCCAGGTGAAAGTTTGGGCCAATTTGCCACCGGTCGCGGAGGTCGTGCCGGCCGGGATCTCGACGGTGTAATCGGTGGCCATCGGGAAGCGGCCGCTGCCCGCGCCGGCCAGGCTGCCCGGCTCGAACATCAGGGTCTTGGCGCCGACCCAGCGCCAGTGCCCCGGCGGCTCGGGCGACAGTTTGACCGGGACGGCGCCGGCGGCCAGGTCCTGCAAGCCCGTCAGGGCCACCATGGACTGGTTGAAGGTCACGCTGAGGTAGGGCGCCAGGGGGACGTCCCCTTCGGGCGCATAGCGCAGCACCTTGACCGGACCGGCGGCCTGCTCCGGGGGTGCGGGTGTGGCCGGCGGTGGGAAGAGGTCCAGGACGGTGACGCCGGTGCGCGGCGCGGGCAACGATGTCGCGCGGACCGTGAACTCCGTCGAGTCAGCGGGCGCGGCTGCGAGCGGCGGCAGGCGATCCAGGATGGCCTGGACCGCGGCGGCCGGCAGTGGTTGCGCGACGGCCACCGGCATCGGCACGGGGGTCGCCGCGGTTTTCGCGCCTTTGCTCAGCCGCATCTGCAGGCCGGTGGGTGCGTGCGCGGTTGCGGGTGTAGGTTGGGTGATCCCTACGGATCGGACGCTGGGGGTCATGCTCGTCTCCGGGGGAACCGGCGTGGCCGTTGGGACGGCTGTCGGGGTGGGTTTGGCAGCACAACCGGCGAGCAATAGGATCGCCAGGGCTACTGCGAATAGGAAATCGAAAGGCGGGCGTTGAGTAGGGCGGTTGCTCATGACGGTATCCTCCTCCATTGGGGATCTGACCAGGCGAGTCAAACTGTGCCAGGGGTATTATACTTGACAAGGTGACAAGGTGACAAGGTGACAAGGTGAAAAAACGCTGAGCAGTTACAAAACCTCACTTTATGACCGTGGCGAGTACATACCAGAGTTTTCTCATTTTGGGACGAGGAAAGTGGGCGTTTGGTTCCGGGGTGTGGGCAGGGGGCAGGGGACAGGAGGCAGGGGGCAGGGGGCAGGGGACAGGGGGCAGGGGTCAGCGATCAGCCATCAGCCAGGCGTAAGCCGCCATCAGCCGTCAGCCAGGCGTAAGCCGCCATCCGCCAAGCGTAAGCCGCCATCCAGTGCGCACACCTGGCGGTAGTAGTCGATCTCGTGGCGGCGTTGGCGCTCATACTCGACATAAGGCTTGAACTTGTCCCAGACCTTGACGATCATGGGGTTCATCATGTCGTCTTCTTGGGTGGGGGTGATGGATTGGTAGATTGGTAGATTGGGAAACTGGTAGATTGGTAGGTTGGTGGACTGGTAGATTGGGAGATTGGTAGATTGGTCGTGTCACTATACTGGTCGGAAATCAAACGAGTGCATTAGAAGCCAGAACCGCAAGCTGTCATTGTGAGCGTTTTTTGCGAAGCAATCGGGATTGCCGCAATCCCCCTATCGCAACGAGGAGATTGCTTTGCTTCGTACCTCGCAACCGCAAAAAACGCTCCTCGCAATGACCCAATGCACTGAATTCATTTCCGCTCAGTATATTGCCATAATGCCAGACCACCTTGTTCCGAGACAGCATACCGCTGATGGTGTCCTCGGGCAAGGCTCCATCGCGACCGTGAGATTGCTGCTCACCCGGGATATGGTATAATGGCGCTATGTCTGTTCAGGAGGTGTCCAGGTCATGGGAATTGTATTGAAGGAGCCCACTCTGGTCTGGCAGATCGAGCAGCTCGCATCTCAGAGCACCCGTCCGGTCGAACAGGTTTTGGAGATGGCGGTCAGGACATATCTTGATGAAAGAGAATGCGATGCCATCCACATCGAAACTGAGGCGTTTTGGGCAATGCATGACGAACTTCTGTCCAAGTTTACCGGGCAGTATGTTGCCATGTTTCACGGTGATGTGATAGATTACGGCCCTGATGCCTCGATCCTGGAACAGCGGGTCCGCGAACGCCTCGGCCTGTTGCCGGTTCTGATCGCTCCAGTCGAGCCCGGCCCGCGTCGCGATCTACGTTGGCGGGGTGGCCGGATCGAGGCTGCACGATGAACGAGTTCGTCTATGACACGGGATACGAGCCTGCTTTGCCCGTGTGTCTGGTGACACTGAGCACTCCCCTGACCGATTTTCGGGTGGAATGCACTGCCGTGATCGACACCGGTGCTGATGGAACGATCGTGCCAATTCGCTACCTGCGCCAGATTGGTGCGCGGCGTGCCTTTGAGGTGGGGTTGCGTAGTCAATGGGGCGAACGGCGCACGGTGTTTCTCCACCCTGTTGACGTCGCAATCGGCGATCTTGCCCTGCCAGGGGTTTATGTCGTTGGTGACGATATAGGCGAAGAAGTCGTGTTGGGCCGCAATGTGCTCAACAAACTCAGGCTACTGTTGGATGGACCGGCAGCTCTGACCCAGGTTTTTGGCTGACCTTTCCTCGAGTTCTGATTTCGCTCTGTGCCTGGATCACCCCGCGCTGGCCGTTGACCAGCCACGCCGGATCTTCTGCGGTCAACCGTTCCGCTTCCCCTTCTCGCAAGCCGACGATGATCTCCCCTTTCAGCGTGCGCAACGCGACCAGCGGCGCGGGGAAATAGGCCGTGGCTTGGGCGAAGGGCGTGGTCGGTGACCAGTGCGCGTCGCCGAGCAGCCGGCGGTAGTTGGCGTCCCCCTTGACGATCACCAGGTCCATGCGGGCCAGGTCCGCGGCCAGGTCCGCGGGGAGCTGGAAGTAGAAGAGGCTGGTGGCGGAGTGCCAGTGGGTCGTCAACCGGAGGCGGCCGTCCGCCAGATAGGCCCGCAACCGTGCGGCCAGCCCCGCGGCCGCGGCGCCGCCCCCCGGCAGCGCCGTCAGCCCGGCCAGCACGTCCTTCGGCAGCGCGTCCGACACGAAGAACGGCTGCGGCTTCAGGTGCAGGTGGATTGCTTGGGCCAGACCATCGGCCAGTAGCCCGTCGATCAGCGCCAGGTCCAGCAGCAGCTCGGTGCCCGCGTTATCGGCGAGGATGGCCAGCCGTTCGCGGCCTGCCCCCGTGAGGTAATCCCAGACGATGGCGGTGTCGTCGGCCAGCAGGTTGTCCCGCTCGGCGTCCCGCTCGCCGGTGGCGCCCAGGTGCGCGGCGACGGGATAGCTCAGGTCGGTCCGGTTACCCCACAGGCTGGCGTGGAGCAGCCGCTCGAAGCGCGCGGCGGGGTCGACGGGCAGGCTCGTCAGTAGGGCGTCGACGGCCGCGGGCGCCGCGTCCGGCGCCCATTCTGTCCTCTTCTTGACGTCGTATGGGTCAAAACCTTGCCACGGTCCCGGTTGAAAATAGCGGGTGGCTTCCAGCACGCGGCGATAGAAGAACGCCTCGGCCCAGTACCACGGCAGGTCGAGCCAGCTCCGGCCGACGAATGCCGCGCCCGCGGGGTCCCAGAAGGCCCGGTCGGCCGCATCTTCAGTCAAACCCCGGATGACCCCGTCCACCAGCTCGGCGTGGAGCGCGTTCAGCGCCTGGCGAATGTCCGCGGGGAAATCGTTGAGTGCGATCGTCTCGCGCAGGATGGCGGGCACGCGGACTTTCAGCGTGTCCTGCGCGAAGGAGCCGGGTTCCGAGGTCAGGATGGCCGGCGGCAGGGTAGACGGGTCGAGCAAGGGTGGGGGGAGGGTGAAGTTGGTCATGTCGATGATGGGCAAAGGGCAAGTGGCAAAGGGCAGGTGGCAAATGGCAAAGGGCAAATGGCAGATGGCAAATGGCAGATGGCAAATGGCAAATGGCAAATGGCAAATGGCAGATGGCAGATGGCAGATGGCAAATGGCAGATGGCAAATGGCAAGTTGGCAAAGGGCAAGTTGGGGATGGTTCATCCGAGTGTGAAACAAGCAGAGTAGTTACGCTCGCAATGACAGAGGGCTGAGTAGTTACGCAGATTGTTTCTTGTCCATCACCGTAGGGTCACCAACACCTGGCCCAGCGCAACCTGCGCGCCGGATTCGGTCCGCACTTCACGGATCGCCCCGGCCCGCGGCGCGCGTAGCTCGTTTTCCATCTTCATCGCTTCCAGGATGATCAACGTCTCACCCTCGGCGACCTCTTGATTCAGCTCTACCAGCACCGACACCACCAACCCGGGGATGGGCGCCTTGATCGCCAGCTCGCCGGAGGGGGCCTTGAGGCTGCGGTCGGCCAACGCCAGCCGGCGCGAGCGTTCGTCCTGCACTTTAACCTGGTAACGCAGTCCGGCCACCATGACCTCGTAGAGATTGCGCCCTTCTTCGTCTGTGTCCAGGACAACCTCGTGGGAGGTGTTGTCCAGCAACAACGAATAGAGGTGACGTCCGCTCACTGGCTGCATATCGGCCGCCATCGCGACCCCGTCCACGGTGATCTGCCCGTGGTGGTCGATGGCGATCTCGTAGGTCCGGCCTTCGACAGAGGCAAAGTATTTCATGGCATCCTCGAGTCAGCGAATCAACGAGTCAGCGAATCAGCGAATCAGCGAATC